>JAGXHK010000012.1 GCA_024636255.1 Desulfuromonadales bacterium | reverse complement strand
TGGCCATCACCGCGGCCATGGTCGAGGGAACGGGGCTGAAAGAATTCTCTGAACAGTACCCGGATCGTTTTTTCGATGTGGGGATCGCCGAGCAGCACGCCGTGACCTTCTCCGCGGGGCTTGCCTGTCACGGGATGAAGCCGGTTGTGGCCATCTATTCGACCTTCCTGCAACGCGCCTACGATAACGTCTTGCACGATGTCTGTCTGCAGAATCTGCCGGTTGTTTTTGCCATGGACCGTGGCGGTCTGGTGGGCGCCGATGGCCCCACTCATCATGGCGTGTTCGATTTTTCGTATCTGCGCCACATCCCCAATCTGACCTTCATGGTTCCGCGCGACGAGGTAGAGCTGCGCCGCGCGCTGGTCAGCGCTTTGCAGCATGATGGCCCGTATGCTTTTCGGTATCCACGCGGAAATGTCCAGGGGCTTGCGTTGCCGGAAGAGATCGTGCCGATTGCGCCGGGCACCGCTGAGAAGCTTCGCGAGGGCACGCACGGGACCATTTTCGCTTTGGGGATAATGGTGCAGGAGGCGTTGCAGGCCGCAGAAGACCTGGCAGGGAAGGGTATTGAAATGGCGGTGGTTGATGCCCGCTTCCTCAAGCCTCTCGACCGTGATCTGCTGGTGAGCGAGGCCGAACGCACCGGTTTCGTGGTGACCGCAGAAGAGAATGTCTTGCAGGGCGGTTTTGGCAGCGCTGTTCTGGAGCTGTTCGAGAGCGAGGGGCTGGCACCCAGGGTTTTGCGCATCGGTCTTCCCGATGTCTTCGTCGAGCAGGGTTCGCAACAGCAACTGCGCGCACGTCACGGCATCGATGCGGCCGGTATGGTTGCCCGGATCAGTGCCGCCCTGGCCGATGTGCGGCGCCCCGGCAGTTCGTCCGCAGGCTGAGGCCGTTGAAAAATTCTGCGGGCAGAAACGAAAAAAAGCCACTTCGGATCGGGAGTGGCTTTTCTCGTTTGCGGAAGGTCAGAACCAGCGGCGTTTTTTCGGCGGCGAGGGCTGAGATCGGGCGGGAGCAGGACGGGCTTTGTTGCGCAGCAGGCTTTCGACCGCGACCTGCAGGGCACGCGTCGTGAAGGGCTTGGCCAGGTAGATCTGCCCCCCGCAGGAAAAACCCTTGCGGAAGTGCTCCGGTTCTCCCTTGGCGCTTACGAATGCGAGAGGGATGCTGCGGGTATCGCGGTTTTCACGCAGGCGTTTTGCGACAGTAAAGCCGTCGGATCCCGGCAACATGACATCGAGGACAATGGCGTCGGGCTGCTCATCCACCGCCAGCCGATAACCCTCCTCGCCGCTGGTGGCGGCGAGCGGTTGATAGCCAAGACGGCGCAGCAGCGCCATCTGCAGATCGAGAATGCTTGAATCGTCTTCCACGCAGAGGATGCGGGCAGTCATTTGGCAGGTCTCCCTTGAAAGCGTACGTCACAGAAAAATACCGCCGGACGAGAGTTCGGAATCATCCGAAGGGGCAGGCTCTCTCGGTGGGCAAAGCATTCTTCATTAAGAAGACGGCAGTATAGCAGCAGCCGCCTTTTCCTGTCAGCCCTCAATTCCATTTTTTTCAAGAAAGAAAAAGCGGGCGAATCAGATGACTTCGGGTCGCTCCTGACGTCGACGCTTGCGGTAATAGGAGAAGAAGGCGAAAAGAGCTCCTGCCGTCAGGCAGGCTCCGCCGGCCATGGCCAGTCCGGCGCCGGGGTCGTAATTGGCCGTGACCACGCTGATCCGATTTTCGAGCGGGCCGACCGGGCGCAGGTTGAGGCGATGTTCCAAAGCTTCAGGGAGTCCCTCGCGCAGCAGGTACCATCCCTTCCAAATCTGTTTATCGGCTGCGCGCAGTTCCAGCAGAAAAGCCGGGCTGCGCAACTGGTCGCCGATGCGGCGAACCCGGCCGTTACTTTGGCGAAGGACATGGGGAGCAAAATCAAGAACCTCGAGGCGTTCCTGGCCGGAGAGCTCGAGCGTTTCTCCCGTCACCAGATCAACCAGCCCGCGCCCCGGCCGCAGAAAACGAAAACCGCTAGTTTCTGTGGCGAAGCTCAGGGGAACCACGACCAGGCCTTGATAAAGGAGTGGATGGTTGGTGCGCACCGTTTTCCTGGCGACCACTTCTTCGCCGCGCAGCAGGCTGAGGTCGCTGATCATATCGATGGGCCGTCCACCCGGGCCAGTAAGGGCGCGGAAATCCTCCAGACGCAGAGCGTATCCTTCAGGGGCCGGCAAGGGAACCGATTTTCCAGGCGGCAGACGCAGCCCTTCGGTGCGGTTTCCCGCCCAGGCGCCCCACAGATAGCCGGCGAGCAGCAGGATGAAGCCGAGGTGAATGAGGTATTCTCCCGTCTTGCGCCAGCGGCTGCGCAGGCGCATGAGCCAGTCGCAGAAGCAGCACAGAGTGTTGACTCCGAGCGATATCAGCAGCAGACCGGCCACAGGCAACCACCAGGTGAGCAGAGGATGTTGGCTGGCGACTGCCGCGTACCAGTTCGTCAGGGTCATCCGGTCAAGATCTCCGAAAATCTCCGGATGCGCGGGCATCACCATGGAGCCGGCGCCGATGATCAGGGTGCTCAGGGAAGCCAGCACAATAGCCAGCTTGAGGGAACAAAGAAAATTCCAGAGTTCTTTTATCATGGTCTGTATCCCTTTCATCAGCCCAGGGGGTGATTGCTGCGCAGCAGCAGGCCGATGCCCAGGTAGGTGAACAGGACCACGCCAAAGCCGGCGATGGAGAGAAGGGCATAGCCGGTTCCCTGCCAGCGTCGGACGAACTTGGCGTGGCACATGCCGGCGTAGAAAAGCCAGACGATAAAGGACCAGACCCCTTTGATGTTCCAGGAAAACCAGTATCCCCACGCCAGGTAGGCCCACAGGCTGCCGAAGACCATGCACAGCGTGAAGAAGATGAATCCCAGGAAAATCGCTTCTTCATTCAGGCGCCGCAGTTTGGAGAGATCGGGAATGAGAGCGGATCCCGTCACGCGGCGTACCAGATAGAGGACGCCGAGAGAGAAGGCCATGGTAAACAGGGCGTAACCGAGAAAACTGAAGACGATGTGCAAGGTGAAAAGCGGCGTGTCGAGAGCCGGCACCAGTGCGGGGATTGCAGGATCGCGCTGCAGAGCGGCGGCGAGCAGAACAAGGTTGACCAGCATGACGAACAGGCCGCTGGCGTGGAGCCGGTAGCGCAGTTCGAAATAGACGTAGGTTGCCGCCAGGCACCAGCTGAAAAAAAACAGAGTCGAGAAAAGGTTGGTCACCGGCAGATAGCCGGCCGCGAACCAGCGCAGGGCCAGAGTCAGGGTCTGCACCGCAAACCCGGTCAGGACAAGCGCAAAGGCAAAGCGCCAGATTGCCGGCCGTCTGATCTGCACGTGCAGCAGATAAAAAAGAACCGCCAGTGCATTGGCCCCAAGGGCGCTCCACAGAAGAGGAATATCGCTTTGCGGCATAATCGGAACCTCGTAGCTGTTTGCATCTGCAAAAAACGAAAAAAAGGGTAGCACAGAGCCTGAGGTTGAGTGAAGATAAAGTTGTCAACCGCAAGAAACACCTTCGTTGACAAGTGCCGGGCCGCATGTTAATTGTTTTTTGTTATGAGTGACGATCTATTTAGTGTGCGCATGCGGGCCAGCCAGTATGGGGACCATCTCTCCGGGGCCGAGCGGCTGGTGCGGGCCGCACAGGCGGAAGCGGTTGCGGCTCAGTTGGTTGGGCGTGCATTGCATCACGAAAAAGGTGCAGCCGACCGGATCCAGGTGACCCTTGAGTGGCTGGCGCCCGGTGAGATCGACTCTGCCCGGCTTCCCGACTTGCGCACCATTCGGGTCGATGATTTCCGGCAGGGACGCTGCGCCGCTCTGCAGTTGCTGAAAAAGACAGGCGTTGCACCGCGCGCTGCCGAAGCCGCAATGACGTCCCTGGCCGCGGGAGCCGCCCCCGGCGGGCGCTCCATGCGCGGTGCCATGCTGGTCGATGCTGCCAGCGGGGCTCGCCTTGAAAAGGATCAGGCCCGCGGGGTGCGGGCCAGCCGCATGGATCTGAGCGCGAGCGCCGAGTGCGTTCTGCGCAAGGGGCTTGCGCGTCTTGGGCTGGATAACCTGCATGTGCGCGAGGCGCTGGTTCTGGCCGGAAAAGTGATCACGACACCCGGCATAATCGCTGAGCTCTGCTGGTCCGATGATCCATCTTACATCGCCGGTTATGTTGCTTCCCCGCAGCTTGGCTATGTGCGCCTGACGCATCTCAAGCCTGTCGGCGAGCCGTGCGGCGGGCGCGCCTTTTTTGTCCGCAGCGAGGCTCTGGATCTGCAGAAATTGATCGCGCATCTGGAACAGAGAGTTGTCCTCTTCGACCAGGTGGGGCGGCTCGAAGGCGAGATTTCGTGGGGGGATTTTGATGGATGATTTTCGCACCCGGCTCCGGGAGCTGGAGGGGCAGGGGATGCTGCGCTCTTTGCGCACCATAGGCGGTCCGCAGGGGCCTCGAGTCGATCTGGAAGGCCGCGAGGTGCTGCTGTTATGCTCCAATAACTATCTGGGCCTGGCCAACCATCCGCGCCTGCGCGAAGCTTCGGCCGAAGCCAGCCTTGCCTACGGCACCGGCAGCGGGGCCAGTCGTCTGGTGTCCGGGACCATGGAGTTGCACACCCGTCTCGAAAAGCGGATCGCCGCCTTCAAGGCAACCGAAGGTGCCCTGCTGTTCAACTCCGGCTACGCGGCGAATACCGGCATTCTGCAGGGACTTCTCGGCCCCGGGGACGTGATTTTCTCCGATGCCCTCAATCATGCATCGATCATTGATGGGTGCCGGCTGAGCGGGGCGCGCACGGTGGTCTATCCTCATAACGACTTCGCCGCCCTCGACGATCTGATGCGGCGCGCCGCCCCCGAACGCCAGGGGCGCTGGCTGATCGTCACAGACGGGGTCTTCAGCATGGATGGAGATCTGGCGCCGTTACCGCAGCTCGTCGCTCTCAAACAACGCTACGACTGCCTGCTCATGGTTGATGACGCCCACGGCACCGGAGTGCTCGGCGAAAACGGCCGCGGCAGTGCAGAGGAGCTCGGCTGCCTGGGTGAAGTCGATCTGCACATGGGAACCCTGGGTAAGGCGCTCGGCGGTTTCGGCGCGTTTCTGGCTGCGCCGCAACCGGTCATCGATCTTCTTGTCAACCGCTCCCGCTCCTTTATCTTCTCCACCAGCCTGCCTCCCGGGGTGCTTGCGGCGGCTCTGGCGGCCTTCGACCTGATCGAAGGCGAGGAGGGCCGTCGGCGGCGCGCGCAGCTCAAGAAACTGCGCCATCGCTTTGCCGAGCGCATGTCCGCCGCCGGCCTCGATCTGTGCGGAAGCGCCACGCAGATCGTCCCGGTCCTCACCCGGGAGCCGCAACCGACCATGAAAGCCTCGGAGCAGCTGCTTGCCGAGGGCATATTTCTCCAGGGGATTCGCCCTCCGACTGTTCCTGAAGGGCGCTGCCGCCTGCGCGCCACGATCATGGCCGACCACAGGGACGAAGAGCTCGATCAGGCGGCAGAGCGGATCATCGCGACGGTGGCGCAGAATCTATGAACAGAATGAAGCTGGCCGATGGCCGCCAAATCGCCTGGAGCGAAACCGGTACCGGGCGTCCCCTCGTCCTGGTGCATGGCTGGGCGATGTCCTGCTCCGTCTTCAGCGAAATCCGCGACCTGCTCAGCGACGAATTTCGCGTGCTGACGCCGGATCTGCCCGGGCATGGCGCTTCGGACCCGTGCGGCGATTATTCCCTGTGCGCTCTGGCTGCAGATCTCTCCGGGTGGCTCGCAGCTCTCGATCTCTCCGAATTGAATCTTGTCGGCTGGTCGCTGGGAGGACAGGTTCTTATGCAGTTGGCCGCCTCGCAAAAGACCATCCGCCGCCTGGCGCTGGTGAGTACGACTCCCTGCTTTACCGGTCGCGCTGAATGGTCGGCCGGGCTGCCTGCGGCTCAGGTGCGCAGCATGGCCCGTAACCTCAGGCGCAATTACGAAAAGACGATGGGAGATTTTTTTGCTCTGCAGTTCGGTCAGGACGAGGTCTCGCGTGAGCGCTACCGCGAGATCGTGCGCTTTGCTGTGCGCGGCCGGCACCTGCCGGACCCCGATGTCGCACTGGCCGCCCTGGAAACGCTCGCCACGGCCGATCAGCGCGATCTGCCCGCGCAGATCGAAGCGCGCGCACTGGTCATGCATGGCGACACGGATGCCATCACACCGCCCGAGGCGGGAATATTTCTGGGCCGCTCTCTGCCTTCGGCCCGCTTGAGCATGCTCAAAGGGGTTGGCCATGCGCCTTTTCTGAGTCGTCCCGAAGAGGTTGCCGAACAGTGGCGGGAGTTTCTGCAATGAGCGCCGATCTGCCTCTTTCTCCTTCCCGGGTGCGCCGCCGCTTCTCGAGCCAGGCCGGTGAATACGACCGTTACGCCATTGTGCAGAAGCAGGTCGCCGCCAACCTGATCGCCGCTCTGCCAAAAACATTCGAGGGGCCGGTTCTCGACGTCGGCACCGGCACCGGGGAGCTTGCCAAGCGTCTGCGCGTGCTTTATCCCGATCCGCCTCTCGTTGTCTCGGATCTGGCGCACGGCATGACGTCTCTGGCCGCGCTGAATATCCCGGGGGCATGGGCTGTTGATGCCGATGCACAGGAGCTGCCTTTTGCCGCCGGACGTTTCGCCGCCGTTCTTTCAGCCTCGGTCTACCAGTGGATGAACGATCTACCGCGCGCCTTCGAAGAGGGCCGGCGGGTGTTGCGCAAAGACGGCGTTTTCGGTTTTGCGCTGTTTGCCGAGCGGACTCTTTTCGAACTGCGCGCGGCGCATCGCGAATCGATGCGAGAGGCGAACTCCACTCACCCCTCCCATGTACAGGAATTCCCCAGCCTTCAGCAGGTGCGCAGCGCCCTGCATCAGGCCTCTTTCACGAATATTCAGTTGTGGGAGGCAGATGAAGTGCAATGACACCGCGATCTGGCCGACCTGCTGCGCGGCCTGAAAAAGATCGGCGCCCAGAATGCCAGTTCCCGACGCCCGACAGGACTTGCCTCAAGGCGGGTGATGCAGGGGATGTCCACATATTACCGGGAGCGGTTCGGTCGGGACGGGCAGCTTCCCGCCACCTACCATGTGATCTATGCTCTGGCTCGAAAATAGAACATCATGCAGGGAAGCTTTTTACCGGGAGGGACTTTGCTCTATGAGGGCGCCGACGATGCGCCGGGCCTGGGGAGAAATCACATGGTAGAAGACCTCCACCCCTTCACGGCGGCCCTCGATGATATGCTTGTTCTTGAGCAGGGCGAGGTGCTGGGAGACGGTCGCCTGGGGAAGCGCAAGGCATTCCCAGATCTTTTTAACGTTGCAGGTCTGCGACATCAGGCCGGCAACGATCTTCAAACGAATGGGATGCCCGAGAACTTTGAGTATCTCGGCCTCCCGCTCGAAGTTCTGCTCTTTATCGAATTCCATTTTCGCTGAATGTTCCTTGGACATATAGAGTCGTTTTTAATAATTAAATATCGCTATATATTATTTCTGCCTCCGGTAATTGTCAAGTAAATCCGTCGGGTTTTCGGCATCGCAGTTCAGGACTTGCGCAGCAAAACACAATGCCGTAATCTTGCCACGCTCCGGATGCCTCTTCAGGAAGGGCACTGCCCGGGCGGAAAGGTTTTTTTATCCATGATCTTGTCTGTTATTCTTTTTTTCGCCGGACTGCTCCTGCTTTACTACGGGGCGGATTATCTGGTGGCCGGCAGTTCGCGGTTGGCTCTCTCTTTCGGGGTCCGGCCGCTGATCATCGGCATGACCGTCGTCGCTTTTGCGACCAGCATGCCGGAACTCATGGTTTCGCTCTTTGCCTCGGTAAAAGGATCTTCCGATATCGCCGCAGGCAACATCATCGGTTCGAACATCGCAAATATAGGCCTGATCCTTGGTGTCGCCGCACTGATAATGCCGATGAAGGTCACCCGCAGCACCGTGTCGCGGGAGATCCCCTTTATGATCGGGGCCTCTTTTCTGTTCCTTTTTTTCGTCCTCGATGCCGAACTGGCCTTTTTTGACGGATTTGTCCTGTTCCTGCTGCTTATCGTCTTTCTGATCTACTGCCTTCGCAATGCCCGCGACAAGAATACTTTGCCGCCGCAGGAGCTGGTCGAGAAGGAAAAAGCCCATCGTGGGAAAGATGTTTTCCTTGTTTTGGTCGGGATTATCGGTCTCGGTATCGGCGCTGAACTCATGGTCCGCTCGGCGGTCACGATCGCCACAGCCCTGGGGATGTCGGAACTGGTTATCGGCGTCACCATCGTGGCACTCGGCACCAGCCTCCCGGAACTGGCTGCCTCCGTGGTCAGTGCCTGGAAAGGGCAGATGGACATCAGCATCGGCAATGTCATCGGCAGCAACATCTTCAACATCCTGTTCGTTCTGGGCATCTGCCCGATGATCCGCCCGCTGGCCGTCGATCCGTCGGTGCTGCGCTTTGAACTGCCGGTGATGCTCGCCATCAGTATTGCGCTTCTTCCCCTGGTGCGTCATCGCATGGTACTCGACCGGCCGAAAGGCGCACTCCTGCTGACCGCCTATCTGCTGTTTGTCAGTGCGGTTCTATGGTAAGACAACTCTTTTTATGCGCGACGGCCATCGCCATCTGTCTGCTTTTGGCTCAGGTGGCCGGCGCCCAGGTTGTTCTCAAAAGCGATCATCCGCAACGGTTGGCCGGACCGGAGACGATCGAGTCAATGGTCGGGGAGTCATTTGTCTACGATATCGCTTTCTTGTGGTTCGATCGCCTTGCCGAAGGGCAGCTGCAACTCTCGCGCGGCGAGCGAGAGGGGACCTATCGGGCAGCCCTGCACGCCAGGACGCTGGGCGTGGCGGCTTTCGTGACCCGCGACCGTATGAACAGCTACGAGGCCCTTATGGAGCAGATGCCGGACGGTATGCTGCGCACCCTTGTTTACGAGTCGCGCCTGAGCAAGGGGCGGGGCTCCGATCGTCGCAGGCGCACGAATCGCTACGAATTCGATTATGCCGCCAACCTTGTGCGCCATGTGCGCCTGAAACAGGGAGAGCCGCACAAAAACGAAGATCTTGCCATGCCTGAAGGCGATTTTCTCAATGACATCCTGACGGCTTTTTTCAACTTCCGGGCGGGAAATTTCGGCCCCGTGGAGCCAGGGCGGCACTTTGAGATTCCGACCTTCAACCGTAAGGGGCCTTCCTCTATCGTTGTCGATGTTCTGAATGGCGCGCATCGCCCTCACGCGGATTTTTTCCCGCCGGGCGGAATGCTCTGCCGAGTCAAGATCGACGACGAAGTCTTCGATACCGGCGGTGGGGACATCTATGTCTGGCTGGATGACTTTGCGCGCCCCCAGCGCGGGATTGTCGAAAATGTGATTGGACTGGGCAATGTGCGCGGCAGGCTGCGGCGAACTGATGCCACGAACGAAATGGACCCGGGCAGGAGCGAACCATGAAGGAAGACATTGTTTACGTCATCGGGCACAAAAATCCCGATACCGATTCGATCTGCAGCGCCATGGCCTACGCGCGCCTGCGCGACCTGCAGGGGCTTGCAGGCGTCCAGCCGGCGCGCGCCGGCAACCTGAACCGGCAGACTGAATTCGTGCTTGAAGAACTGGCCCTGCCGGTGCCGCAACTGCTGACCGATATTTACCCCCGGGTGCGCGGCGTAATCGGCGAGCATGTCGTGACCGTGCCGCGAAACGCTCCGTTGTCCAGAGCGTTGGAGCTTTTCCATCTGCATGCGATCCGCATGCTGCCGGTGGTTGACGATGAGCGGCGGCCGGTCGGCATCCTGTTTCTCAAAAAAGTCTCCGAGCGTTTCCTCGTTCCGCGCCAGGAAAAGGAGATCCGGCGGGTGCAGGCCAGCGTGAATTCCATCGCCACATGCCTCAAGGCGAAGGTTCTGAACCGGGAGGAGAGCGATGAGGTGCTTGAGCTCAATCTCTATGTCGGCGCCATGGATTCGGCCACCTTCAGCCAGCGCATGGAAGGGGTCGATCTGAAGCGCGCGATTCTCATCACCGGCGATCGCATCAAAATTCTGCGTGCCGCGGTGGAGGCGGGGGTGCGCATTCTCATCGTCACCGGCAGCCTGCCGGTTCCAGAAGAGATCATGGCCCTCGGGCGGGCAAACGGCGTGACCATCATCTCCACGCCGTTTGATACCGCCACCACTTCATGGCTAACCCGCTTGAGCACTCCGGTCCATTCTCTGGTCAGCGATGATTTTCAGGCGGTCAACGAAATGGAGCGCCTCGACGATCTGCGGCTCAAGCTGCTGCACACCACAGACCCCGGAGTGGTGGTACTCGATGCCGACGGGCGGGTCTGCGGAGTGGCGACCAAAAGCAACCTGCTCAAGCCGGTTCCTGTGAAATTGATCCTGGTCGATCACAACGAAATTTCCCAGGCGGTGGCCGGCGCCGACAAGGTCGAGATTATCGAGGTCGTGGATCATCATCGCCTCGGCAATTTCCATACCGACTATCCGATCCATTTTATCAACCAGCCTCTCGGGAGTACCTGTTCGGTCGTTTCCACCCTCTACCGCCAGGCAGGCATCGAACCCGACCGCGCCACTGCCGGGTTGATGCTTGCCGGGTTGCTCTCCGATACAGTGATCCTCAAATCGCCGACGACGACCGATACCGACCGGGAGATTGCCACCTGGCTGGGCAAGCTTTCCGGCCTCGATCTCCAGGAATTCGGCAAGCGCATATTTGCGGCAGGCAGCGCTCTGGGGGCCTATTCGTCGCTGCGCCAGTTGATTCTTGCCGACTTCAAGGAATACGAAACCGACACTCAGAAGTTCGGGGTCGGTCAGGTCGAGGTGGTCAGCTTTGAAGAGTTTCACGGCATGAAGGCAGATATTGCAACGGCCCTGGCGGCGATCAAGCAGGAACGGGGGCTTGATATGGCGGGCCTGCTGGTCACCGACATCGTCCAGGAGACCAGTCTGCTGCTGGCGCTGGGCAGTAAAGAGTTGCCGTATCTGATGAGCTACCCGCAGTTCGAGGAGAACCTCTATGAACTACGGGGCGTTCTCTCGCGCAAAAAGCAGCTGGTTCCGCATCTGCTCAAGGTGATTAACGGGTAAATCGCAACGCACAGTGCTGGAGCGCAAAAGGGCGGCGAAGGCTGGGGGACCGGTTCTCGCCGCCCTTTTGCGTTTTCAGGGGGGCAAGCCGTTATCTGCCCTCCAGCATTTTCTCCAGACTTTCCCGGTCGGTAACTGGCTCCCGGCAGGCACGGTCGCGGCACAGATAGGCTGTCGGCCGGTTTTTGTGCGCCTGTTTGCCGGCCAGGGTCGGAATCATCCTCTCCACTTCGGGCCTCTCCGGCGACCGATGCACCCTGAGAGTGCGCGGTCTGAAACTGCAGCGCAGCAGCTCCTCGAATTCTTCCACGTCTTCATTCTCGGTGGCTACCAGGACCACCTCGTCGACGGGGCCGAGCGCAAAATCAAGGGCGATCAGCAGTTGACTATGTCCCTGCGGGTATTTTCGCGCCTGACCCGCAAGCGCGGTCAGCACCTTCTCGCCGCGCTCTTCCATGGCGGTATCGCCGTGCAGCCGGCCAAGACGCAAAAGGTTAAGGGCTGCGAGCGAGTTGCCGCTGGGCTGAGCGCCGTCAAACGTGCTGCGCCCACGAACCAGCACGGTCTCGCTGTCACTTCCGGTATCAAAAAAGGCGCCCTGACCATCGGCAAAGAGCTTTTCCATATCGCGGGTCAGTTCGAGAGCCCGTTCTAGATAGTGGGGCTTCTGGGTGGCCAGGAACAGCTCCGTCAGGCCGTAGACAAAAAATGCGTAATCCTCGAGAAAAGCCGGAATGCGAGCCTCGCCGTCACAGTAACGCCGTAGCAGGCGACCCTCTTCGGTCCGCAGCTCTGTCAGCACGAAATCAGCGGCCAGTTCCGCGCGGGCGACGAGCTCGGGCTGTGCAAGCGCACTTCCGGTGTGGGCAAAGGCGGCTATCATCAGGCCATTCCAGCCCGTGAGAACTTTTTCGTCCCGGTGGGGACGAGGGCGTTTCTCGCGCGTCTGAAAAAGCTTCAGCCGCCATGTCTCGATA
>JAGXHK010000111.1 GCA_024636255.1 Desulfuromonadales bacterium | reverse complement strand
GACGTAGGGGATACCGTCGAGGCTCTGCAGGGAATCGGCGGGGACTGCCAGAGCATCGGCACCCGGATTTTCGGTCAACAGGACCTCGCCGAACATACCTTTGCGCAGCATTCCTTCGCTGTTGTCAACTTTTGCGAACGCCTGGAGCATACGGGTCTTTTCATCGAGGGCCGGAGCGATCCAGAAAATCTCTCCGTTGAAGGCGCGGCCGGGAAGTGCGGCGAAGGAGGTACTCACACGGGCGCCGGGGTGCAACTCGAGGATGCGGTTCTCGGGCACGGAGAGATCGATCCAGAGCTCCGAAAGATCGGTGAGGGTCATCAGGGCGGTGCCTTGCGCGACCGCCTCGCCGCCGACTGTATTGATAAGCGCTACGGTTCCGGCGAAGGGCGCGCGGACCGGCAGAGTCGAACCGGACATCTGCTCGAGGTCGGTTTCGGCGACACCGTAATCGATGAGCTGCTGGCGCACCTGGGTGACGACGCTTTGCGCCTGGCGCCATTCGTTCTCGGCCTGCTCGAACTCCTGGCGCGAAGTGATGCCCTTGGCCAGCAGATCTTTTTCGCGCCGATAGACCGTCCGGGCAAGCTCGCTGCGGCTTTGCGCCGATGTGAGATCAGCGCGCAACGCGGCGATCTCGGGCGAGGCGATCTCGGCCAACACCTGCCCTTCCCTGACATGGTCACCGAGTCTGACGTGCATCTTTTTTACCACCCCGGGGACAAGGGGCGTCAGATGAGCCAACCGGTTGCGGTTGAAAATTATCCTGCCAGGCAAAGCGGCACCTGAGGCTCCGGCCGCAAAGGGGCGGCTGGCCGTGATGCCGGCCCGTTCGGCCGCTTCCGGCACGGCAAGGCGGACCTTGAGACCCTCGCCCGGGCGCAGCCCGGCAATGAGCTGCGGCTGGCAGAGGGCGTCCTCGGACTCGGGAATGCGATGTTCCGGACACTCGCCGTCCGGTCCGTGGTCATGGCCGGCATGGGCATCTTGATCATGGCCGGCATGTTCGTCAGCGCGCTTTTCGTCAGCGCCATGGTCCGCGTGCTCGTCGTGTTCCGCGCGCTCTTCGTGACCTTCATGCTCCTCGTGCTCAGCGACGCCCTCCTGACGTTCATGGCCAGTGCGCCCCTCGCTTGCGTGATCGTCCTCGCCGCCGAACAGGTCGTCGAGTTCGGCCTCTGCCGCCTCATCGTCATGGCCGTGATCATGGCTGTCGGCGACCTGAGCAAAGGCCGGCACCGGGTGACCGGCGAGGATCCAGCCGCCGAACCCGAAAGCGCAGACGACGGCGATGAGAAGCACCAGCTTGGTTTTTTTTAGATATTTCATGACGGATTGTTCTCCTTGTCGGTTTCCGAGTCGATGGCCAGGCCCGGCAGCGCGCTGCCGAGCAGCCCTTCTATATCCGCGACGGCCTGATGGAAGCTCGCCAGAGCCCGCAGATAGCTCTCCTGCGCCTGCACCAGGGTGCGCTGGGCGTCGAGAACGTCGAGAAGGCTGAATTTTCCGGCCCGATAGCCGTATTCGGCGGCCTGGAAAGCTTGTTTGGCTGCCGGCAGAATCGCATCGCGCAGAGCTTCAGCCTCATCGTGAGCCGCGCCCATCTGCTGCCAGGCCGCAGCCAGGGAGGCCCTGGCCGCAAGCCGGGCGCTGCGGGCTTGCGCGCGCGCCTTCTCAAGGCGACTGCGGGCCGCGGCGAGATCGCCCTGATTGCGGTCGAAGATCTGCAGCGGCACGGAAAAGCCAAGAAGAAAGCCGATGTCGTCGACTTCATTTTCGTGCCGTGCCCCAAGGGCGAGTTCGACATCCGGAATGCGTTGGGACCGCTCCAGTTCGACAGCTTTGCGGCGGCGCTCCATCTCAACCATCCAGCGCTCCAGAACGGGACTGCGGGAGATCCGGTCTTCCAGTTCGGCCAAGGCGGGAAGGTGCGGCAGGCGGGAGAGGTCACCGGTGACCTCTGCAAAACCGGCCTCCTCCTCTCCCAGCAGCGCGGCAAGACGCCGAAGGTCGGCGTTGAGGGCATGCCGGACCGTCCCCTGGGCAACCCGCAGCTCGGCGAGTAGAATGTTCGCCCGCACGGCCTCTGTGGCGGCCGCTTTGCCGCCTTCGATGCGCTCCCGGACGGTCTCGAGGGCCTCTTGTGCCAGAGCCACGAGGTCCCCGGTCAGACGCAGGCGCTCCTGAGCGGCGAGAACGGCAATGAACTGGCGGGTGGTCCGCGCCAGCACATCGACCCGTGCGATTTCATAGTCGCTTCGGGCCAGTTCGGTTTCGGCTTCCGCAAGGGAGCGGCGATGCAGACGCTTTGCGCCCAGTTCGACGACCTGGCTGAGAACCAGGGTGGTCTCCGCCGCATCGATTCCCGACAGCTCGCCGCTGCCGGCGACGTTTTCGAGTTCGGCGGACAGGGCGGGGTTGGGCCGTAGGCCGGCCTGCAGCTCCTCGGCCTCGCGGGCACGGATTTCCAGGTTATAGGCGGCAAGTTCCGGATTGTTCTTCAAGGCCAGGGCAAGTGCCCGGGCCAGCGTCAGCTCGGGAGGCGAGTCACCTGGCGGCGAAAAGGGCTCTGATTGCGCCAGAGCTGTCGTCGACAGGGCGAACGCGAGCGCAGCGCCGCCGAGCCAGAGGATCATGCGCAGCATGAGAAGCTCCTGTATTCTATTTTTTCGGGTGGAGGAACTGAAAAAACGCAGACTTCCCTTCAGCCGAAGCGGCTCGGGAAATCAGAGGATGGAGCAGGAAGGGATCAAATCAGAAGGAAGACGGTGCGAAGCGCTGTCAACACGGGTGAAGGCGGTGGTGGCTGGGGTGCAAGAAGAAGCTGCTCCTGAAACTCAACCAGGGGGATGAGATCAGGTTGCCACTGGCCGTGGGATGGTTCAGCGGGTAAAAAACCACCAGGTTCAAAATGGCTGATATTCTTTGCCTGCGCCTGCAGGGCGGGAACGTCCCGGCACTGCTCGGCCGAAAAATCCTGAAAGACATCCGGCGTATGGCCCACCCGCTCATTGGCCGCCGATTCTGCATCACACGAGGATTCACAGGCACCGGACGGATTGAATTCGGCACGAATGCTGCCATCCGCCTGATAGCACCAGATGAACGCATGTGCGCCACCGGCCCCGGCAACGAGGTACGCCAGGCAGAGCAGCAAGCCGATAGATTTTCTTCCGATCAGTCCGGGCATTGAATTCCTGCTGAACGCTCTAAAAAATGCTAATCTGGACAAATCCTACCAGAAGCGTCTCGTTGACTGCAACCCCGAAAATATCGTCTGCTACTGCCGCTCAATGACAATCCAGGGAATCGCTTCAAAAATAACAGGCTGCACCGAAGCTGCAAGAAATACGCGCAAGTTTAATCCCTGGTGCGGATTTTCCGGGTGCTTGACTTTACTCGGGAAAGAGCTTATTTTCAAAAAACACCTGAATACATATTCACACATCACTCCATGAGGTGACATGCCCCAGGACATCTGCCAACTCACCTGCGTCCACGAGGACAAAATCGCCAACGCGCAACTCGGAATGCCTTCTGATCAGGCGGTTTTCTCCCTGGCCGATCTCTTCAAGCTGCTCGGCGACCCGACGCGGATGCGAATCGTTCTTGCACTGAGCGCTGAGACCCTGTGCGTGTGCGATCTGGCCACCCTGCTCGAAATGAGCCCGTCGGCGATCTCTCATCAACTTCGCCTGCTGCGCACGGCAGGGCTCGTGCATCATCGCAAGGAGGGCAAGATGGTCTTTTACCGCCTGGTTGACCCGCATGTGCGCGCCCTGCTCGAAGAAGGTCTCGGTTATCTCGAAGAAAAAAGGCGATGAAGAGTTATGGATATGCTTTTGGGAATTCTGCGCGAATGCTGGGAAATCTTCGCCGAATCAGCGCCCTATATTCTGTTCGGATTCTTTGCGGCCGGATTGCTCAAAGCGCTTCTTCCCGTCGAAGCGGTGGCGCGGCATCTCGGCAAAAAAAGCCTCGGAGCGGTGTTCAAAGCCTCTCTCTTCGGCATTCCCCTGCCCCTGTGTTCCTGCGGTGAGATCCCGGCGGCGGTGGGGCTGCGCAAGCAGGGCGCAAGCAAAGGCGCCTCGGCGGCCTTTCTGGTCTCGGTCCCCGAGACGGGGGTCGATTCCGTCGCCATCACCTATGCCCTGCTCGATCCGGTCATGACGGTTGTGCGGCCGGTGGCGGCCTTTGTCACCGCCATGGTCACAGGGAGCTTCATCAACCGGCTGCCTGACGATGCGCCGCCGGTTTCCAGCGCCGAAGAGAATATAGCGCCCGGCTGTGGGTGCCCGGACGCGTCGGAGGGGAGCCCCTCATCCCTGCAGAAAGAGCCGCTTTTCAAACGCCTGCGCGGCGGACTCGATTACGCCTTCGGCGAGCTGCTCGAGGATATCGGCAAGTGGCTGCTGCTCGGCATCGCCATCGCCGGGGCGATCGCCTATTTTGTCCCCGCTGATTTCTTCATCCGCTTTTTCGATAACGAGTGGCTCTCTCTGCTGGTGATGCTCGGCCTCGGCGTGCCCCTCTACATCTGTGCCAGCGCCACCACTCCGGTTGCCGCAGCATTGGTTCTCAAGGGGCTCTCCCCAGGCGCCGCCCTGGTCTTTCTGCTCGCCGGCCCGGCCACCAACGCCGCCACAATTACCATCGTCTGGCGCTTCTGGGGGAAAGGGGCCACGGCGGTCTATCTGGCCAGCATCGGCGTCTGTTCGCTCACGCTGGGCTGGCTGACCAATCGTTTCTATGCCTGGGCCGATATCGATATCACCCGCTGGGTGGCCGATATCGGGGAACACGCCGACCATCCGGTCATGCTTGTATCGGCTTTCATTCTGACGGCGCTGTTCATCCGGGTCTTCTGGCCATGGCGTAAGCGCCCGGCCTGCGGCTGCCCCGACGAAGAACCGGGCGGCACCTGACCCGGCACGCAATAGTCGGCGGTCCGCCGACTCTGTATCATCCTGCCGCTATTTTTCGAAATGGATCACACCTGCGCCGAAAGCACGCACCGACCGACCAGTGGCCCCTGCCCTGTATCGCTGGCTGTCGCCACGATAATTATTTTCTAATTCCCGGCCGATCCCGATCGCCTCTCCCCTTCTTTTGGCACCCCTCCGTACGTAACTCGTCTGCCCTGGCGCAGAACTGCCGGTGTGCCGCTTGACATCGGCGATCACCCCTCTAAGCTTTTCCATTAATTAGTCCGTACCAGATACGATGTTTCGTCGCAATCCTTCACAAAAAAGGGACACGCCGTGCTGAACACCCATATGAGAGCTCCGGATAATCTGTGTGGCAGTTTTCTTCATACCCTGTCGGAAAAAGATCACGCCCTGTTTCAACTTTCTCAGCACGAAGAGTCAGTCATGGACTTTGCTCGATCGGTCGCCGGCGGGTTGACCCGTACGCCGCGGCGGCTCGAGTGCCGTTTTCTCTACGACGTGGCGGGCAGCGATCTGTACGAACGGATTACCGCCCAGCCCGAATACTATCCGACCCGTACCGAGGCCGCCATTCTTCAGCGCTCTGCCGG
>JAGXHK010000110.1 GCA_024636255.1 Desulfuromonadales bacterium | reverse complement strand
GTGAATATCCAGGGCATGCTCGGCATCGACGAACGCAGTGATGCCGCCTTTCTTCTGGGCTTCGGCGACAATGTGCAGGGCGAGCGTTGTCTTGCCCGAGGATTCCGGGCCGTAGATTTCGATGACCCGCCCGCGCGGAACGCCGCCCACGCCGAGGGCGATGTCGAGGGAAAGGGCGCCGGTCGGGATCGACTCCACCTCGGGCAGTACGGCGTCTTCGCCGAGGCGCATGATGCTGCCCTTGCCGAATTGCTTCTCGATCTGGCCGAGCGCCAGGTCAATAGCGCGGTTGCGGTTCTGGTCCGCCATATAAGGGTCCTCCAAAAAGGTTTGGGATGTTGTGCGCGAATTTCATCTCTCCGGCTCTTCGCGCGAAGCCCCCAGGTGCACGGCCTGTCGCGGAATATGGAGAGCGCCCGATGGCTGCAGCCTGCTTTCATACAGGATGAGGCGCTCGACAGGCAGCGTCCCGCAGCTCAGGCCGCGATGGCGCTCGAAGACCGGTGCGGCGCCCCGCACCTTGCCCCGGGCCCGGCCCAGAGTGAGGTGAGGTTTGAAAGGGCGGTCTTCGGTAGGCAGGCCCAGGCGGCGAAATCCTCTGGTCAGGTCTGCCTGCAGATCAACCAGTCGGTCGATGGGGTGCAGCCCGAGCCAGAAGACCCGCGGGCGCGACGGCGAAGGAAAAGCTCCGATACCGGAAGCTGCCACCGTGAAAGCCGGATGGGAGTGGCTTACCGATAGCATAATTTCCGCTATTTTATCAAGATCTTCTTCCGGCAGACCCGCGAAGAAACTGAGGGTCAGGTGCACCTGTTCGGCCCGGGTCCACCGCACGCCGGAAATCTCCCGGTCGAGCGTCTGCTGAATTGCGCCGATCCGATGAATCAGCTCCTCCGGCAGGGGGACCGCAACAAACACCCTGAGCTTACCCATGGAGTTCTGCCTCCTCGGATGTGACCGGGAGCAGGATATGGAAGGAGCTTCCCGCGCCGCGCTCCGGATCGGAGCTTTCCACCCAGACCATCCCCTCATGCGCTTCCACGATTCCCTTGACCAGGGTCAGTCCCAGGCCGACCCCCTTGCCGCCGAAGCGGGAGCGCGAGCTGGTATGGTCGGCGATATCGCCGATTTCGTAGAATTTGTCGAACACCCGGACCTGTTCTTCGAGCGGGATGCCGATTCCGGTGTCGCGGATCGTGACCTGCAACAGGGGCCCATGTTGCAGGGAATGGAAAAAATCCGGCGAAAAGCGGCTCAGCTCAGGTTTCTGGATGCTGACCTCGGCGAACTGGCGCTGCGTCACCCGGACCTCGATGCCGCCGCCGGAAGGGGTGAATTTGATGGCATTCTCGATCAGGCGGGCAAAGGTGCGCTTGAGGTGATAGGCATCCCCGGTCACGGCGAGTCGGTCCGGCAGCCCGGGCAGGATCAAACTCAGCTCTCGGTCCTGCAGCGTCGCCGAGAATTCTTCGCGGATCGCCTCGAGAAGCTCGGCCAGATCGACCTGCTCGCGGGCCAGATACAGGGCATTCGACTCGAGGCGCGCGGCTTCCAGCAGGTCGCGAACGACCCTTTCGAGCCGCTCTCCGCCGTGCAGAACGGCATCGAGCAGCAGGCGCTCTTCTGTTTGGAGACGCTCCATGAGGGTTTGATGGAGAAACTGGATGCCGGAGAGGACACAGGTCAGCGGCGTGCGCAGCTCGTGGGACGCCAACGAGAGAAAGCTGCTCTTCATCCGGTCGAGGCGCTCGAGTTCCAGATTCACCTGCTGCGCCTGGTCAAGATTCTCGCGCAGTTGCAGGCGTGAACGTTGCAACTCGCGATTGCTGGCTCGGGTGAGGCGGTTTTGCCATTGCAGATCTTCGAACAGCCTGGCGCTTTCAATGGCCGTGCCGACCTGCCGGCCAATGGCCAGCAGCAGATCCTGTTCGCTGTGCTCGGGAAGTCTCCGGGTGCGGGTGTACAGGAAAAGGACGCCAACGGTTTTTTCCTTGGCCACCAGGGGGACGGCCTGGAAGCCGCGCCATCCCGCCTGACGAATCGCATCGGAGCGAAGTCGAATATCTTTTTGCAGATCCCCAGATGTGTGCGGGTGGCCGCTGGCTGCAACGCGGCCAGCGAGGCCGGGTCCGATGGGGACCCGCATGATGTCGGCCAGAACTTCGGCTTCAACGCCCTGGTGGGCGGCGAGTTGAAGTTCTCTGCCGTCTTCGCGCAGGAGAAAGATCCCGCCGCCCTCGGTTTCGAAGACCTCAATGACTCCCCCGAGGATGTTCAGCAGCAGCTCGCCCAGATGCAGGCTGCCCGAAACGCGGTGGGCAATGTCGTTGAGCAGTGTCAGCTCCCGATTGCGGCGGCGCAGTTCCTGCTCGTGGTGCCGTACCCGGGTGACATCGCGCACCACGCCGTGCACCACCTGGCGGGTCCCCAGGGTACCGAGGCGGGCGTGAACCGCGCCGACCCGGGTGCAGCCGTCTTTGCGGCGAAACTGCAGGTTCGGTTCTTCGCCATAGCCGGTGCGCAGAACCCGGCGTACCAGGCGCAGGTAGCGCCGCTTCTGGCCTCCGGGGAAAAGCGTTGCCAGTGCCAGGGTGCGGACCTCATCGCAGCTGTAGCCGATGATCTCTTCGGCCTGGCGATTGCTGAGCTGCAAAGATCCGTCGGCCGGATCGATAAAAAAGATCGCGTCGCCGGCATTGGCGAGAACCTGGTGGAAACGGCGGCGCGAATCTTCCAGATCGCTCTGCAACTGGCGGCGAATCTTCTCGTGTGTCCTGCTCTCGCGCACCAGTGCCGTGTGCCGGCTCCGGGTGCGCAGCAGGGTGGCGCTCAGGCCCGCAATCAGGCAGCCGAATACCGCGTACGCTGCAAGGTGGGAGGTCTGGGCGAGAAGGCCGTGTTCGCGAAGATGCTGCAGGAGTAGAAAGACCGGCGACAGGGAAAGCAGGGCCAGTATCGTCGCAGGCAGAAGCCTCTGGTGACGCCTTTTCGTCCTGTTTTCTGTTGTCATCGGTTATCCCCTTGACTCGTCAGAACCTGCTGCTGCGTGGCCTTTTATCTGCCCGGGCGGGTACCGCCGCGTGCAGCCAGATAGCGTCGGATCCATTCGAGGGCCATGCAGGCGGCCATGCGCCGCACCTTATAGCGCTCTCCGCCGAAGCGATACCCCTTGGCCTGCTCGGCGTCGCCTGCCGAAAGTGCGATGAAAACCGTTCCCACCGGTTTCTCCGCGGTGCCGCCGGCGGGTCCGGCGATTCCGGTGATCGCCACTGCCAGGTCGGTGCGGGCCGCCTGTCGCATCCCCATCGCCATTGCCCGGGCGCAGTCTTCGCTGACGGCTCCCTGGTCGAGAAGGATGCGCTTTGAGACGCCGAGCCACTCGTTTTTGGCTTCGTTGGAGTAGGTCACCGCACCGCGATCGAAAAAATTCGATGCCCCCGGGATATCGGTGAGCCATTCGGCCAGAAGCCCGCCGGTGCACGACTCGGCCACGGAGAGCTTCAGCCCGGCTTCGGTCAAAAGCCGGCCCACGTTGCCGGCAAGGGTCTCATCGTCGCGGGCGACGATATAGTCGCCAAGGCGCTCGCGGACTTCGCCTTCCGCCCGATCGAGCAGGGCGGAGTCGCGCTCGCCGGCAAGCCGCAGTTTGAGATGGACGAAAGGATAATCGACGCCGAAGGCCGTGCCGATTTCACCGGGTAGATCCGCCCCGTCAAGCAGGCCCTCGACCCGCGGTTCCGACAATCCGAAAATTTTCAGGACGCGCTCCTGCAGCGGAGCGAGACCGCCGCAGAGCTCCTCGAGATGGGGCAGGACCTCTCGTTCGCACATCGCCGCCATCTCTTCCGGAACTCCGGGCATGAAGACGAGATCGCACCCCTCATGGCGCATCCAGAAACCGGGAGCGGTGCCTGTGATGTTCGGGATCGCCAATGCCTTCTGCGGCAGCAAAGCCTGTTTTTCGTTGCGCGGGTCCCACTCCAGGCCGGTTTCGTGAAAGAAGTCGCGAATCAGCCCCAGAGCCTCTTCGTGCAGTATCAGCGGGCGCTCGAACGCCTGCCCGGCGGCACGGGCCGTGAGATCGTCGCGGGTCGGGCCGAGCCCGCCGGTGACCAGCACCACCTGATGAGAGCGGGCAAGCTCGCGCAGGGCGGTTGCGATGCGCGCCTCGTCGTCTCCGACACAACGCGCCTCGCGGACCACAAAGCCGCGTCCGCGCAGAAGGTTGGCGATACGGGCCGTGTTGGTGTCGGAAATTTCGCCGCTGATGAGCTCATCTCCTATGGCGAGTACGGCAATTTCAAGACGCACGACAGATCCTCTCGAGTCGATTGGCGGTAACAACGCAGGTGGGGCGGCGAATTTATCGGTCGCGCTCCGATCCTGAATGGACACTCTGATCAGTTAATCAGTGCTAGGCAAAGCCGCAGTGCGACCGCTGCATAGAGTCCGGCGACGACATCGTCGAGTACGACGCCGATACCGTTCTTCATCCGCCGGTCGAACCATGAGGCCGGAAAAACCTTGACGATATCGAAGATGCGGAAGAAGAAGAAACCGAGCAGGGCCGCCGGCCAGGAAAAGGGGAGAAAGGCGACCGTCACCAGATAGCCGACCAGCTCGTCGATGACGATCCGACCGTCATCGGCGATGCCGAAAATCAGTCCGGCCCGATGACTGATCCAGCAGGCGAGAACCAACAACAGCCCCCAGACCAGCAGGTAGGCGGCCGGCGTCAGGCCGGCGAGAAGAAAAAAAGCCGGAAGGCCCGCCAGGGTGCCGACCGTACCCGGCACCAGGGGCGAAAAACCGAGACCGGCGTTCGTGGCCAGAAAGAGAATCAGGCGGCGCATAGTCATTGCGGAGGCAAGGTCAAAAGCGGCCCGGAGGCGCCTTTGCTCTACTCCCTTTCTCCTTTCTCGTCTTCGGCGAAGAGCCGGTCGGCTGCCCGCTCCACCAGCCGGTAAATCCGGGGCAGCGGCTGGCCGCTGCGCTCGGCCAGCTGCCGGCAGCTTTCGTACTCCGGGGTGATCCGAAGCGTCTGTCCGTTCTGTGCGAGCAGCTTGACCTCTGCGGGGCCGAGTTGGGTATCGACTGCGGCGCTGCGGCGCGTCAGCTTGAAGCGCTCGGTGCGATAGCTGCGTACGCCGATGGCGCTGCTCTCGCGCAGCACAATGCCGGCCAGCGCCTCTTCGCTGCCGCAGGGAGCGATAACCGTGAGCCGCGTTCCGGGCCGGTTCTTTTTCATCTGCAGGGCCGAGTAAGCCACATCGAGAGCACCCGCCTGGAGCAGCCGTTCGTTCAGCGCTCCAAGCCATTCCGGATTGCCGTCGTCGATGTGGGTTTCAAGCACGCTCACCAGATCGCGCTCACTATCCCCTGCGGGCTTGCCGAGAATTCCGCGCAGCAGATTGGGGCGATCCGGAAGGTGCCTTCCTCCCACGCCGTAACCGCTATTCTCGATCGTCATGCCGGGCATGTCGCCAAAAGATGCAATCTCGGCGGCGATGGCTGCTCCGGTCGGGGTGACCAGCTCGCTTGTGCTGCGGCCGTCGACGACCGGTATCCCCTTGAGTAATTCAAGTGTCGCCGGCGCAGGGAGAGGAAAGTTGCCATGGGCACACTGCACACTTCCGTGCGAAAGGGGCAAGGGGGCGCAGGTGACCCGAGGCGCGCCGAGCAGCTGCAGAGCGATAGCGGCGCCCACCACATCGACGATCGAGTCGATGGCGCCGACTTCGTGGAAATGCACGCGCTCAAGAGCGATGCCGTGAACCTTCGCTTCGGCTTCCCCGAGTCGGCGGAAGATGCGCCGGGCCAGCTCACGAGCCGACTGTTCAAGTCGGGAGCCGGTCAGCATGCGATCGATGTCCAGCCAGGTGCGGTGGTGATGCTGCTCATCGATTTCGATCTGCAAACGGGTGCCGCTGATTCCCTGACGCTGCTCGCGACTCCAGTGCAGGCGATAGCCGCCGACGGGCAGGGCGGCCAGCTCGCTTTCAAGCGCTTCGGCCGAAACGCCGAGATCGACCAGCATCGCCAGAAACATATCGCCGGCGATGCCGCCGACCGGATCAAGGTGCAGCACTGTCATTCCGAGCCCTGAATATTGATGCGGTGGGCGGCATAAGCGGCCCCGAAGCCATTGTCGATGTTGACCACCGTGATGCCGCTGGCGCATGAGTTCAGCATGCCGAGCAGGGCTGCCACGCCGCCGAACGAGGTACCATAGCCAACCGAGGTCGGCACCGCGATCAGCGGGGTTTTGATCATCCCGCCCACCACCGATGGCAGAGCCCCTTCCATGCCGGCGACGACAATCACCACGGCCGCGCGATGCAGAATCTGCGCGCGGGCGAAGAGTCGGTGAATGCCGGCGACCCCGACGTCGATCACTTCATCGACCTGATGACCGAGCATGCGCAGGGTGATGGTTGCCTCTCTCGCTACCGGGATATCAGAGGTCCCTGCGGCGACCACCGCCACCGGGCCGCGCCCCCGCGGGATAATTTCCTCCTGGATCAGGGTCAGGGTACGCGCCTCGCTATCGTACTGCGCTGCCGGGAACAGGCCACACAGCGCCGCCGCCTTCTCGGCGTCAAGGCGGGTGACCAGAATGTTGCCGCCCCGCCCGGCCATGGTTGTGATGATGGCTTCAAGTTGGGGGCCGCTCTTGCGCTCGCCGAGAATAATTTCGGGGGCGCCATGGCGCAATTCGCGATGATGGTCGATCATCGCGACACCGATATCTTCAAATGGCAGATCGCGCAAGCGCTCGAGGGCGCCCTCGATATCGAGGCTGCCTTCCTGTACCGCGGCCAGCAGATTTTTGAGTTCGCGCTGGTTCATAGAGACGTTCCGAGTGTAAAAGGGTAAACACCAAATGTATCAGTTTCTGGCTGATTTGCCAGGCCCTCAGAAGGATGCGAGTTGGAGCGGGATCGGCTCGTTCGCCTCAACTGCGTGGCGTCACGTGCCGTGCCAGATAGCGATCGAAGAGATGCCGGGCCAACTCGCCCTGAGATGTCTTGCGGACCAGTTCGGCATGCAGGAGGAGAGGGTCGGCCAAGGCCAGTTTGTCTTTTGCGCCCTCCGGGTCGCGCGGCTCGCCCAGAGCGCGCAGCAGTTCGATCTCTCCGTCGGGATCGGGGACCAGACGCAGGCGCAGCATGATCGCCAGGGGGTCGCCGTGCAGATGCAGGGTGGCCGATGCGGGGCGCACTCCCTCGAGGATCAGGGCGGCGCCGAGTTCGCCGCCGACCAGCACCTGCGCATGCAGCTGCTGGTGGCGGATCAGGTCGGGAAGTCCGGTGAGAGTGGCATCGGCGGCCAGGCGGCAGGTTTCGAGGTAAAGTTTGGGATAGAGACGCTCGGCATAGCCGATCTCCCAGCGGCCAAGCAGATCGAGGCGGTTGACCAGCAGCTTTTTTTTCTCTTTGGTGGTGATGATGAAACCGCGCTCCTCGAGCTCTTTGAGGACCGGTCCGACCGCACCAAGGGCGATGCCGGCCTGCTGCGCGAGTTCGCGGTACGTCCACCCAAGCGTCTCGGGGCGTTTGAGAAGCAGATGCACCAGGCGCAGCCCCGAGGGCTGAAAAGCGCGACTGGTGCGCGGCGGCCGGGTGCGCCGTTTGCGTCCGCTGACCTCGACGAGCAGCGGAGGTCGGTTCAGATGGGCGTTTCCGGCGCTGTCGATATATTCAATGCCGTGGCCCCGCAGTTTCTCGGCCATATTGACGGAGACGAAGTCTGCCATAACCAGAGCTGGCTCGGGGCCGGAGTGCAGAGCGCCCAGTTGGTGAATGGCCAACTCGGCCGCCATGGGCGTAAGGCGCGGCACCACCTTCACCCGGTAGCCGGCGCTCCCCCAGGGACCTTCGAGAAGCAGGTGCCCGGCGATCGGCTCCTGGCGGCCGGCCGGAATGAATGAGACCGCGCAGCCGCGCAGCGCCTGAAGCGAAACGAGGCAGGCGTCGATGATCTGCTGTTCCTGGATTCTCGGGTCCGCCATGGGTCAGTCTTTCCGCATTGGATGGTTTAGGGTTCGAGGCGATTGATGAAAACCTCGCGCGGCTTGCTGGTGCCGTCGGAGGGCCCGACGATTCCTTCCTGCTCCATCTTCTCGATCATGCGCGCGGCGCGGTTGTAGCCGACGCGCAGGCGCCGCTGAACCATCGAAATGGATGCCTGGCGTGTTTCAGCGACCAGGGCCAGGGCTTCGTCCCACTTCTCATCGACCTCCTCATCCTCCCCGGCGCCGCCCCCTTCGCTGGCGGGAGGCGCCTCGAGGATCGACTTGTCATACTCGGGTTCGCCCTGCTTCTTGAGGAAATCAACCACGCGCTGCACCTCCATCTCCGAGACGAAGGCGCCGTGTACGCGGTTCAGAGCTCCGGTGCCCGGTGGCAGAAAGAGCATGTCGCCCATGCCGAGCAGGGCTTCGGCGCCCATCTGGTCGAGGATGGTGCGCGAGTCGACGCGCGAGAAGACCTTGAAAGAAATGCGGGTCGGAAAATTCGCCTTGATCAGACCGGTGATGACGTCGACGCTGGGACGCTGGGTGGCCAGGATCAGGTGAATGCCTGCGGCGCGGGCCATCTGCGCCAGGCGGGCGATCGATTCCTCGATCTCGCGGCCGGCGACCATCATCAGGTCAGCAAGTTCGTCGACGATGACCACAATGTAGGGCAGGTGGCTGTGGTCGAGCTCCTCACCTTCGACAATTTCGATTTCCGGCAGATCCTCTTCCCCTTCGGGGACCTCATCGACGACCACCTTGCCTTGTGCGGCGAGTTCTTCTTTCTCTTTCTGCTCGCGGGCGAATTTCTTGTTGTAGCCGTCGATGTTGCGCACGCCTTTATCGGCCATCAGCTTGTAGCGGCGCTCCATCTCGCGCACCGCCCAGCCCAGCGACAGCGATGCTTTTTTCGGATCGGTGACCACCGGCAGCAGCAGGTGGGGAATCCCCTCGTAGATGGAGAGCTCGAGCATTTTGGGGTCGACCATGATAATGCGCACATCTTCAGGGGTGGCCCGGTAGAGCAGAGATAGGACCATGGTGTTAATGGAGACCGATTTGCCGCTGCCGGTGGAGCCGGCCACGAGCAGGTGGGGCATCTTGGCCAGGTCAGAGACCACGGTGCCGCCGAAGATGTCCTTGCCCAGCGCCATGGGCAGGCGCCCACCGGCTTTCTGGAAAGCCTCTGATTCGAAGATGTCCTTGAGCCAGACCATCTCGCGCTCGCGGTTGGGAATCTCGATCCCGACCACGCCGCGCCCGGGGATCGGCGCCACAATGCGAATCGACATGGCGCGCAGAGCCATCGAGAGATCGTCGGAGAGGCCGGCGATCTTGTTGACCTTGACGCCGGGGGCGGGAGCGAATTCGTACATGGTGACGACGGGGCCGGGCTTCACCTCGGTCACCTCGCCCTGGACGCCGAAATCCTTGAGTTTGCTCTCGAGCAGGCGCGCATTGGCCATCAGCGATTCGCGGTCGACCGGCGGCGGCGCGCCGCCTTCATGGTCGAGCAGCGACAGGGGCGGGCGGTGGTAGACGCCGCCCGGCTCGAGAAATTCGAAAGTGCTCTGCTGATCTTCCTCCTCTTTTTTCTTCTTCTTCTTTTTCGGGGTGCTGTTCGCGGCCGCAGGCGCCGGGCGCGCAACGGGGTTGTTGATCAGCGGGCCCTGTTCGGTGCGCTCGCCTTTTTCCCGCGCCTTCTGCTCACGACGGGCGCTGCGTTTTTCGCGCCGGCGCTCGAGGCGGGCGGCGAAGTTCTCGAG
>JAGXHK010000109.1 GCA_024636255.1 Desulfuromonadales bacterium | reverse complement strand
CGGTCGAACTGCATCCCCTCGACGGTCTCGAGAGTGGTCTCCATCGACTTGGCTTCCTCGACGGTGATGACGCCTTCTTTGCCGACCTTCTCCATCGCCTCGGCACGGATATTGCCGATGGTGGCATCGGAATTGGCGGAAATGGTCCCGACCTGGGCAATCTCTTTGTGGTCTTTGATCGGCTTCGAGATTTCTTTCAGCGCGTTGACGGAGGCCTCGACGGCCTGGTCGATGCCGCGCTTGATTTCCATCGGATTGTGCCCGGCGGTCACCAGCTTGGCGCCTTCGCGATAGATCGCCTGGGCCAGCAGGGTGGCGGTCGTGGTGCCGTCGCCGGCGACGTCGGAAGTCTTGGAGGCGACCTCCTTGACCAGCTGCGCGCCCATGTTCATGAACTTGTCTTCGAGCTCGATCTCCTTGGCGACGGTAACGCCGTCCTTGGTGATCAGGGGAGCGCCGAAAGATTTTTCGATAACGACGTTACGCCCTTTGGGGCCGAGGGTTACTTTGACTGCGTCGGCCAGGGCATTCACGCCGCTGAGAATCTTGGCGCGGGCGTCCTGTCCGAATTTGATTTCTTTTGCTGCCATTGACGATATCCTCCTTGTACGTGGGCTGGTTAAAGTGCGATTACTCGACGACGCCGAGGATATCGTCCTCGCGCATCATCAGATACTCCTTGCCTTCGACCTTGATCTCGGTCCCGGAGTATTTGCCGAAGAGCACTTTGTCGCCGACCTTGACGTCGAGCTCGATGACCTTGCCGTCCTCGGTCTTCTTGCCTTTGCCGACGGCGACGACTTTGCCCTCCTGGGGTTTTTCCTTGGCGGTGTCGGGGATGATGAGGCCACCAGCGGTCTTCTGCTCTTCCTCCACCCTTTCGACGATAATGCGGTCGTGAAGCGGTCTGATGTTCATGTTTGGCTTCTCCTTTCTGGGTCAACGTAAAATGCGGGGACGAGCGTCCCCGGGTTGTATGCAACCGACAGAACCTGGCCACGCGGCCCGGCTGTTAGCACTCACTTCACAGGAGTGCTAACGACAGGGCTAAATATAATCAGCCAAGAATGAATGTCAAGGGGGAGTGGCAAAAAAAATCGGAGGGGAGAAAATCAGGCGCCGACCAGCACCTGCAACAGCTCGATAGCCAGTTCGGAGCCGGCGCGGTTGGCCAGCTTGCCGCGCTCGACCGGCAGGTCCGAACGATCATGGTCGAAAAAAACCTTTTCAGGATTCTGCAGGATCAGGGTCGGGGCATCGCTATGCGGCTGAAAGAGCTGGATGCGGCTGTTCAGAGATATGTCGGTGGCGCAACAGCCGGAATCTTCGACATAGCCGAAGACTTCCCCGGTGACGTAGGTTTTTTCGGCGAGCCATTCGGCGGGGACGCGTTCGCGTCCTTGTTTGAGGATGATGAATTCGTAGGCGACACCGGGTAGACTCGCCCCCCAGCTGTTGAGCTCATCGACAAACCGGTCGAACAGGGGCCCGGTCACCTCGTCGGGCACCATGACCGTGAGAAAGGGCAGCACATAGATGACACCCCCGTCTGCGGGGCGGGCATAGAGATCGCTTTTCTGCACGCGCACCGCCGCCGCGGAAGGCGCGGCCAGCAGCAGCAGAATGAGCAGCGCCGGCAGAGGTCTTACCACCGGCGCTTCTCCATCTCTTCGCGAAAATACTTATCGTGCAGGATCTGCCACTCACGGCTGCCGGGAATCTTTTTCTGCCGATTCAGCTTGTCGCGCACCAGCGTATCGACCTCGTCGTCGATGGACAGAACCCGGGTGAGGGCCTTTTTTAACGCGTCCAGCGCTCGCGCTTCGTCTGGATAGTCGACCAGATCGTCGCGCCACAATCCGTCATGCAGCAGGTGGGCAAGATGCGATATGCGCTGCTCTGAGAGTTTCACAGCGGTATCCCTCTCTCTTCGGCCAGCTTCTTCTTGATCATCTGCAGCAGCCTGTGGCGATCGACCCCGGCCGGCGCCTGGCGCAGATGCTCATCGAGCAGCTTGCGGGCCTCGTCTTCAAGGCTCTGCTCACCGGCCAGATTGGCGCGGATGATCTCTTCGACGCGGGAAAGCACCCGGGGGCGGTCGGCCTTGAGGGTGGCGGCATCCGTATCTTCAAGGGCGCGCAGAACCGCCTCTGAGAGCCTGCGGATCTGGTGATCGGTAAATTTCATGTGAGAACCTTTGTCACTTGTAACTTGTCACTTGTCACTTGTAACTTGTCACTTGTCACTTGTCACTTGTCACTTGTCACTTGTCCTGACATGCTAGCTTGCCGCTGCGGCTGCTGTCAACGGACGTCTTGACAGGTGTAGGGCGCTGTGCTAATTAGCGGAATACGCTTGGGCACCGACTCTTGATCAGGGAAGGCTCGGGCGTTTTTTATTTTGCACACTTGCCACTTGTCGCTGCAGAGAGTCTAAAGGTTTTTACAAATGACCAATGACAAGTGACAAATGACAGCTTTTCCGGAGATCCCCATGCATAAAAAACTCTACATTCCCGGCCCGGTGGAGATCGCGCCGGATGTCTATGAAGCCATGTGCGCGCCGATGATCGGCCATCGCATGCCAGAGTACGCCGAACTGCACCGCCGCGTCACGCAGCATCTCAAGTGCCTGCTGAACACCAAGGATCCCGTCTTTCTCTCCACCTCGAGCGCCTTCGGGGTCATGGAAGGCGCGGTGCGCAATCTGGTGCAGAAACGCTGCGCCAACTTTGCCAACGGGGCGTTCAGCGCCAAATGGCACGATGTCACCCGGCGCTGCGGCATCGAGGCTGACCTGTTCGCCGCCGAATGGGGGGAGCCAGTCACGGCGGACATGGTTGACCAGGCGCTGGCCACCGGCAGGTACGACGCCATGACCCTGGTGCACAACGAAACCAGCACCGGCGTTATGTCGCCGCTGAGCGAGATTGCGGCGGTGATGCGCAGGTATCCCGATGTCACCTTCATTGTCGATACGGTCTCGTCGATGAGCGCGGTCCCCCTCGATCCGCAGGAACTGGGCACCGACGTCTGCCTGGCCGGTGTGCAGAAAGCTTTCGGCCTGCCACCGGGACTGGCTGTTTTTGCGGTCGCGCGCCGGGCCCTGGAGAAGGCGAAGAACACTCCGAATCGCGGCTATTATTTCGATTTCGAGGAATTCGAAAAGAACGATGCGAAGGACAACACGCCCAGCACACCCTGTATCAGCCTGATCTACGCCCTTGCCCATCAGCTCGAGAAGATGTTCGCCGAAGGACTCGAAAACCGCTACGCGCGTCACCGGCAGATGGCCGACGCCGTGCGCGGCTGGGTACAGCAGCAGGGCTTCGGCCTGTTCGCTGCCGAGGGAGCACGCTCTCTGACCCTGACCTGCGCCCGCAATGACGAGCGCACTGATCTCGAGGCGCTCAAAAGGCTCGCTGCCGAGCGCGGCTATGCCATCGACAACGGCTACGGAAAGATCAAGAACCAGACCTTCCGCATCGCGCATATGGCCGATTTCACCATGGCGGATATGGAGGAGCTCTTCGGGCTGCTTGAGGAGTTGCTGCCGAGGGTGAGGAAATAGGGTCATTGGTCATTGGGCGTAGCAGCACCGCATGTATGCATTGACAGGGTTTCAACAAATCACCAGGGACAAATGACATCGTTCAATTGCCCCAGCATTGACTTGAGTGAAACGCTGCACGTAGTATAGATGGTTGACTCGTACCCGGCTGGATTTTCCCGCGGTCGGCTGGATTTACTCAATTCCGGATTTCAAATATGGCCTTGCGCAAGATATTAAACTACCCCGAAGAGGTGCTGCGCCAGAAGTCGCTGCCGGTGGACGCAGTCGACGACGACCTGCGCGTTCTGGCTCAGGATATGGCCGAGACCATGTACGCCGCGCCTGGCGTCGGGCTGGCCGCACCCCAGGTCGGGGTTCTCATGCGCCTGGTGGTCATCGATTGCGCCCCCAAGGACGAACCGCCGCAGCTCATTTTTGCGATCAACCCCGAAATCACTGCCAGCGAAGGGGAGATCAGCGAAGAAGAAGGCTGCCTGTCGGTTCCCGGCTTCTACGCCAAGGTGGCGCGCAGCCCGAAAGTGCGGGTGCGCTACCGCACCCTGGATAGCGAAATGGTGGAGGCCGATGCCGAAGGGCTTCTGGCGGTGGCCTTTCAGCACGAGATCGATCATCTCGACGGCGTTCTTTTCGTCGACCACCTCTCGCCGCTGAAAAAAACGCTCTTCAAAAAGAAATACAAAAAAATCATGCAGCAGAAAGAAGAAGAGCTTTGAGCTCCCCGGCAGATATCCGCACCGTCTTCATGGGTACGCCGGATTTTGCGCTGCCCACCCTGCAGGGTCTGCTCGATTTCGGCGTGGATGTGGTCGCCGTCTTTACCCAGCCCGACCGCCCCAAGGGGCGCGGCAGAAAGCTCGCGCCGCCGCCGGTCAAGGTCCTTGCCGAGCAGCGCGCACTTCCGGTCTATCAGCCGCCGCGGCTGCGCCGAAGCGAAGCGGTGGACACGTTGCGCCGCCTGGCACCCGATCTGATCGTGGTCGTGGCATACGGGCAGATTCTGCCCGAAGAGGTGCTGAACATTCCCCGCCTCGGCTGCATCAACGTGCATGCCTCGCTGCTGCCGAAATACCGCGGCGCCGCGCCCATCAACAAGGCGATCATCGACGGAGAATCAACAACCGGGGTTACGACCATGCTCATGGATGTGGGGCTCGATACCGGCGATATGCTGATCAAGCGCTCTACCCCGATCGGCCCTGACGAGACCGCCGGCGAACTGCACGATCGGCTGGCCCTGCTCGGGCGCGAGGCCATGGAAGAGACCCTGCGCCGTCTGTGCGCCGGAACACTCGAACCGGTAAAACAGAACGATGCAGAGAGCTGCTATGCGCCGATGCTCAAAAAAGAGGACGGCCGCATCGACTGGAGCCGCAGCGCGCAGCAGATCCACAACCTGGTCCGCGGCCTCGAGCCCTGGCCCGGTGCCTACACCAGCTTTCGCGGGGAGGCGCTGCGTATTGCCGACACCGGCGTCGAAGCCGGCTCGGACGCACCGGCCGGAACCATCGTCGCGGCGGATGCCGCCGGGGTTCGGATCGCCTGCGGACAAGGGACGCTGCGCGCCGGAGCTTTGCAGCTACCGGGCAAGAAGCGACTGTCTGCCGCGGATTTTCTGCGCGGCACCGCACTGAACCTCGGAACCCGCCTGGAGAGCTGACCGGCCTGTGCCTGCCGAGAAACCGACAGAACTGCAACCGAAAAAGCGCCTGTTTATCGGGCTGCTCACGGCCGCCAGCGCCCTGGTGCTGGTCCTCGCGTTTCTTCTGTGGTGGGCTCCGAGCGTCGGGCTGGCCAATATCCACCCGAGCCTGCCGCCGGCTCTCGGCCTCATTCTGGCAGCCCTGTCTCTATGCATCGTCGGAGGTCTTCTACTCCTGGTGCTCACGCTGCTCACCGGCCGCGACCTGTTTTTCTCCGAACGCCTGCGTAAAATCGTCATCAAATACCTGTTCCCCGGCATCATCGGTCTCGGCCGTCTGGTGGGGATGGACCGCGACACCCTGCAGCAGTCGTTCATCGCTTTGAACAATCAATTGGTGCGGGCTAAAAAATTGAGGGTTCCGGCGCATAAAGCGCTGATCCTGCTGCCGCATTGCATCCAGCTCTTCGACTGCGCCATCAAGATTACCGGCGATGTCAACAAGTGCACCCGCTGCGGGCGCTGCGACATCCAGGGACTGGTCGAGCTGGCCCGCGAGCGCGGCATCGACATCGCGGTGGCCACCGGCGGCACCCTGGCGCGCAAGATCATCGTCGACAAGCGTCCGCAGCTGATTCTGGCCGTGGCCTGCGAGCGCGATCTGACATCAGGCATCCGCGACGCCTACCCCTGCCGGTGATCGGCATTCTCAACCACCGCCCGCAGGGCCCCTGCTTCAATACCGAGATCGTTCTCGACCAGGTGCGCGAGGTCCTCGACCAGTCCGTTACCACTTGATTTCCACAGGGGGATGATTACTATAATGACGGAAAACCGGTTGGGACCACGAATGACACGAATTTCACGAATAAAAACAGAACAGGGCCTTTCTCCTTTGCAAAAAGCTCCGGCCAGGGCCGGCCTTTTCATTCCCCGGCAGGCACGATCGAGCTCAATTGGCCCCATTCGTGTCATTGGTGTCATTCGTGGTCAGACTTTGACTTTTACAACAAAAACATAAAGGTGAAACAGCAATGAACACACTGCGTACCATCATGCTCATGACTCTGCTGACCCTGGTGCTGGTCGGCATAGGCGGCGCCATCGGCGGTCAGGGGGGCGCTCTGCTCGCTCTGGTGATTGCCGGCGCAATGAACTTCGGTACCTACTGGTTCTCGGACAAGATGGTCGTCAAAATGTACCGCGGCCAGCAGGTCAACAGCGGCCCGCTTTACGAGGTCGTGGCGGAGATCTGCCAGCGCAACAACCTGACGATGCCGAAGGTCTACATTCTGCCCCAGGATACCCCGAACGCCTTCGCCACCGGCCGCAACCCGGAGCACGCCGTGGTCGCGGCCACCGAAGGGATCACGCGGATTCTCAGCCGTGAAGAACTGATGGGGGTCATGGCGCACGAGATGAGCCATGTCAAACATCGCGACATCCTCATCGGATCGATCGTCGCCACCCTTGCCGGCGCGATCTCGTTTCTGGCGCACATGGCCCAGTGGGCCGCCATCTTCGGCGGCGGGAACGACGAGGAAGGAAGCAACCCCATCGCACTGATCGGCATGGCGATTTTCGCTCCCATGGCGGCGATGCTGGTGCAGATGGCCATCTCGCGTTCGCGTGAATACGAAGCCGACCGCGGCGGCGCCCGCATGTGCGGCAACCCGCACTATCTGGCCAGCGCCCTGCGCAAGCTGGAGATGGCCAATAAGCAGGCCCCCATGCAAAAGGTCAATGAAGCGACGGCGCATATGTTCATCGTCAACCCCCTGAAGGGCGGCGGCCTGAGAAACCTCTTCTCCACCCATCCGCCGGTCGAGGAGCGCGTCCGCCGGCTCGAGAGCATGACCGCCCTGTGAGGTGGTGACCGGTAACGAATCGAGGGGGCGTGGCGACCACGCCCCTTTTTCTTTCAGCGCAGAGGGAAAACTAAACCCTTTCAACACCGAGATTGCAGAGGACACAGAGAACACAGAGGAAAATCGAAGCCTTACGTTGAAAAAAAATCAGGTTTGTGTTTGAAGTTTTTTTTGATCCTGTAAATTCCTGTCGTTTTTCTCTGTGCCCTCCGTGCTCGCTGTCTCTCTGTGTTAACAGCCGCTTTTCTCAGCGCCCTCTGCCTCTTTGCCTTCTCGGCGTTTAAACGATTCTATGAATTCAAGCGACCCACGCCGTGCGGCGTACCATATTCTGCATCAGGTCGAGGGCGGCGCCTATGCCGACCTGGCCTTGGATGCCCTGCTGCGCGGGGGGGATTTGACCGATTCTCGCGATCAGCGGCTGTGCACCGAGCTGGTCTACGGCGTGCTGCGGCAGCGCGGCCGTCTCGATTACGCCCTCGCGCGCTTTTGCAGCCGACCGCTGGCAAAGCTTGAGCCGGCGGTGCTACATCTTCTGCGCCTCGGTGCCTACCAGATTCTTTGCCTGGATCGCATTCCCGCGCATGCGGCGGTTCATGCCACAGTGGAGCTGACCCGGCAACTGGGGCTGCAGCGGGCGACTGGCCTGGTGAACGGCATTCTGCGCAATCTCGTACGCCAGCTTGAATCGCTGGCCTGGCCGGAGCTTGAGCAGGATCCACTCGCGCACCTCGTGCATGCGCAGTCCCTGCCGCGCTGGCTGGCCGAACGCTGGCTGCGCCGCTACGGCAGTGATGAGGCCGCCGCACTCGGGCGGGGCATGCTTGATCAGGCGCCGACAACTCTGCGGGTTAACACCCTTAAAACGACACGCGAGACCTACCTTGACGCCTTGGCCGAGGCCGGGCATGAAGCGCTCCCCACCCACTTCGCCCCGGACGGGGTGATCATCCGCCAACGCGCGGACCAACCCCTTCCGGGCGATGCTGAAGGGCTATACCAGATACAGGACGAAGCGAGCCAGCTCATTGCGCACCTTCTACAGCCACAGCCCCGGGAGACGATTCTCGATGCCTGCGCTGCGCCCGGCGGCAAAACCACGCATATCGCGGCCCTGGCCGAAAACGGCGCCCAAATTCAGGCCATCGACCTGCACCCCCACCGCTTAAAGCTACTGCAGTCCGGCGCCAGGCGCCTCGGCTGCACCGGGATCACCGCCCGCCCCTGGGACCTGTCCCGGCGTCCCGATTTTCTGAGTGCCGAGAGCTGCGACCGGGTACTGGTGGATGCGCCCTGCAGCGGCCTTGGCGTGCTGCGGCGCAATCCTGAACTGCGCTGGCGCCGCCGGCCGGACGATCTGCACAGGCTGGCCAGGCTGCAGCAGGCGCTCCTTGCCAATCTGGCTACCCTGGTGCGCCCTGATGGCGTACTGCTCTATTCGGTCTGCACCATCACGCCGGAGGAAACCGAACAGGTCGTCGATGCCTTTCTCGCCGCGCACCCGCAATTCATCCGCGAGGATCTGCGCGACACCGCGCCTGCAGCCTGGAACGTCCTGTTCGACGAAACCGGCGCCCTGCGCACACTTCCCCATCGCCACGCCGGAATGGACGGGTTTTATGCGGTGCGGATGCGCAGGAAAGAGAATCGTTGAGAATAAGATCGTCATTTGTCCCTGGTCATTTGTCCTTGGTGGCATGCTGCACCAGTGACCAGTGGCCACCGAGCAAGGAGTCAATATGATCAAAATCGCCCCTTCCATCCTCTCGGCCGATTTCGCCCGGCTGGGCGATGAAGTACGGGCCGTCGCTGCGGGCGGCGCCGACTACATCCACATCGATGTCATGGATGGTCATTTCGTGCCGAACATCACGATCGGCCCTGCGGTGGTGGAGGCTGTGCGCCAAGTAACCGGACTGCCTCTGGACGTGCACCTGATGATCGAGAACCCGGACCTCTATATCCCCGGATTCGCCAAGGCCGGCGCCGATATCATTACCGTTCACCAGGAAGCTTCGGCCCATCTGCACCGCACCGTGCAACTGATCAAGAGCCATGGTAAGAAGGCGGGCGTCTCCCTCAATCCGGCAACGCCTGCATCGTCTCTGGACGTGATCCTTGAGGAACTCGATCTGGTGCTGGTGATGAGCGTCAACCCGGGTTTCGGAGGACAGAGCTTTATCCCCTCCGCGCTGGAGAAGATCGCCTCTTTGCGCCGGGCCATTGATGGTCGGGGCCTGAAAGTGGAGTTGGAGGTCGACGGCGGGGTCAAGGCCGAGAATATCGGGCGCATCGCCGAGGCGGGAGCCGATGTTTTTGTCGCTGGAAGTGCCGTCTTCGGCACTCCGGATTATGGCGCCACGATCGCCGGGCTGCGCGCCAACGCCCTGTCGGTCGCCGTGTGATTCTCGACCCCGAAGAGGTGCGCCGGAACCTGGCGGCGCAGCCTCCCGAGCGGCTGCCCGCCAAAGACCTGCGACCAGCGGCCGTCTTGCTGCCGCTTCTGCTCAGGGACGATCAGGAGCACGTCCTTTTCACGCAGCGCACCGCCTGGCTGCCCCATCATCGCGGAGAGATCTGCTTTCCCGGCGGCGGGCGCCACCCCGAGGATAGCGACCTCGCCGCCACGGCGCTGCGCGAAACGCAGGAGGAACTCGGTATCGCCCCCGCCGAGGTGACCCTTCTTGGGCGCCTCGACGACGCAATCTCGGTGCACGGCTACCACGTCGCTGCGTATGTGGGGCGCATCCTCGGGAACCGCCCCTACCGGATCAACCGGGGAGAGATCGAGGAAGTGATCGAGCTGCCCCTGGCGCGTCTGCGCGATCCGCGCATTTTCCGAGTGGAGGACTGGAGCCATAAAGGGCGGCGCTTCCCAGTGCACATCTATACCGTTGGGGGGTACCAGATCTGGGGGCTGACCGCCGGCATTCTGAGCAATTTCCTCGCCCGGCTGGAGCTGAACTGAGCGGCAGGGCTTGCACCGCGGCAGGATGACGCTAGACTATGACGATATTTCATTCGGGAGGATCGACTGAATCCATGCGCTATCGCAACCTGGGTCTACTGACCAAGATCAATATTCTTGTTGCCATCGTCCTGTTGATCTTTTTTGCCATCAGCGCCTTCCTGAATTTCCGTCAGCTGGAATCCTTTACTGTCCAGGAAGCCACGGAGAAGGCCCGCCAGGCCGCCTCGCACGCCATTCACACCCGCGAGTACCTCTCGCAGCAGTATCAGCTCACCACGATCCAGCTTTCGGTCGATCGCTATGGAATGATTCCGGTCGTCGCATCCAACCGCATCGGCCAGAGAGTGGCCACCGACCTCGACTACAGGATCCGCCAGACCTCCGATCGCTACCGTAACCCCGACAACGCCCCGGACGAATTTGAAGAGCGGGTGCTGAATACGTTCCGCCAGAACCCGGCCCTGCGCGAGTACCACGAAGTCACCAAAGTGCTGGGCGAACCGATGTTTCGCTATCTGCAGCCCTTCAGAGTCGAGAAGAGCTGCCTGGAGTGCCATGGCGACCCGGAGGATGCGCCGAATTACATCAAAGAGCTGTTCCCCCAGCAGACCGATCAGGCCTACAACTACGAACTTGGCGAAATCATCGGCGCGGCCTCCATCAGCATTCCGATGGATCGCCTTGAAGATCAGATCTATACCAACCTGCGTACGGACCTGATCACCACCGCCGGAATTTTCATCGCCCTGATCACCTTTCTGGGTCTGCTGATTCGCATCGCGGTCACCCAGCCTCTGACCCGACTGGGCGAAGGAATCCGCAATATCGTCGCCACCGGCCGTTTCGACCGCAGGATATCCCGCCGGGGGCGAGACGAAATCGGCCTTCTGATCGATGGTTTCAATGGCATGATGGAGCACCTCAGAGAAAAAACCGAGCACCTCAAGGAGTCGGAAAAGCGCTTCCGCCTGCTTACCGAAAACGCCCGCGATGCCATCATCTCGTTTCTGGCCAACGGGCAGATCATCCTGTTCAACCGCAAAGCCGAGCGCCTCTTCGGTTACAGCAAAAGCGAGGCTCTCGGGATGACCATCGACCTGCTGGTGCATGAAGAGTGCGTCTCGCTACAGGAAGGCGCGACCGAGGACTATCTCGACCGCAAGGGCGGCGAACTGATGAGCAGGGTTCACAAAGTGCCGGCTAGACGCCGCGATGGCAGCAGAATCGAGCTCGAACTTTCGCTCTCCGTTGCACAGTCCGACGGCCATCTCTTCTACACCGCCATTCTGCGCGAATAATCGCCGCACGCGCTCTTGCTCTTCAGGTCGCGCGGTCGGGTGATGCCTATCTTTTTGCCGAAAAGTGTGGCATAACAGGCTCATCCCGAGCAAAATTCATTCGGCATCAATGACCCTGGTTTGCGGAAGGAATCCGGCTCTACAGGAAGCCTTCGCCGGCCAGCGAACACAATGCCTGTTTTCTTCTCGGCGACGGCCCCGGCGCATGCGGGGAAAAAAGATGAGGAGGAAAGGATCAGGGGGAGACAGGCGGGGTGAGCTTAATCCCTAGGCTTCGATCTTCCGGCGCCGAGCCCCAGCAATTCATCAAGGTCGCCCTGCTCGTCGCTTTCGAACAACTCGCTGCAGCCGCCGACCAGGCGTCCGGCGATAAATATCTCAGGCACTGTTTTACGCCCGGAGCGCTCGCGCATCTCGCGCTCTTTTTCCGGATCGTCCGTGACATCGTATTCGGTGAAGTCGACACCCTTGATCTGCAGCAGCTCTTTGGCGCGATGGCAGTAGGGGCAGTAACTCTTCGTATAGATTTCAACTTCGGCCATCATGTCCTCCACGTTTTCGGGGATTCGGCCTAACAGTCTAGCTGAGCTTGACACACATGCAAGAAAGGCGGATCGATTTGCGACACGCGCCCTGGCATATTCTTGTCGCCTTGCCGCTTCTGCTTCTGTTGCTGGGCGGCTGCGGCAAGGCGGTCAGTCCCGCCCGAGAGCTCAAGGACACCCTGCATCTTTACGAACGCAGCCTGCGCTGGGGGGACTTCGCTATGGCCTCCGACTATTTCGAAGAGGCTCTGCGCAAGGACTTTCTTGCGCGTTTTCAGGATGCCGACGACCTGAAAATCGTCAATGTTCATCTGGTTTCGGTCGATTACCACCCCGAACCTCGCGCCGCAACAACCGAAATGACTCTGGAATACTATCACCTGCCCTCGCCTATTGTGCATAAAGTGCGCTTTACACAGCACTGGACCTATCAGGGCGGGGACACCTACACCCCCGGGTCCTGGCAGACGGCGACACCGCTGCCCGCCTTTGCCGATTAGCGGACCAAAAGATGCTTCCAACCACCGCTATGCCGAGTTAATGCCGCGTTTTTCGGTCCTTTTTCAACGGTTTGCCGCCGGGCACCGGGAGGTAATTTTTCCTTGATTTGCCCGGAGCGCTATGTTATTAGATTGCATACTGTATACATTACATCCTGCACTAAACCTATGTTGTGACCAAGTTTTTGCCCGCCTTTTGCCGGTCTTTCTGTGCCCGGGGCGGGCAAAAAGCCGGCAGGAGGTCGAATTTGGCCCAGATCGTTTTTTCAAGTTGGGGTAGCACACTCATCGATAATCGCCAGGGAGGCGAGGAGGCTGCGAAACTCAAGCTTCCTACGACCTTCGACGGTGAGCGCCCCCTGTCTGCCTTTATGGGGTGGGACGGAATCATCGTTTTCGACCCGAAGGTCGACATCCCCGTCATGGCGGCAGAATACATGGCGCGCATTCAGAATCTCTACAGTTGCGGCAAGTGCACACCCGGCAAGAAGGGCACCAGAGTCCTGACCGACCTGCTGTCTGCCGTTCTCAGGGGGGAGGCCAAAGTCGAAGACCTCGAGATGGTCCCCGTCCTGGCCGACCTGCTGCAGAACTGCAAGTGCACGCTCTGCCAGAGCGCGACCACCCCGATTCTGCATGCCGTGCAACATTTTCGCGACGACTTTCTCGCCTATATCCGTGGCGAGAGGAAAGCGGAATCCGAATTCCGCTTTATCGACAAGTTCACCGCGCCCTGCCAGGACAAGTGCCCGGCGCACATCGATATCCCCGCTTATATTGAGGCGGTCAGAGAGTATCGCTTCGAGGAGTCGCTCGCCGCGGTGCGCGACGCCATGCCGCTGCCTTCTGTCTGCGGGCGCGTCTGCCCCCACCCCTGCGAGAGCGCCTGCCGACGCAAGAACGTGGACGAGCCGATCAGCATCATGCTCATCAAGCGTACCGCCTCCGACTGGGAGTGGAAGCATCAACTGACACCGCCGATGCTCCAGGACAACGGCCATGAGGAGATCCCCCCCGGCTTCACGCCGACCTACGAGCGTTATCTCCCGGTCAAGCCGAAACCGCGCAAGGACAAGACCGTGGCTATCGTCGGCGCCGGACCGGCCGGTCTGGCAGCGGCCTACTACCTGGCACTCGAGGGATATCCCTGCACGATTTACGAGGCCCTGCCCGAAGGGTATGGAGGCGGCATGATCGCCGTCGGCATCCCCGCCTACCGCATGCCGCGCCATCTACTGCAGCGCGACATCGATATCATCTGCGCCCTGGGCGTCGAAATCATCTACAACACCCGGGTCGGCAAGGATATCAGCCTGCCCGAACTGAAGGAAAAATACGACGCCGTCCTGCTTGCCCCGGGAGCCCACCGCTCAAAGCCGATGGGCGTCGAGGGCGAGGATAAAGGATACAAAGGTTTTCTCAGAGGCGGTATCGACTTTTTGCGCGAAGCCTATATGGGCAAGCCCACGGGCATGGGCAAAAAAGTTGTGGTGGTCGGCGGCGGCAACACCGCTATCGACTGCGTCCGCGTGGCACTGCGCGAAGGGGCGGAAGAATCCATCCTGCTCTATCGCCGGACCCGCAAGGAAATGCCCGCCGATGTCTGGGAAGTCGACGGCGCCGACGAAGAGGGAGTCCAGTTCGAATTTCTGGTCCTGCCGAAGAAAATCATCGTCGACAAAAAAGACAAGGTGACCGGTGTCGAGTGCGTACGCATGGAACTCGGCGAGCCCGATGCG
>JAGXHK010000011.1 GCA_024636255.1 Desulfuromonadales bacterium | reverse complement strand
TCCGGAAGCCATACTGTTGCCGCCGATGGCGATCGCTTCCACGCCCGTGGCCTTTGCCGGTGAGAATCGGGCTCGAAGAGACAATCAGCGGCCCATGGCTGGTAAGAATGACACCGGAATGCATCTGCTCGAGATCGGCAAAGGAAAGCAGGGGGTGGTTGGTGGGCCATTGCTCCATCGGTATCTCGGGCAGACGCAATGGCCGCTCCCCACTGTCCCCGAGATAGGACCAGACCACCTTTCCCCCTTTTCCGAGGAAAAGAACCAGATTGAGGCGGTTCTCATCGAGGGTGGACTCGGAAAGATTCCCGATGATGTAGCGACGGTTGCGGTTTTGAACGAACGTGTAGGTTTCATCAGAGTGCGACCAGTTGCGGGTCAGGCGCTGCAGATGCTGCATTTCGCTGCGCAGCGCCGCGAGCGAGCGCTTGACATTGATGCGGGCGATCTCCTGTTCGCCGCGCACCAGGACGGGGCCGAACACCCAGCGGGTGGCCGCAAAAGAGATGACCAGGTAGAGAATGAAAAGAGTTGCGAGAATCAGCAGAACCTTGGTCTGCAAGCGCATAGAGGGCCCCCGGCTCAAATAGCTGAATTATAAAACGCTCTCTTCGACACGCAAGCCCTCGCCGGTGCGTGTGAAGTAGAGAAAAAGCAAAAGCGTTCGACCCTCATGACCCGGCAGGTGCGAAAAGGTTGCGGCAAAGTGCTGCAGTTTGATTCCCTGCCCGCGGATCGCCTCGGTCTCCTGGCGCACGCGGGTGCGCACGGCTTTTTGTTCCCCTTCACTCAGGTCGGCGCTGAAAAAGGCCGGCGCCTTGCCTGGCACCACGCGTTCGCTATGCGCGAAGTCACGGGCAAGAAGATCGCTCAGGAGGGGCCGGAAAGCATCCTCCTCCTGCTGCAGAAAGTCCCACAGATATTCGAACAGTGCGCGCTGGGAGAGTGGATGGCGATAAAGTCCATGGCGTCTCCAGTATCCATCGAGGCGATCCAGAGCCCGGCTCAATGATCCAAAGACCGTGCTCAGACCGTTCAGAAAGCCCTCGAGGCGGCCGCTGTTGCAGCTCAGATCGAGTAATCGGCCGATCCCCCGCAGCCTTTCCAGGTCGGCAAAGCTCATATCGGGCGTGCCGAGCACAGAATAGGGGGGATTGGGATCATGCCGGATGCCGAATGCGGCGGCCTGCGTACGCAGGGGAGCGCCTGGCAGGAGCTTGACCGGTTCGATCTGCAGATGATGGGGGCGCAGCGCGCTCACGCGGTCGATGGAGTCGAGAAAGCTCGTGTAGTTCTGGCCCGGCAAGCCGGCAATCAGGTCCAGGTGAAGATGGATGTTGCCGGCCGCTCGCAGTCGCCGCACGTTTTTCTCCAGGCGCTCAAGGGGAGCCTGGCGAGCGATGGCCGAGAGGGTGGCGGGCAGTGTGGACTGGACGCCGATTTCGAACTGGAACATCCCTGGGGGGATGCTCTGCAGCAACTCAAGAGTCGGCTCATCGAGCAGATGGGCGCCGATTTCAAAATGAAAATGGCTGCAGCGGTTGTGCTCGAGGATAAAGGAGAATATTTCCCGTGTTCGTTGCGCATCGTAATTAAACGTGCGGTCGACCAGCTTTATTTTAGGGACTTCGCGGTCCATGAGCAGGCTGAGATCGCTCCGGATGCGCGCCATGGAATACGTGCGTACCGTCTCATCGAGCGCGCTCATGCAGAATGCGCAGCGATAGGGGCAGCCGCGGCTCGTCTCGTAATAGACGAAGCCGCGGGTCAGGTCGGTCAGCCCGCCGGCGAAAGGCGAAGGGATAGCGTCGAGGCATTGCAGGGGGGCGCCGTGCGGTCCCTCTGTGATATCGTCTTCCCCCCGGCGCAGGGCGAGGCGCGGAATCTGTATCGGGTCCCCACCGCGCTGCCAGGCTTCGAGCAAGCCGCGCAGAGGAATCTCCCCCTCGCCGCGAACAAGGGCACTCAGGCCGGGATGGCGTCGGAAGAGCCCGGCTCCCTCGTAAGAGACCTCGGGGCCGCCGAGCACGACGCGCAGGCCAGGGCGTGCAGCCGCCAGGGCATCGACCAGATCAAGTGTCGCCCGGCGGTTCCACAGATAAACCGAAAAGCCGATCACATCGGGATTCTCGTCCAGAAGCATGGCCAGCACGTTTTCACGCGGTTCATGGACGGTGAATTCGCGGATCAGGATCTCTCCGCATCCGTGGTCGCAGTACGCCGCCAGGCAGGGCAGAGCCAGGCTGGCATGGATGAATTTGCTGTGCAACGTGGTAAGAATCGTACGCATGCCGGCAAGCATAACCGAGGGAACACAGGAATTACAATACGCGCTGCCGTCATTGCTCCCCATCCATGGTCTGTGGTAATCTTTCTTTTAATCTGAAGCACGGAAATGAGACGTATGGCACATAGAAAAACCTTCCTTGCGGTCGTTGCCGATGAGCAGGGCGAAGTTTTCGAGCATCCTCACCTCCTGATGGCCGGCATGAACGGAATGACTCCGCGCCTGCCGCGAGAGGATGAGATGATCCCCCTGCCGGAGGATAGCCGCCTTTTCACCATCCCCCTGACTCCCCCCATCGGGTACGACCGTGGATCCAAACGTTTTACCGTGGCCGAGCGCCTGCCGCGAAGCTGGGGGGGCGGCCCGGTTCAGGCGGTCTGCGCCTTTATGGCTCCGGCTTTTACGCGCACCCTGCTGCCGGCTGCCGATTACCAGCACAAAAAAATCACCCTGCCGTTATGGGCCTACACCGCTCTGGCCTGGTGTGCGGAAGAGGAGCGTTTCTATGTGGCCGCTGCGCGCGTAGACCGCAACAGGCAATGGGAGCCTGAGCATTTCGACGATCGCGACCTCGATCCACTGGTGCGCCGCCGGCTGCGCCAGGAGCCCGGCAATCGCCTGCTCGACCAGCTTGCCCGCTGCGCCCTTGATTACCACTGCTTTGCGGCCAAAAATCTCTTTTTCGGACGCTGGGAGGCGCCCCTGCCGACCTCACCCGTCTGCAATTCTCAGTGCCTCGGCTGTCTTTCCTTGCAGCCTCAGGCCAATGAATGCTGCCCGTCGAGTCAGGAGCGCATCACCTTCGTCCCCACGGTCGAGGAGCTCTGCGGCGTTGCCGTGCCTCATCTTGACCACGCCGAAAACGCCCTTGTCTCTTTCGGCCAGGGGTGCGAAGGAGATCCGATCCTGCAGGCCGACACCATCTGTTCCGCTGTGCGTGAGATGCGCCGTCGCACCACGCGCGGCACGATCAATTTCAACTCCAACGCATCCTTTCCCGATGCGGTAGAGCGGCTTGCGGATGCGGGTCTCGATTCGATCCGCATATCGCTGAATTCAGTGCGTGCCCCTCTCTATAATGCGTACCACCGCCCCCGCGGTTACCGGTTTGAGGACGTGCTCACGTCAGTGCACCGTGCCAAGAGCAGAGGCCTTTTCACCATGCTCAATTACCTTGTCTTCCCTGGCGTGACCGACCAGCCCGAAGAGGTCGAAATGCTGATCAGTCTGGTCGAGGATGCGGGAATCGATCTGGTTCAGTTACGCAACCTGAGCATCGACCCGGTTGTTTACTGGAAAGCGATGGGGGAGCCGCCCCCGGGGCTGGGGATGAGGGAGATGCTGAGCCGGGTCAAGCAGAGGATTCCCCGCCTGCAGTTCGGCTACTTCAATCGCACGCGCGAAAACTTCTACCCGGCCGGATTCGAACGCGACTGGCCGCTTCCCGATCCGGGTTGAGAGGCGAGCCGCCATGCGTTTCTTCTGGACTCCGCGCTCGTTTCCGGGCTTGGTTCTGATCGGATTTTTTTTCGTCTCTCTGCCCCTGATCGGCGCCCTGTTCTATGCCCAGGTATCCATAGACCGTCTGGCCAGGCAGAGCGCCCGGGCGGTCTACCATTCGGTAACGGCCGCCGAAGGCAGCCGGGTTCTCGTGCAGCAGCTGGTCGCCCTTGAGCGCAAGGCGCGTCAATACCAGGTGCTTAACGATGATAATTTGTTGCGCGAGGTCACGGAAAAACATCTCGAGGTGCAAAGCGGCATCCGAAATCTTCTCTCTCTCGGTCCCCCCGCCGATCAGCAGGAACGCCTGGAAGAGCTCGATCAGGAAGAACAGGATCTTTTCGATGCGATGCGCAGCCAGGCGCGGATGGGAAACGGAGATAAAACACTGCTCGATTCCTTTGCCAGGCTGAACGATCTGGCCAAAGAGGTTTATGGCCAGAGCTACCAGCAGATCTTCAGCGAAGTGGATGCCATGCAGAAATCTGCCGATCTCTACCGCGAGCTGATGATCCGGCAGGCCATGTGGCTGATTCCCTGTACCATACTGTTCGTGGTTTTTTTCGCACGGCAGATCTCCAAACCGGTCCGCCAGATCAACGCCGGTATCCAGCGCCTCGGGGAAGGGGACTTCACGGCACCGGTCAAGGTCAGAGGGCCGCTTGATCTGCAGTACCTTGGCCAGCGCCTCGACTGGCTGCGCCAGCGTCTCGGCGAGGTCGAGCGGGAAAAAGCCAAGTTTGTCGCCCACGTCTCCCATGAACTCAAAACCCCGTTGGCCTCAATCCGCGAAGGCTCAGAGCTGTTGACGGAGGAGGTGCCCGGGGCGCTCAATGACCAGCAGCGCGAAATCGCCCTGATTCTGCAGAAAAATAGTCTGCAACTGCAGAAATCGATCGAGAATCTGCTCAATTTCAGCAGAAGCCAGGCACATATAATGACACTGCCGCCCTCGCACGTCGATCTGCATGAGCTCGTCCAGGACGTATTCGTCGATCAGAAATCGGCAATATTGAAAAAAAATCTCGACCTGCGCCTGCGTGTCGAGGCCGCGACGCAGCGCGTCGATAGAGAGCGCCTGCGGACGATCATCGATAATCTGCTCTCGAATGCCGTCAAATACACGCCGCCAGGCGGCAGGATCGAGCTGGTTCTGGCCCGGCAGGATCAGAATCTGGTTCTCGACGTCGCCGATTCCGGCCCCGGCATCTCCAGCAAAGAACGCAGGCGGATCTATGAGCCATTTTTTCAGGGCGCGGCACCGAGCAGCGGACATGTGCAGGGGACGGGCCTCGGTCTTTCAATCGTAAGAGAATACGTGCAGAACGTTAATGGCCGAGTGGAAATCGAAGAAAATCCAGGTGGGGGGGCCCTGTTCCGGGTCAGTATCCCGCTGGTATACGAGGGGATTCCCGTGCAATGAAAAACCATTGGGTTGTGAAGCTGATGATCGTCCTCGCGTTTGCCGCGGGTGTGTTGAGCGGCTGTACCAAAATCGAAGAGTACCGAAGCCCTCATGCGATTCCGGGACCGGGCGGTGAAGTGGGAGGGATTGAAGAGCCCCCCGCGAACGACGCTGATGAACCGAAAGCCCGCAGGGTCATTGTCTGGAAACAATGCGCAGCCGATAACGCTCTGGCGTTTCTGGCCTCTTTCCGGGAGCTGTCAGCGACTGAACAGGAAAAGGAGTTGGCGCGGCTGACCAGCGCGGCCCAACCGGGCGGGTCGTTTGCAGACCGTCTGCAACTCGCCTTGTTGCTGAGCCAGCCCGGATATACGTTCACCGACCAGGAAAAGGCTCTGCGGCTGCTTGGCTTGAACAAAGCGGAAGATCCCGCCGATCAGGGGCTCGAGGGACTTGCCGAACTTCTGATCGATCTGCTGAATCGTCAGCAGGAGCTGCAGCAGCAACTTGCGGAGGAAACTCAACGATCCGAAGGGCTGGCACAGCAGTTGAATGACCTGCGCGATATTGAAAACATCATCCGGCAGCGGGAGATGAACAGTCTTCCCGGCCAATAAGGACGTAACGAAAATCATGAGCAACAACGAATACCGAATACTTCTGGTTGACGATGACGAAGATCTGCTGCGACTGCTTTCGATGCGCCTGCGCGGCAACGGCTACGAGGTCAGCACCGCTGAGAGCGGCGAGGAAGCGCTCGGCCGGATACCTGTCGTGCGCCCGCATCTGGTCATTACCGATCTGCGCATGGAGGGGATGGACGGCATGGCGGTTTTTGATGCCATACGCAAGAACCACTCAGCGCTTCCGGTCATCATTCTCACCGCGCATGGTTCGATCCCCGATGCGGTCGAGGCCACCAAGCGCGGGGTGTTCACCTTTCTGACCAAGCCCTGCAGCAGCAAGGAGCTGTTGCGCGAGGTGGCCAAGGCGCTCAGTCTAAGCGGAAGTGGCAGCGCCCGCGCGGACGGGGGAGAAGATGTCTTCTGGCGGCGCGATATCATCACCCAGAGCACCATGATCGAAGACCTGCTGTGCAAGGCGAAACTGGCCGCTGAGAGTGGAACCAGTGTCATGATCCGGGGCGAGAGCGGCACCGGCAAGGAACTGCTTGCGCAGGCAATCCATCGCGCCAGCGCACGTGCAGGCAAAGATTTCGTGGCCGTCAACTGTGGGGCGATTCCCGACACGCTGCTCGAATCGGAGCTCTTCGGCCATGCCAAAGGGGCATTTACCGGCGCCGACCGCAATTATCCCGGGCTCTTCATGTCCGCTCACGAAGGGACTCTTTTTCTCGACGAGATCGGCGATATGCCCTTGGCGCTGCAGGTGAAACTGCTGCGTGTCCTGCAGGAGCGACAGATTCGGCCGGTCGGTTCGACAAAGGCCCTCAACGTTGATGTCCGCATCATCTCCGCGACCCACCGAGACCTCGAAGAAGAAGTCAAGACGGGCACTTTTCGGGAGGATCTCTATTACCGCCTCAATGTCGTATCTCTTGAACTGCCCACGCTGGCGGATAGACGCGAGGATATCCCGCTGCTGGCCAGTTATTTTCTGCAGAAATTCAGTGCGGAGACCGGGAAGAAGGTTTCCGGATTTTCCTCCGAGGCACTTGAAGTTCTCCTCGCTGGGAGCTGGCCGGGAAATATCCGCCAGTTATGCAATGTCGTGGAGCAGGCCGTTGCGCTCTCGACGACTCAGGTCATTTCCGCTGATTTGATTAATAATGCTTTTCGCGATGTGCCTGAGGAGATTCCCTCGTTCGCGGATGCGCGCCGCAAATTCGAGCAGGAATACCTTGTTCGCCTGCTCAAAATAACCAGCGGCAACGTCAGTCAGGCCGCGCGGCTGGCAAAACGCAACCGCACCGAATTTTACAAATTGCTCAGCAGGCATCACATTGCGCCTGCACTGTTCAAATCCTGATTTGCGTGCCGAATGGCAGATGCTTTTCTTGCGCGCTTTCCAGTCATCCTGCGAAGCGTGTGTTGCTGCCAGGCGACAGGCATAAATCTTTTGTCTACAAGGGGTTGCGCGATTCAGCCGGTATGTTTTAGAAACCCTGTCGTCCGATGGAGACGTTTGCATCGAGAGAAGGTTGTATTTTGGTATGCAGAATATGCAAAAGCGCAGAACGACAATGAAAAATTATCTGGCACATATGTTGCTGCCTCAGGTGACTGATCGGCCCGGCGCGTCCGGGTGGCAACCTATCCCTTCAGACAGAAAGTTTGAGCAGTTCGATGATTCGAACCCTGGTCATACTGTTTTGCGGTGTTACGATGGCCTTGGCGGCCTATGCCGGCCAGGCCGGCTATCCCGAAAAAGTCGTTCCGGAGACCGATCGGATCCGGGAGATCAGACTGCGGGAAGTCGATGGTTTCATGCTCTCTTACCGGATCATGCCCGCAGAGGATGGCTCCGCGGAAGAAGCGGCAGACCAAGCTCCCAAGCTCCTTCTTTTGCTGGAAGACCCTGCAGGCGAACAGGTGACCAAAGGACGCGTCCGGTTCGTCATCGAGGCGCCCCGCGGACGCCATATTCAGGTTCTTGCGCAACCGGGACGCGGCGGATTTATCGCCGATCTCGGATTGAGCGAACCCGGCGAATATCAGGTTCGGGCCGAAGTGGCTACCGAATCGCAGAGCTTGGAAGATTCTTTTCTCTGCCGGCTCAACTAAAGTCCGTTTCAAGCATTCATCACAGCTCAGTTGTTTTGCCCGCCGGGTGGTTCCTGCCCTACCGCCCGGTGGGTTTTTTTATTGAGGAGATTCGCTTATGAAAAAATATATAATTTTACTTCTTCTGCCGCTGCTTTTTCTGCTCTCCGTGCTTTCTGCCGCAGCGCAGACGCGTTACGTGGATGATCAATTACTTATTACTCTGCGCCGCGGCATGGGGGAGGAGTATAAAATTCTCAAGACCCTCAAAACGGGGACTCCGCTCGAGGTTCTTGAGGAGCACGATCGTTACCTCAGGGTGCGCGAACCCGGCGGCGTAACCGGCTACGTTCTCAAACAGTATGTAACGAGCGAGATCCCCAAGGCACAGACCATCGCCAGAATCGAGAAGGAACGCGACCGTCTGCGTGCTCAATTGGCCCAGGCCGAGAAGGAACTCCAGGGCTTTACGAGTCGACTTGACGACATCAAGACGGCTGGGAGTGAAAGAGCCGGCGAGTTGCAAACGGAGGTGAACCGCCTGAAAGAGCACTCGGAAAAAATTCGCAGCGAGCTTGCCGAGGTCAGCTCTCGGTATGAAGAACTGCAGGAAAAATCGAGTCATGTGGTCGATCTGGTGGCCGAGCGCGACCAGCTCAAGGAGGAAAACGCCCGCCTCTCTCTCGAAGTCCAGGAGCTTCGCCAGGAGAACCACGATCTTCTGCGCACCGGCCTGATCCAATGGTTTCTTGCTGGCGCCGGGGTCTTTTTCGGCGGCTGGGTCATCGGCAAACTCTCGCGCAGAAAAAAAACCGGCTTTATCTGATACCTGTTTTTTTTTAAACGCCTCCGAGGCAGAGTCGGTGCGTTGGGACGTCTGTACAAACCTGGGGAATTCGCGATAAAGGGAAGGGGGCGAGCGTCCCTTCCCTTTATCGCGTTCTGGCTGGCCCAGGCTTACAGGAGAACTCATGGACGTTATTGAATTTTTCAAACCGATTTCGAGTATCAGCGCCGCCGAGTTGCGCGAGCTGCTTGCTGAGCGCCATCCTGACGACATCCAGATCGTTGATGTGCGCCCTGTGGACGAATATGAAAAAGGGCATCTACCCTGTGCGATTCCCTGCCCCCTTAGTGATCTTCTCGAACGCGCCAGAGATCTCGACCCTGAGCGGATCACCGTTATCTGCTGCCGGTCAGGCATGCGCAGCCATGCCGCAGCCGCTCTTCTGCAGGGATCGGGTTTTCGAAGGGTGCAGGTTCTTGACCAGGGTATTGAGTCATGGCAGGGCACATTGGCCGAAGGTCAATTGCAGCCGCTTCGTTTTCCCTTCACCAAAGTCGATTCGCTGAAAGAATTTATCGCTCTGTCCTGGTATATGGAAGATGCCACCCGCCAATTCTACCTGGACGCAGCGAAAAACGTCTCCATCGAGCCGGTAAGAAAAATCTTTTCACAACTGGTCGATGAAGAGCAAAAACATCAAAAGACCCTCGCCGGACTGTTCGAAATCTATGCCGAGGCTGATGAAGCGAAAAATTTCCCCTACAGCGTTTTCCCTGAATTTCCCGGTCCGCGATTGCTTGAGGGAGGCTATGGATTAGATGAGGCCCGGAAATGGGCAACTTATTCCCGTCCCCGCGATGTTGTGGATCTGGCCTTGAGTATTGAAACAAACGCTTACGATCGGTATCAGAACGTGCGGCAGATGACAGGTGATAAAGATGCCCAGCGCATTCTCGAAATCATCGCCGGTGAGGAAAAGCGCCACCTGCAGCGCCTGAATGCCGCGTGGGAAGAGGTCTGCGATGAATCCTGCCCATCATCCTGAGCCTGCCCGATGACTGGACAGGTCTGCAGCCTGCGGCGCGCGCACCAGGGTGTTGTCCTGCGCCTCGAATACGATGATCAGGTTTATCAGCCCGGGCCGCTGACCGAGGCACTGGGAAATTTAATGCAGGTGCAGCGCGATGACCGGGTTGCCGCTGTTGGTTGCGGCACGGGATATCTCGGCATTCTGGCCGCCCTGCTTGGGGCCCGGAAGGTTTTTTGCAGCGACCCCGTACCGGCTGCCGTACGCTGGACCCGCCACAACGCGCGCTTGAACGCGGTGAAAAATCTGGATGTACGGCGTGGCGGCTCTCTCGATGAAATGAACGCGCCTCTCGAGCTGATTCTGACGCTGCCCCCGCAGATGCCCTTTAATTCTCCTTTCAATGACTGGCGCTACGGCGGGCCGGACGGCACCGATGTCCTGCGGAAAATAATCCGCCAGGCCGCCGCGCGCCTTGCTCCCGGTGGGCGTATGTACATGGTGCACAGCGCTCTTGCCGACCCGGCTCGTATCCGCAAGGCGCTATCGCGCGCCGGCTTGACCAGGGAAGTCATACACGTCGTGCACAAAAACTGGAGCCGGCAAGAGGCCGGTCAGC
>JAGXHK010000108.1 GCA_024636255.1 Desulfuromonadales bacterium | reverse complement strand
TCATCAACACGCTGCAGATCGGTACACGCGAGGCGGTAAAGGCCATGACCAGCGGCAGTGAAAAAGTGCGCGAAGAGGTCGAGCGTGCCAATATCGCCGGGGAGGTCCTCGAAAAGATCCGGGCCGGCACCCTGCAGTCCGCCGAAGAGGTGCGCGGCATCGTGCGCGCCACCCAGGAGCAGTCACGCGGCAGCCAGCAGATCACCCGGGCCATCAACATGAACTCCGAAAAGCTCATGCAGATCGCCACGGCGATCAAGCAGCACAGCGATGGCATCAAGCATCTCAACGTGACCAGCGAATCGATGCGCGAGATCGCCGGACGCGTCAAGGTGAGCACCAACGAGCAGACCCTGGGCAGCCGCCACATCTCGAAAAATATGGAAAAGATGCGCGGCATGATCGAGAATATCAATGAAGCAACTCAGGAGCAAAGCCGCCGCAGCCATCAGGTGGTGGGGGCCGTCTCCCATGTGCGCGAAATCGCAGAGAACAACGTCGCCCGCACCGAAGAACTTGACCAGGTGGTGGAAGAGCTGACCAAGCACGCCGAGACCCTCAAGGAGGAAATCGGAGCATTCAAGGCATGAGCGATCCCGAAGGTGAGTGCATCCAGAAATCCCGCGGGACCGGTTGGAGGCCGAGTGGAAAACAGCCAGTTCGATATCACCGTGCTCGGTTCGGGCACCAGCACCGGCGTCCCGACAGTCGGCTGCACCTGTGCGGTATGCACCTCGGGAGTCCCGGAGAACAATCGGACGCGCTGCAGTCTGCTGATCACGCATGCAGGCCGCCATATCCTCATCGACTCGAGCACAGATCTTCGCCAGCAGGCGCTGCGCGAAGGAATCGGGCGCATCGATGCCGTCCTCTACACACATGCCCACGCCGACCACGTCAATGGCATCGACGATCTGCGGCCTTTCAATATGGTCATCGGTTCTCCCATCCCGATTTTCGGGGACCGGAAAACCATTGCCGCCATCACGCGGATTTTCGGCTACATTTTTGACGCCAGCCTCGATCCGGGATATCGCCCCAACCTGGAGCCGCAGATCCTCGAACATCGCGCAAGCCTGTGCGGTCTGCCGGTGCAGCCGATTCCTCTGCAGCATGGCGGCGGCCTTTCGCAGGGGTACAGGCTCGGCCCCTTTGCCTACCTGACCGACTGCAGCGGCATTCCCGAAACCTCAGAACCTCTTCTCAGCGGACTCGATACGGTCATTGTCGACGGCCTGCGCTGGCGCGCCCACACGACCCATTTCAACATCCCCCACGCCGTCGCCGCGATGCAGCGCCTCGGCGTTCGCCGCATCATCCTCACTCATCTCAGCCATGACGTTGACCACCACCCCCACGCCGGTCGCCTGCCGAAGGGAGTCGAGTTCGCTTTCGACGGCATGAAGCTGCGATTCAGCCTGTAGCTTTACCCCATCCACCACGCGTGCGGTTGCCATCCCGCTCGCCTGCGCTATAATCCCCGGTATATTCATTCCTATACAGCCTATCCCTCCCTTGGCAGCGAGGCTCCGATGCAGCGTCCGCCTCTCGACAAGATCCGCAACATCGGCATCATCTCCCATATCGACGCGGGCAAGACGACCGTCTCCGAGCGCATTCTGTTCTACACGGGCGAGTCGCATAAGATCGGCGAGGTGCACGAAGGCACGACGATCATGGACTGGATGCCCCAGGAGCAGGAACGCGGCATCACCATTAGCGCAACCAGCACCACCTGCCGCTGGAAGGACCTCTGGATCAACCTGATCGACACACCCGGGCACATCGACTTCACCATCGAAGTGGAGCGTTCCCTGCGTGTTCTCGACGGCGCCATCGCCATCTTCAGTGCGGTGGAGGGGGTTCAGCCGCAAAGCGAATCGGTCTGGCGCCAGGCCGACCGCTACCAGGTGCCGCGCCTGTGCCTGATCAACAAACTCGACCGGGTCGGCAGCGATGTCACCGCCACCCTGGAGCACATCGAGGAGCGCCTGAAGGCTCGGCCCGTACTTCTGCAACTGCCCCTTGGCACCGAGAGCGAATTTCACGGCGTGATCGATGTGCTCGAACAGCAGGTGCTGACGTTCGGTACGGACGATTTCGGCCAAAGAGTAGAACGCACGGCTATCCCGCCTGAGCTGCACGCGGCGGTGCGCCGGGCCCGCGAACGGATTATCGAGGCCGCTGCCGATTTCGACGACACCATCCTCAGCGACTTTCTCGAAGAGCGGGACATCGAGACGGTCCGCCTGCGCGCCGCGCTGCGCCGCGGCACACTGAAGTGCGAGGTTTTCCCGGTTCTGCTCGGGGCGGCGCTGCGCAACAAGGGGATTCAACCGCTTCTCGACGCAGTCGCCGACTACCTGCCCTCCCCTCTCGATGCTCCGCCGGTCATGGCGAAACGGCCGGGAAGCGATGCTGAGGTTGCCCTCGCGGGAGAGGCCGGCGCAGCGCTGTGCGCCCTGGCCTTTAAAGTGCTCTCAGATGAAGGGCGCAAGCTCACCTACCTGCGCCTCTATTCGGGATCTCTCAAAGCGGGCGACATGGTCTACAACGCCACCCGCGGCGGCGAGGACCGCATCGCTCGACTTTTTCTCATGCATGCCCACAAGCGCGAACGCCTCGACCAGGCCCTGGCTGGCGATATCGTTGCAGCAACAGGCCTGCGTGACGTGCTCACCGGCGATTCCATCTGCCACCCTGAGCACCTTCTGTGCCTGGCCGGTCTGAGCTGTCCTGAACCGGTGGTGGCCTTGGCGGTCGAACCGAAGACAGTCGATGATCGCGAGAAACTGATGCCGGCGCTCGAAAAGCTGCAGTGGGAGGACCCGACGTTCCGGGTGCGCGAAGAGGAGGAAACCGGGCAGACGCTGCTGATCGGTATGGGCGAACTGCACCTGGAAATCGTCTGCGACCGGCTCGAGCGCAGCTTCGGCGTCCATGTCAAAACCGGCCGGCCCCAGGTTGTCTACCGCGAGACGCTGACCCGCACCGTCGAACGGCGCGAGATCTTTCAACGCGAGATCGACGGGCGGATGCATCAGGGGGAGATTCTCCTGCGTCTCACCCCCCTGCCTCGCGGCGGCGCGCTGCAGATCGCTTTGCCCGCTGAGGAGGAGTCGCCACTTCCCGCCGCTCTGCGCTCCCCGCTTGAGCAGAGCCTGCGGCAGGCCGCCGCCGGCGGAGTCCGCACAGGTTATCCGCTGACCGACCTCGAAGTGCGCGCCGTACAGGTACCCTTCCTGCCGGGGACGACCACCGAACTGGGACTTCAGGCCGCGGCCCGGCGCGGCCTTACCCTGGCCGCCCGGGACGCCGCGCCGACCCTGCTCGAGCCGGTCATGGCGCTGGAACTGACCGCCCCCTCGGACGCAACGGGAAAAGTACTCGGAACGCTGCAGCAGAAGCGCGGGCGGATCAAGGGAATGCACTCGCGCGGCGAAACCGACGTGATCCGCGCCCTGGTCCCGCTGGCCGAAATGTTCGGCTACATGACCGAACTGCGCAGCACCACCCGCGGACGCGGAACCTATACCATGGAGTTTTCGCATTACGACCAGGCCCCGTCCGAGACTCTGCAGCGATTCGGCTTCCCGGGCGCCTAAAGGCCGCCCTTCAAGATTCTGGCTTTTGCGTCTTTTCAGCTCGGTCCTTAATCCTTTTCGGATCGCAGACGTGTTTTTTGTTTTCCGAAATCCCCCCGCACTTCTTGCATTTGTACGCACCCTCATGTGCGCTGGCTTCTGCTTTGCCCTTAAGACAGGATCCCATGGGACACCTCCCTGGTTCGTTCGTTGTTTTTTATATCTTAGCTTTTTCGATCGGGATTTCAGCTCTGTCTTCGCTGTCATGAGTGGGCGGCCCGTGAAAAAGACAGCGCCACGGATAATTTTTTTGAAAAATTGCCAATTCAGTCATCATTCAATTACTATTTCTCTCAGCACTTCCCTCTTCTGTAGTTTCAGCATCTTTCCCTGGACGCCTTCGCGTTGCCGCACCAACCAGCCGCTCATATGCCGGTGGCCTGCACTCTTTTGGACATGTCGCCACTGTGCAAATCCCTCTTTCCTGCGCTTGAAGGCCCCACTAGAGTGACCGCTCATTTTTCCGCTCACCGGACGCCATCAACTTTTGGAACAATTATTCCACCGCAGGTGCCAATGCGAGATCCGTTTCACGATACCCTGACCGGACTGGCCAACCATGCCCTTTTTCTGGATCGATTCGATCATGCCCTGGCGCAGGCCAGGCGCAGCGGTCGCAAGGTGGCACTGCTGCTTCTGGCTCCCACCGAACCTGAAGCGGCACAGGATTTCAAGGAAGATCAGGCCAGAAGCTGCGCGCGTAAAATCCTCGAGCTTGGCCTGACCCGGACAATCGCCGGAGAGCTCAAGGGCAGAACCCGTCAGGCCGACACCCTGGCGCGTTTGGACACCGGCCACTTTGCCCTGCTCATCGAACAGGTGCATGATTATAGTCAGATCGAAAAAGTCGCCGCGAAGCTCTGGCCGATGTTTTCCCGACTCACGCCTGAGAACGAAGACGCGTCCCGTCTCTGCCCGAGCATCAGAATCGCTGTTTTTCCTGAACACGGAGAACATAGCGCGGCGCTCATCCAAAGCGCTCAGTCCGCACTGGAGAGAACGCTGAATGCGGGGGGCAATGCCTATGCCTTCAGCGACCAGGCGCAGCGGACCAGGTGCTGCGATCCATCCCTTGCCGGCGAGCTCAGACATGCCGTCGAGCAGCAGCAACTTCACCTGCACTATCATCCTCTGATCGAGCTGATCACCGGCCGCCTGGCCGGATGGGAGGCGCTGGTGCGCTGGCAGCATCCGCGGCTTGGATGGTTGGAACCGGCCGATTTTCTGCCCCAGGCCGAAGAAACGACCTCGATTATCGCGATCGGCGAATGGGTTCTGCAGGAAGCCTGCATGCAGGCCATGCATTGGCAGAGCCGCGGAGGCCCTGCCGTGCCGGTGGCGGTCAACCTGTCTTCGGCGCAGATGCTTCACCCAGGCCTCGAAAAGACGGTCCTCGCGGCTCTTGCCCGCTGCGGCCTGCCGGCTGAACGTTTAGAGCTCGAAATCAGCGAACAAAGCTGCCTGCAAGAAAATGAGACGCTGGCGGTCATGAAGCGGCTGAGATCCGTGGGGGTGCGTTTTTCTCTCGATGATTTCGGCGCGGGGCAATGCCCCCTCGGTTCTCTGGCCAAACTTCCGGTCAACCGCCTGAAAATGCACAGATCCCTGATCAAGGATATGGAGGCCAGTCACGCGTCGGTCGCCGTGGTCGCGGCGCTGATCGATTTCGCCGGCAGCCTCGGCATGGAAATCCTTGCCGAAGGGATCGAGACCCCCCATCAGCTCCAGATCCTCCAGGAAAAGGGCTGCCGACTCGGACAGGGCTATCTGTTCGGACGTCCGGCCAAGGTGCGCCTGGAGACCGAGTGTGAATTTTTCTTTCCCCTCTCGTTCGGCGAACCGGCCCCTATGGAACGATAACCTCCCACTTCGTGCCACCGGAATGTCTGCTTGACAGCGGCCCTGAAAAAACCTACTTTTCTGATCATCCGGAATGAAAGAAACCCACTGCGCGGAGGTTGACCTTGAAGAGACTTACCATCACCCTGGCAACCCTGGCCGGCCTGCTGCTGACGGCCCCTGTCATGGCCGAAACAGGCTTCTATATCGGTGGCAGCATCGGCTCGACTCTCCTCAATGACTCTACAGTTAAAGGGGACAGGTTCGATCCCCAGAGCAATACCTTTACAGAGATCGACAGCGACATCGAATTCGACCCTGGCGTCAATGCCGCCTTTGCGCTTGGCTATGACGTGGGCAGCTATTTCAGTCACGACCTCGAGACCGGTGGCCGCATCGAGTTCGAGCTCGGCTACAGCCTCAACGACGTCGACCGCGTGGATGACCCCGGCCGCGTCCTGCGTGAATCGGGGGGCGATGTCGAGGTGATCAGCCTGATGCTCAACAGCTACGCGGACTTCCGGATCGACAGCCCCCTGGTCCCCTACGTGACGGCGGGCCTCGGCGGCGCACAGGTCACGTTCAACGATCTCGGAATCGATGACAATGACGACACCGTCTTCGCCTGGCAGGTTGGCGCCGGGCTTTCCTATCCAGCGTTTGAGCACCTGATTGTCGATCTCGGATACCGCTATTTCGCAACCAGCGACATCAAATTCGAGGCGCTCGACGGCTCTCGCATCGAAACGGAATACGACAGCCACAACATCACTCTCGGGATGCGGGTTCCCTTCTGACCCGCTTTCTCTATCAGCGTCGCATCTGGCCGGAGACTGTACTCCGGCCTTTTTTGTCTCAGATCGGGCCGAGGCGCCACAAAATCCTCTCAAAAATGTTAAAATGTTCGGCGAGATCAGTCGACAGGAGGCGCTGCCATGGAACTTTTTCTCGTTCGCCACGCCAAGGCGATTGCCCGCTCTTTTGACATTCCTGAAGAACACCGCTACCTCACCCCCGAGGGGCGAAGCGAATTTCGCGACTATGCCGGAAAACTCGCCAAGAAGGGGATGGCGCCCGGAATGATTTTTTCCAGTCCGCTGATTCGGGCGGTCCAGACGGCGGAGATTCTGGCTGAGTTTCTGCACTTCAGCGGACAGTTGGTTGTGGCCGCAGAGCTTGCCCCCGGTGCTGACCGCGAAGGGCTGCAACGTCTTCTCGCCCGGCATACCGGCCTGGAATCCGCGGCCTTTGTCGGCCACGAACCGGATCTGAGCCGGATCGGGACGGAAATGCTCGGCATTCCCGGTGCATTCTCCCTGAAAAAAGGGGCCGTCCTCGCCCTGAGTGGCGAGCTTGATCCTGCAACTCCAGCGGCCCGTTTCGCCTGGCTGCAGGCCAAAGGGACAATCGCCACCAGCCTTGAGGGCATCCCGCATTCCTAAGGTGCAAGGGCGGGAGAAATCATGCCGAAGTCGGCAGACACAACCAGACACCCGAATCCGTCCGCGCAGCAGGCTCGCCCGCGAAGCCCTGGAACGGTTGACCGCCAACATCGCCCGCTATCACCGAAAAGCTCTGCCCAAGAAGAAGCACGACACCCTGCACGGTCTCTCCCCCGAAGATATCACCCTGATCGCCCGCCTCGGCGAAATTCTGCGTCTGGTCGAGGACCTGCACTGTGAACTCGATGAGAAGGTCCTGCGCGTGGCGCTGGAGGGGGCCGAAGACCTTTCGGTTGAGCTCTACGGGGCAAGCCTCAATGGCGATCTCTTTGAGAAGGCCTTCGACCGGCGGATTGTCCTCGAAAAAACCGAATCATGACAGAACCGCAACAATGTCTTAACACCCGCCCCCTATTCTCCTGCCGAAACAAGCCATCACGACTTCGCAGGAGGATCCAAACATGCCCGCGCACCTATCCGCCTCTTCGTCGCAGCTTCTGGCCGAACCAGCCGCCTGTCCTTTTTTCGATACCCACCAGCACCTCTGTCAGGTCGCTTTTTCCGGCAAGAGCCTCGACCCGCGGCGACGGGAAAAACTCTGTGCGACGGACGACCACGACAGGTGCCCGCTGTTCCTTTCCAGGCTGCTGCGCAGCAGCGGGCCCCATTTCGGCGCGGACATTCAGCCGATGCGCAACAAATAGAGACATCGAAAGACCTCTTTCACCCTAACCGGATTATAAAACGCATTTAACCTCCGGCTAACAGGAACAGGGATAATTGCCCTGGTAGTTCATCGGCGGGAAAACCCCGAATCCGGATGCCATTAAAGGCCGTTTGTCTCGGACGCAGCAAACAGGATTGCGTTCAATTTAGTCACCCTTCAGGAGGAAAGAACATGCAACACAAGTCTGCCTGCAAATTCAGAAACTTTCTCATCGCCGCTCTGGCCCTCGCCGGCTTTGCTGGCGGCGCAGCGACGGCCGAAGCCGGCGGCGTCAAGTACCAGGACGGCGACAAGTGGGTCGAGCTCGGCGGCCGCATCCAGCTGCAGTATCATCACATGGACCCCGACGACGGCGAGGAAACGGACGAAATCTTCTTCCGCCGCCTGCGCCCCTATATCGAGGGGAGCATTCACCCCGACTGGTACGGCAAATTCCAGTTCGACCTCGGCAAGGCCGAGGACGGCAACGAGGTCGCCATCAAAGACGCCTACCTCGCGTACACGGGCTTCAAGAACGTCACCATCAAGCTCGGCAACGCCTACACCCAGTTCTCCCGCGAGGCTCTGACCTCCTCGAAGCGCCAGCAGCTCGTCGAGCGCACCTTCGTCGGCGATCACAACTACGGCACTCCGGACCGGAACGCCGGCTTGCATGTGTCCGGCCACATGATGGACAAGAAACTGGTTCTTTCTGTCGACGCCGCCCAGGCGGACATCGATCCGGACGTCGACAAGCTCGATTTCGACACTCCTGTCAACGCCAACAGCGACTTCAATCAGGGTTACCTGGTCAATGGCCGCGTCGACTTTCATCCTTTCGGTTACCTGAAATTCGCTCAGGGCAATTTCGATCAGGATGATCTTAAAGCCACCGTCAGTCTCGCCGCCTTCACCTGGGGCAACGACGACGACAATAATACCTACACCGATGAAACGACCGGACTCACAACCAGCATGTCGAAAGTTGACGTCGACAGCGTGACGGGGTTCGAAGTCAGCGGCGCCTTCCGCTACATGGGCGTCTCCGTCGACGCCGAATACAATCTGTTCAACGCCGAAACCGTCGACGACAGCTTTACCGGCGGCATTTACGAAGACGGCGAGACCGATCTCGAGAACTGGGCTGTAGAAGGCGGCTACATGTTCCCCAACGACATGTTCGAGATCGTCGCCGGCTACCAGGTGCAGGACGCCGACAACTACGAAGAGGAGTGGACCCGCACCTCTTTCGGCGCCAACTGCTTCATCACCAGGAATCACGACATCAAGCTGCAGGCAACCTACCGCACCGGGGAGAATCTCGATGGGGCGGACGGTGCCGACGAAGATGAAATCTTCGTCCAGGCGCAGTACGTTTTCTAACCAGGCAGCTCACGCCTCCATTTCATCGCATGCCTCTTGCCGGCTCTTCGGAGCCGGCTTTTTTATTCGGATTTCATGGCGTCGCGCCTTTTGCACAAAAACAGCTTTCGTGGTTAAATGGAAAAAAACCTTAAAAAGACATGGCAATTATGACGCAAAAGTCTTCCTGCTGCCCTGAATCAGATAGCGGCTCTTCGTTTACCGCCAAACGCAAAAATGTCTGCTGCCCTTCATCTGAAGACAAGGCTCAGGAGACGGCCGCCCCCTGCTGCCCCCCTATCGAAACCCGCGAACGGACCGGCTACCGCATCTGGCCCTTTGTCGCCGGCTGGCTCGAAACGCCGGCGGGCAGCGTTCCCCGGATCGCCACCCGTCTGACCACCGGCGATATGCTCGGCCGCTGGCAGATGCGCTGGGGGATCGGCCGCATGCGCTACCGCATCGCCCCTGGGCTCTATGCCGCCGGCAGCCCGGGGCCCGAAGCCCCGGTCCTGGTCACGGCCAACTACAAGATGAGCTTCGACGCCCTGCGCCGCGAGCTCGGCGGGCTCGATTGCTGGATTCTGGTTCTCGAAACGCGCGGGATCAATGTCTGGTGCGCTGCCGGCAAAGGGACCTTCGGCACCGACGAACTGATCTCTCGAGTCCGTTCGTCAGGACTCGAAGAAGTCGTCAGTCACCGCCGCCTTATCGTCCCGCAGCTCGGGGCTGTCGGCGTGGCCGCCCATGAGGTCAGGAAAGGGTGCGGCTTTCAGGTTCTCTACGGGCCGGTTCGCGCCAGCGACCTGCCGGCTTATCTGGCCGCAGGGAACCAGGCGACGCCCGCCATGCGCCGCGTACAATTTTCCGCAGTCGAAAGGCTGGTTCTGACGCCGGTGGAGCTGACCGGCATGCTGAAGACCACCCTCTGGGCGATCCCTGTTCTTTTTCTGCTGGGCGGCATCGGTCCGGAAATTTTTTCGTTTTCGGCCGCGATAACGCGCGGCGGCGCGGCCTGTCTGGTCTACTTCATGGGGCTTCTCTGCGGTGCGGTTCTGACCCCGGTCGCGCTCCCCTGGATTCCCGGCCGGGCCTTTGCGCTGAAAGGGGCCATAGCCGGTGTCCTCGCCGGCATCGCGGGCCTGCTCCTGCTGCCGGCCATGAGCGTTTCGCATGGAGCGGCGTTTTTTCTCCTGCTCCTGGCGGTCAGTTCCTACTGCGCCATGAATTTCACCGGCTCGACCACCTATACCTCCCCCTCCGGGGTGGGGAAGGAAATGCGGCGCGCGCTGCCTCTGCAGGCCCTGGCGCTGCTGGGCGCCGGCGTCGTCTGGATCTGGAGCGCGTTTTGAACTTGCAAAAGAAAAGTGGCGGAGGTGACGAGTAATGGCGAAGCTGCGTTATCTGGAAGGTGTGACGACCCTGTCTCTGGACGTCGAGAAATGCATCGGCTGCGGACTGTGCCCGGCGGTCTGCCCCCACGCCGTGCTGAAGATGGCGCAGAGCAAGGCAGACGTCGCCGACCGCGACGCCTGCATGGAGTGCGGCGCCTGCGCCCGCAACTGCCCGGTGCAGGCCCTGAGCGTAAAAGCGGGAGTCGGCTGCGCCAGCGCCATCATCCATGGCTGGCTTACCGGCAGCGAACCGAGTTGCGACTGTGGTGGCGGAACCAGCTGCTGAAATCAGCTGACTGCATTCAGCCATCCCGAAATTCCTTTCGCTTTTTTGAAGTCCCATATATCCGATTTTCTTCTTCTCTGCTCTCCCCCTGCATCGCCGAAGGCCTCGAACCGTTACCGAATCGGGAACGGTTCGAGGCGCGTTCCCAACCTACCGGCGGGCATGCCTTGTGCCTGGCGGCAGCTTTTCCCCTCCGAAAAACAAACCGTGTTAGTTAAAGGTATATAATTTTTTCCTTTGACTCTATTCCCACATCATCTATAGTAAAAAGAATAAACACTTGATTTTACAGGAATTTGTACCGTGCATCGCAGTAAATACCGTCGATTGTGAGAATAACTGCCACTTCTCATGAACGACCTCACCGCGTCGGCAAAAAGGAGAAAAATCATGCGCTGGAGGGATTTGAAACTCAGGTACAAGTTCGGTATCGGCTTCGGGCTGCTCATGTTTCTGATGGTCGCGGTGAGAGGCTGGTCG
>JAGXHK010000107.1 GCA_024636255.1 Desulfuromonadales bacterium | reverse complement strand
TGCGTGTTATTGATAGAGCAATTTAAGACGACAAAATGATGGCCCCCTGGATTTGCCCGGGTGGCCATTTACTATTTTCAGGGTCAGCGAAAAAAACTTCGCACATCAACCGGCATGTCCAGCGGCAAGCCGTCTTGGACGACATTCGCTATTTTTAAGATCGCCTGGCCGCCTTTTTCGACGGCGCTCGCCTTGAGATGCCCGAAGGGATCATCCTACGGACACCTGGGCTACCGAAGTCCTAAATAGCCTAGGATGAAAAGCACCACAACAATAACACCAATGATGTAAAAAATATTGTTCATTTCAATTTCTCCTTTCTTAGGTGTTGTCGGATCGTCTACAATCTTCAAGTTGATCTTGATTAATATAAGTATAGCATAAAGTGCCGCCCTGTCTTTTTGCTGGGCGGTTTCTTATAAGTCACCATTTCCATGACAGAGCAACCCCGCCTACAGATTTTAGCGAGGTTGCTGATTATGGTCTTCTTGGAAATTGTTTCAAATTGGGGTCCTGCATCTTTCTAGGATTTTTGAGGCACCTGCGCAAGGGATACGGGGTGCCATAAGTGCAGGAAATGCCGACTTGACTTCTGATCCACAGGGTTTTATTTTAAGGTCCGGCTCGGAGTCGGCGGTTCTTCTAAGAGTGGTTACCGCCTGAGAAATGTCCCATAGGTGTCCCAGGCGAAAAATACTCTTGCGATTTCAGCTATTTAAGATAGGCGCGGAGGGTTCGAATCCCACCCCCTCCGCCATTTAATTTCTGCACGACGGTCCCCCGGAGCATGCGCAATTGGGATCGAAATGCGGGCAGGGCGGACATGCACGGAGAATTCATTGCGATCCATACTCCTCGTCGATAACGAGCGCCACAACCGGGAAGGCCTTGCCGTCATGCTGCGCAAGGAGATCGGCTGCCCGGTGCTCGAGGCGGACACGCCTGCCAGCGTCGCCGAGATTCTCGAAGGGCGTGACATCTCCCTGCTGATCACCCATCTCTTCCCCCCGAAAGACGAAGGGATCGCCCTGATCAAACAGGTGCTGCACGAAAGCCCGGGAGTGGCCTGCGTGGTTGCGGTGCCCAGCGGGGATCGCGAAGCGATGGTGCGGGCGTTGAATTCCGGCGCTCTGTTCTATCTCAACACGCCTTACAATTTCGATGAGGCGATCATTGTCGCGGCGCGCAGCCTCGAGCATCACGACCTCAGCACCCATAAAGAGAAACGCGGGCCGAAGATTCGCAAGACCGAAGGATTCCATGGCATCATCGGCAGCTCGCCGCAGATGGCCCAGCTCTTCGATATTACCGAGCGGGTCGCCGAAGACGGCGAAAGCACCGTGCTCATCCAGGGAGAGAGCGGCACCGGCAAGGAGCTGGTCGCCAAAGCGGTGCATGCCTTCAGCCCGCGCAGCGGCAAGAACTTCGTGCCGCTGAACTGCGCCGCGATTCCCGATGATCTGCTCGAGAGCGAGCTGTTCGGCTACGTCAAGGGCGCGTTCACCGGGGCCACTCAGTCAAAGCCGGGGCGGATCCAGTATGCCGAAGGAGGGACGCTGTTTCTCGATGAAATCGGCGATATGAAGCCGGCGCTGCAGGCCAAGCTGCTGCGGGTTCTGCAGGAGCGCGAATACGAGCCGGTCGGCGGGGTCAAGCCGGTCAAGGCCGATGTGCGCATCGTCGCCGCCACGCATCGCCATCTCGAAGAAGCGGTGAGCAGAGGAAGTTTTCGCGAGGACCTTTTCTACCGCCTGAGCGTGGTGCCGCTGCGAATTCCCCCGCTGCGCGAGCGGCGCGAAGATATCCCCCTGCTTGTCGAGAAATTCATGCAGGTCTACAACCGCGGAAAAAAAACCGGTCTGACTGGTTTTTCCGCGGATGCTATGGCGGCGCTCAAGAGCTATGCCTGGCCAGGGAATGTGCGCGAGCTCGAGAATCTTATTCAACGCTTGGCGATCCTGCACACGGAGGGCATCGTCAAAGCGGCTGATCTGCCGGAGAAGTATCGCGAGGCCCTCGGCGAACAGAATGTCGAGCCGGCCGAGTCGGAGACGCGCGTTGAGACGGCCGAGCCATTGACTCTGGAGAGCAAAGCCGATTTCAATGCCCTGGTCAGCGATTTTGAAGACCGCCTGATCCTTCAGGCGCTCAGTCGCACCGGGGGGAATAAGAAAGAGGCTGCCGCTCTGCTTAATCTCAAACGGACCACCTTGCTCGAAAAAATCAAGAAAAAGCAGCTGGACGGTTTTTTCTCTCGCTACCAGCGCGGCAAAGAGTGATATCCGACGTCAAGAAGAGAGAAAAAAGCCGGTTCTCGCACACGCGAGGGCCGGCTTTTTTCGTGTGCTTCGCATGCAGCCTGCCTATTGATTGGCCGCCAGCCGCTCGGCCAGATGCTCATCGATCTTGGCCTGTACCTCCTCCGCTCCGGCGGGCGTGACAAGAATATCGCAGGCGCCGTAGCGGACAGCCTTGAGGACCAGGGTGCGGGTCCATTCGGGGCCCGCGATGATCATCGGCGCGCCTTCTGCCAGGATGGGGCAGACCTTGATGGCGAGGGCAAACCCCTGGTCTGCGACCTCGCTCATGGCCAGAATCGCGCCGCTGATTCTGATTTCGCGGGCACACTGACGCACATCGTCCTTAAAACTCAGACAGCGGTAGGGCAGTCCGCGCTCCTTGAGTGGCGTACAGATCATCGCCGCCAGTTCATCGTTTTCAGCGACTACCAGGACGTGGGGCGTGGGATCGGCCGGTTGCGTTTCGGCCGGCCGGCCTCCAGATCCGGCGCTTTTGGAGTCCTCTGCCTGATTCTGGTGCACCGCGGCCTGCCGGCGCGAGCCCTCCTGGGCGGCCTCTGTTCGTTTCTGCCCCTCTTTCAGACCCTCGCCTGCGCTCCTGCCGGCGGTGGTGCTCCCTTTTTCTTTCGGCTCCGCCCCTGACTCGGGGATATCGAGCTTGATGCCGAGCAGATCCAGGGGAAAAAGAAGATCAAGCTCACCGAGCTCTTTGCCTTCAAGGGCCAGTTTGCAGCTGCCCAGGTAGAACTGGCCGGGCGCAAAGGGGTCGGAGCCATCAACGTCGACTTTGGTCGGGACGATGGCTTCCACTTCGGTGCGTTTCAGGTGCAGCTTGCGCGGATAAAGATCATCGAGAATCTTGGTCAGTGAGCCGGTGATAATATTGGCGACTTCGCCGTAGGCGTCGCGATCCTCTTCACCGAAGTTCGCTTCCTTGACCTTGGCCTCGATCTCATCCTCGGGCAGCATGATGAGTTTGCCACCGAGGAGAATCGCATCTTTCTGCCGGGCCAGCAGATAGGCTTCCCCCTGCGCCTCGCCGCTTGCGGCCATGCGGGCCATGGCGGCCTTGTCGCGTGGCAGGGCGAAGTACTCTTCTTTGCTCAGGGCCGAATAGGAGAGCTTCTCGCAGGTCACCTGCTGGGCGATGAGATCGCTGACGTCCTTGGCGATCTCCTTGAACGCCGTCTCGAGAATTTTGTTGACCGTTGCCTGGGGAATGGTGCCCGCCGGCTTGTCCCCGGATTCAGGTTCGGAGGCGGGTTCTGCCGGGGAAGCGGCCGCTTCTTCGCCGGATGGTTCTCGCGCCGGCTCCTGGGGGGCGGCGGCCACCTTGGTGGCGGCAGCGCGCTCTTCGCTGTTCTGGGCCGTGCTCTGCTGGCCGGGGGAGGTCTTCTCGCCGTTTGCAGCGCTCTGTCCGGCAGTCTTGCTCTCGGTTTTCTCTGCCGGCGGGGCCTCGGCCGCGGCGCTCGGCGCGGGAGGAGTCTCCATCCCGAGCACCTCGAGAGGAAAGATCAACTCGAGGTCGCCGAGTTCTTTGTGGCCGATGCCGACCTTCGCGGTGGCGACATGATAGTTGCCGGGCGGGAAGGGGGCGTCACTCTCCACATCGACCTTGGTGGAAATCAGCGGTTCGGTGACGGTTCTTTTGAAGTGGAGTTTTTTCGGGAAGAGTTCTTCAATCGAAGCGGTCAGGGCGCCGACAATAATGTTGGCGACCTCTCCCCAGGCATCGGCTTCCTCGCCGTCGAACTGAGGATTCTTGACCTTCTCGGCGATCTCCTCCTCGGGGAGCATGATCAGCTTTGCTCCGAGCAGAACCGCATCCTTGAGAGGAAAGACCAGGTAAGCTTCGCCGCTGAAATCGCCGCTGGCCTCGAGCCGGCTCAGCGCGCACTTGTCCCGCGGGATCTCGAAGATGCTCTCTTTGCTGTGCGTGTTGAAGGACAGCTCGGAAAGCCGGATCTCTTCCCCGATGAGGGCGGCCGCCTCATCCTGCATCTTGCCGATGGCCGATTTGAGGACGCTGTCGACGACGTTCTGCTTGATCACACCAATGATTCCCTGCCGCTTAGTTTAGCGGCTTGTATTTCATCTCGACAAGAAATGTGCCTTCAGGGACGGTAAAGGCGACGATTTCACGGCCTGCCGCCCCCTGACAGTCGATTCGGAACGAGCGGCCGGCGATGGTGGTCGGCACGGCCAATTTGACGTTGAGCCCTTCTCGTCCAAACGCGTCTTTGACGCCGCCGGTGATCATATTGACCAACTCGCCGATCGCGTCCTTGACATCCTCATCGATGGATGCAACCTCGATGCCGAGAAATGCGCCGGTAATGCCGGTGGCGACCGCCTGCGGGCAGTGAACCGCCAGCATGCCGGTCAGATCGCCGGAAACCCCGAGCATCCCGGAAATATTCGAGGTGAAGGCCGCCTGCGGATTTTGCTCCGCAGGCGTGGCCTCCAGCATCAGCATCGTGGAAAAGATCTCCTGCGTCGAAGCAATGAGCTTGCTTTTCAGATCCACGGGATCAAACCTCCGGGCGCTTGAGGGCCGCATAAGAAGTGGCGGCCACCGCCGAAACGGGAATGGCCTCCAAGCTGCAAGAGTTGCAAGAGTCAGTTTTCCTTTTCGACCTGCAGTTCCACGCAGAAATTGCCCGCCTCAGTGGCAAAAGGTACGATCACCCGATCGGTTTCCGCGACGCAGCTGATGGTATATTCCTCCCCGGAGATGGTCGAGGGGATCGAGAGGGTAATGTCCCTGCCCTTATCGCTCAGAGCCAGCTTGATGCTGCCGGCGAGCATGTTGGCGAGCTCTCCGATGGCGTCGGTGACATCTTCATTGACCTCATCGACATCCATCCCCAGAAAATTGCTGGTGATGGCCATGGCCACCTGGTTCGGCGTGTGAATGGCCAGCATTCCTTTGAACGTTCCGGCCAGTCCCACCATCCCAGAAACCGTGCAATGAAATGTTTTGGCCGTTTCCGGAGACAGTTCTCCGGCGGTGGCCTCCATCATGATCATGGTCTCGAAAATTTCCTGGGTCGCCTCAGCTATTTTTTTTGGCAGATCCACAGCGGGTCTCCTTCGCGAAAATTACAGCAGCTCCCCCAGGACATCATTGACCTGGTCAGGGGTAAAGGGTTTCTTGATGCTGCCTCGGGCGCCCAGCGATTTGGCTTCGCCGATGATGTCGGTGCCTGCCTCGGTGGTGATCATCACGACGGGGATGTCCTTGATATCGTCATTCTGCGATTTTTGCCGCAGAAACTCCAAGCCGTCCATGTTGGGCATGTTGATATCGGAGAGGATCAGATCGACGCTTTCGCTGCCGAGCAGATCGAGTGCTTCCTGGCCGTCTCCGGCTTCGAGGATTTTTTCAAATTCGAAGCCGGCCTGGCGCAGCGAGCGCTGCACGATCTTGCGCATGGTGTTGGAATCGTCAATTATCAATACCTTGGTTCCCATAATTTTCTCCTTTTGCCTTGGGTTTGTTGGATTCAGCGAGCGGTTTTTATCCGGCCAGGGCGTCCCATCCGGGGCCGCTCAAGGTGATGCAAAAGCAGCCGTGATCGGTTTTGAAAAACCAGTGCCCCTGCTGAGGCTCAGAGGCATGATCGTCTCCTTTGTGCACTTCGGGAAGTCCCATGCGAAAAGCCTGCTCGCAGGGGAGCAGCTCTGCGAGAAAGAGCCCGGCAATGGTATTGAGCAGTTCGGCCAGGATATCGTGGCGCTGCGTCTCCGTGAGCTCTTCGGCGTCGCTGGCATAGATCGAGGCGGCGACTTCGCCGAGCACGGCGGCGGGCATACTCATCTGCATCTCCGCCTGGATGGGGTCATGCACCAGCAAAACGGCGCTGTACCCCTCCTGGCCGCTGCGGCAATCCTCTGGCCGGGACGGCGGCTCGACGCTCATGAAGGCCATATTCTCCAGGCAGATGCGAACCGCGTCGGTGAGGGGGCCGGTGAAATGTACCGGGTTGTCAGCCATCGGAATCCTCCGCGAGCAGGGGGGCGAGGACTTTGAGCAGGGGCGCGGGGCTAACCGGTTTGTTGAGGACCGCAAAGGCCCCGAGCTCGAGCAACTGCGCCTCTTTGGCCGGGTTGCCGGCGCTGGTGATGACCAGGACGGGGACATCGACCAGGCGCGGGCTTGTCTTGACCCATTTGAGCAGGGTTTCGCCATCCATAACCGGCATGTTCAGATCGGATACCAGCAGGTCGGGCGGCTCTTGTTTGGCAATCTTAAGAGCTTCATTCCCATTGACCGCCTCGATGAACTCGGCTTCGTGCAATCCCACGATCTCGAGGCAGCGGCGGATGAACATGCGGGCGGTATCCGAATCATCGGCGATGATAATCCGGTTCACGCTAATTCTCCTTGGTTTCGGCAAGAGAGGTGTCGATTTTCGCGAATTCCTCCTGGACATCCAGCATGATGGCGGCAAGATCTTCGCCGCCGAGATCGAAAAAGGCTCCATAGCCCTGATCGAGGGGATAGCGCAGCGTATCGGCGCCGGTTCCGCAGCCGCCCATCATGGCGATGATATCGCCCAGATGCACGGCATAGACCAGAGGACGGTGTTCGGGCGGAGCCGCACCCGGGTTATGGTGATGGGCAATCGCCATCTGCAGCACCTCGGCCAGCTTCCAGTTGCGGGCCAGCGCCGATCCGGCCTCGGTATGATCGATTCCGATCAGATGGCGCTCCCCTTCAAGGTAATCGGCCACCTGGTTCTGCTCGATCTCGGCGAGCAGTCCGGCGCAGGTGCCTCTGAGATAGTCGGAAATCAGCGCCTTGCCCAGATCATGCAGCAGCCCGGCGGTGAAGGCCAGATCGGGGTTGATCTCGACCCGGGCCCTTTGCGCCACTTCGCGCGAGGCGATGGCGGCTTGCAGGTCGTGGCGCCAGAGGCTGCCGCGTTCACTCTCGTAGCCATCGAGCTGTTTGTCGAAGAGGTGAGCGGCACAGTCGTTCAGCGCGATGCCGACGACCATGCGCTCGCCCAGGTACGAAACCGCCCGGTCGATAGAGCTGATCGGATAGAGCAGTCCGAATGCTGCGGAGTTGACGATCTTGAGAACCCGCACCGTGAGGTGAGCGTCGCACTTGACCACTGCGACGATCTCCATCAGCTCATGCTCGCGGGCCGAGGTGATCTGCAGCAGCCGCTGGGCGCTCGGCGAGAGCAGAGGGGCTTTTTCGGCCGCCCGTAAAATGTCTTCGCGCTTGTCCTGAGTTGCCATTCTCTGTCCTTACAGCTTCCAGTTGGGTCGGCCGGGTGATGAAAGGATGACATCCCCGGTGGCCAGTGAGATCGCAACGGTGCGGCTGAAGTTTCCTCCCACATCTTCAGCCACGGGCCCGAGTCCGAATGCCCACAGGGCTTTCTTGGCCGCAAGAATATTGCGCTTGCCGATGTTGAAGGTGTCGTTGGGGTCCATGACTTTGGCGCCGCCGGCCAGCTTGACCATGAGCCCGCGGGCATTCGGCTGGCAGCCGAGCTTCTTCATTTCGCGCAGCAATGCCGGGATGCCGGTATCGGCGAAATAACCGGGCCGCTCCTGTGCCTTGGCCGGGTTGATTTTCGCCTCAGGCAGTGCGATGTGAACCATGCCCGCCGCCCGCTGTTTAGGATCGAGCAGGATCACGGCCACACAGGAGCCTAACGCAAAGGTCTTGAGGATGTCATCCTGTCCCTTCGAGGCGCCCAGATCGCCTATGCCGATAATGATGTTGCTCATGCCGCCTTCGTATTCGTCAACAGGGCCATAACGGCCGGGGCCATCTCTTCGAGGGGGAGCAGGCGCTCTGCGCCGCCGCGCTCGAAAGCGACCTTCGGCATGCCGAAAACCACGCAACTCTCCTCGTCCTGGGCCAGGCTGCGTGCTCCGGCGCGGCGCATGGCCAGCATGCCGTCGGCTCCGTCGGACCCCATCCCAGTGAGCATGACGCCAATAGCGTTGGCGCCGACATGGGTGGCGACCGAGTGCATCATCACGTCCACCGAGGGGCAGTGGCCGCTGACTTTTTCCCCGGCCTCGCAGACGACCTGATAAAAACCGCCGGAGCGGATCACTTTCATCTGCCGCTCGCCAGGAGCAATGAGAATGCGCCCGGGCATGACCCGGTCGCCGCTCTCGGCTTCCTTGACCTCCATGGCGCAGAGCTGGTTCAGGCGATCGGCAAACATTTTTGTAAAGCCGGCCGGCATGTGCTGAACCACGACCACCCCGGGCATTGTGGCGGGAAAACGGGTGATGACTTTCTTGATCGCCTCGGTCCCGCCGGTGCTGGCCCCGATGGCGATCACCTTGTCGGTCGATTCGGCCAGGGCTCCGGGGCTCGGCCGCAGGGTGCTCTTGGGCAGCTCCGAGCGCTTGCTCTTCCAGTGCGCGACGTTGACCGTCGCCGCAATTTTGACTTTGGTGCGCAGCTCGAACATCATGGCCTGCAGCCCGCGCGCGACATCCGCCATCGGTTTTGACACGAAATCGACGGCGCCGGCCTCGAGGGCATCGATGGTGATCTGCTTGCCTTTCTGAGTCAGCGAACTGACCATGACCACCGGCAGCGGATGCTGCGGCATCAGGCGGCGCAGAAACTCCACCCCGTCCATGCGCGGCATCTCGACATCGAGGGTAAGGACATCGGGGTGCAGCGCGAGAATCCGGTCGCGCGCCTGATAGGGATCGGCCGCCGAGCCGACCACCTCGATGCCGGGGTCGAGCTCCAGTCCCTGGGTGAGAATCTGGCGCACCAGGGCCGAATCGTCGACGACCAGGACGCGGATCTTTTTTCTGACCATCACGAGCGGACTCCCTTCTGGAATACGGCAGGCATCACATAGCGGTAGAGATCATGATTGCGTCCGAGGGTCTCGGAGTGCCCGATGAAAAGATAGCCGTCCGGAGCCGTGATCTGATGGAAGCGACGCACCAGGGTTTCGCGCGTCGGCTGGTCGAAATAGATCATCACGTTGCGGCAGAAAATAATATGGAAATGCTTTTTGAACGGGAACTGCAGGTTCATCAGGTTGAAGCGGCGAAACGTGATCTCCTGTCTGACGGCCTCATCGATGCGCGCCTGAGCGTTGCCGCAACTGCGAAAATACTTGCGCCGCAGAGCCTCGGGCAGCTGCTGCACCCGCTCTTCGGTATAGACACCTGCGCGTGCGGTGGCCAGCACCGGCTCGCTGATGTCGGTCGCCAGGATGCCGGCATTCCATTGGGCGTATTCGCGGCCGAAATATTCCATCATCAGCATGACCAGCATGTACGGCTCTTCGCCCGAGGAGCAGCCGGCGCACCAGATACGCAGATCGCGCGAATTCTCCCGGCGCAGACGGGCCGCTATTTCGGGCAGTGCGGTCTGGGCGAAAAAGTCGAAATGACCTTTCTCGCGGTTAAAATACGTATGGTTGGTCGAAATGCGGTTGATCAGCTCCGAGAGCCCGCGTTCGCTCTTATCCGTGACCAGGTGCTCGTAATAGGCGCTGAAGGTGGCGAATCCCTCTGTGCGCAGCAGCTTCTGCAGGCGCCCGACCACCAGAGAGCGTTTCTGGTCGGTGAGATGGATGCCGAAGCGCTCCTTGATCAGGGCGCGCAGCTTTTCGAACTCCGCATCGCTGATCACGAGCATGGCGCCCTGTCCCGGGGCAGGGCGGGGGCTGTTCTCACTTGTAGTCATCTGGGGCTGGGTCACAGGATCCTCTCCGAGGGGCAATGACGTTCTAGCTGTTGACCATTGCTGTCTCTCCGGACATCTCGAGAAGCCCGTTTACGTCCATGATCAGACAGACTTCGCCGTTGCCCAGAATCGTGCAGCCCGAGACTCCGCGTACCGAACCGATATAGTTCGAAAGCCCTTTGATCACCGTCTGTTGCTGGCCGAGAATTTCATCGACCAGAAGACAGACCCGCGTTTCCTGACTCTCAAGTACGATCAGGATTCCATCTTCGAAATTATAGGAGTCGGGCTGCTTGCCGAGGATCTCGTGGAGTTTGATCACCGGCTGGAAGTTCTCGCGGACCCGCACCAGTTTCTCGCCATCCGGGGTGGTGGTGATGGCGCCGGCCTGAGGGCGGAAGGCTTCCTTGATGGCGAGAATCGGCACAATCGCCTTGCTCTGACCGACGCGCACCAGCATGCCGTCGATGATCGCCATGGTCAGGGGGATGCGCAGCTTAATGCATGTGCCCGCGCCGAGTTTGCTGCTGACCTCGACAGTCCCCTTGATTTTGTCCAGGTTCTGCTTGACGACATCCATGCCGACGCCGCGGCCCGAGATGTCGGTGATCTTGTCGGCGGTCGAGAAGCCGGGGGCGAAGATAAGGTTGAAGACCGCCTTATCGGACATCTCTGCCCCTTCTTCGACCACTCCCTTGCTCACCGCCTTGGCCAGAATCTTGTCGCGATCGAGACCCCGGCCGTCATCCTCGATGGTGATCCACACCTCGCCTTCCTCATGACAGGCCGAGAGCTTGACCGTCCCTTTCTCGGGCTTGCCCGCCGCGATTCGCTCGGCCGGCGGCTCGATGCCATGGTCGAGCGAGTTGCGCAGGATATGCACGAGCGGATCGGTTATGGTCTCGATCACCGTCTTGTCCATTTCGGTATCTTCGCCTATCAGCTTGAGCTCGGCCTTCTTGCCCGATTTGACCGAGAGGTCGTGCACAAGGCGGATCATGCGCCGGAACAGGCCCGAAACCGGAACCATGCGGATCAGCATGGCCATCTCCTGCAGTTCGCGCACCAGCTTGCTCATATGCTGGCCGGCCTTGGTGAAGTTCTCGAGTTCGAGGCCTTCGAGATCAGGGTTGCGCAGCAGCATATTCTCGGCGATGACCATCTCACCGATCAGGTTGATCAGGTTGTCGAGCTTTTCCAGTTCGACGCGGATATCCTGGCGCTTGAGCGGCGTCCCTTTGGCGGCTTTGGCGGACGCGGCGCCTGTTGCCGCAGAGGCCGGCGCTTTCGTTTTCGGTGGCGCCGGCGCAGCTTTGGGTGCATTTTCCTTATCGGCATCCGCCTGCGGGGGCGAGGTGAGCGGCTCCGGTTGCATCTCCGGCTGGCGCACAGGCGTTTCTGAGGGCGCCGGGGTCTCGGCGGATTCCTGTTTCTTTCTGGCCATCAGGTCTGCCAGAGCCTTGATCTGCGGGTCAAGATCCGCGATTCTGCCGGGACCGCCGTCGGCCAGGTCGCTGACCGTGTCGCGCAGGATGTCGATCTGCCCGAGCATCATCTCTGCCGGCTCCGTGCCCAGATCGGTTCCGGATTTGACCGCATCGAGAACGGTTTCCATCTGGTGGCTGAGCTTTTCCATATCCGCAAAGCCGAAAAAGCCGCAATTTCCCTTGAAGCTGTGGATGTTGCGAAACAGCTCGGCGATTATATCGGCGTTTTCCAGGTTGCCTTCCCACTTGAGCAGGCCCTGCTCGACATTCTGCAGCAGCTCATCGCCCTCCTGAACAAACCTGTCCATCATCTCGGCAGTTATGGTGAGCTGCAGCGCGAACGGGTCGTTTTCCGCGACCGAGTCTTCGTTGCCGGGCGCGCCCGCCTGTTGGGTGTCCTCCCCGCGCTGTCCAGCCTCTTGCCCCTTTGCGGGGTCGGCAAGCTCTTTGGCGATCCGGATCGCCTCATCAAGTTTGGCGGCGATCTCCTGCGCCTGTTCTGAAACGCCGTCATCGCAGAAATTCTGTTCCACGAAATCGAGCGCTTCTTTGGCGAAATCGCACGCCTCGCACAATAGGTTGACATGCTCGGCCTGCATGCGCACACCGCCGTTGCGGATCAGGTCGAGCAGATTCTCCGCGGTGTGGGCGACACGCGTGACATGGTCGAGTTCAAGAAAGCCGGCGCTTCCCTTCATGGAATGAAAGAGGCGAAAAATGGCGTTCATGGTCGTCCCGTCGCCATTTATCGCCAGAAAAACCGCACAGCTCAGGCAGTCCTGCTTTGATTCGGTATAGACACAGCGGCCGTTGCCCTCGTTGATGTGTCCCCACTGCAGCCAGCAGGGAAAATCGAGCTTTTTGTCGTGACGCGGGCAGATCGTTTCCTGGCAGCCGAGGTGTTCCCAGCAGTGCACGTCGTGAACGCTCTGCCCCAGCTCGATGATGGTGGGTTCGAGCTGGTCGATCATGTCACGACTTTCGGTAACGAATTCCTGAATGATTTCAATCTGATCGTCGTTGATCGAAGTCATCTTTCCTTCCTTCTGTATAGGCATGTGCTGGCTGGCGCCGCTTTGCGAGAAAATCCTGATGAAAGTTGCTGTATGTTAATAAATGTCAATCCAATTAGCAATAGCCAATTTTGTCAGGTTTGCTTTTTCTGTGATTTTGCTGTGACTTCAGGCGAGGCATCTTTTCTTTGGCACGGATCTGGCTTGGCAACAAGTGTTTGGGTTTTCCAATATTGAGGAGTCGACATGTGCAAGATGCTGCCGCTCGTCGCCTTTCTGTTTGCCCTCCTGAGCGTTCCGGCCTCAGTGCAGGGCGCAGAGACGACCCTGTTCAACATGCGCAAGGAGGAAAGTCCGAGTCAGACACGGATTCTGCTTCATTTCTCCGACCGTCCCAACTATCAGGTCAAAGTTTCGGGCCAGCGGGTCGACCTGATCATTCGCGGAGCCTCTCTGGGCACCGGGCTGGAGGCGCTGCCCGAGGACGGCACCGTCATCAAGACCCTGCTGATCGGTCGGCGCGACGAGCTGGTTGTCTCGCTGCTTTTGCGTCGAAGCCCTGTCGGCGTCGATGCCCGCTATCAGAAATCCAAGGGAGAGCTCGCACTTGAGCTTTTCTGGGACAAGGGGGGCGGCGGGGTGCGTCCGGCGATTATCGACCAGGTCGGCAAGGTGGCCCAAAGCCGCGATAAGGGGATCAGTTCGCGAAATCGCCAGGCATCGCCTTACGCGGGGGACTGGCGCCGTTTCTTTGCCGAATACGAGACCCCTTTCCGTTTTACTTTTCCGGCCGTCTACACCCTGGCGGAGTCGCCCCCGCCCGAATTGCCGGCCGCCGGGCCGGATAGTCAGATTTCCGATTTTCTCGCCAAGGGCCGCATGCTTGCAGAACGTGGCGAATGGAAAAAGGTCCCCAACCTTCTCGGTGGGATGCTCGGCGATACCCTGCGTGGCGAGGAGCGCGATTTCTTTCTGGTGATTCTCAGCGAATCCCTGGCGCGCCTCGGCAACCTCCGGCAAGCCTTGGATACCCTGTCGCCGTTTCTGGATAATCACCCAGATTCTCCGTATGCGGTCAGAGCCCGCTATCTCAGCGCCTATCTGCGTGCCTCGAGCGGCGACCCTTACGGCGCGCAGTACGATCTGGCCGCGGCCCTCCAGAAAGCTCGCGCCGACAGCGGTTTTCTCCCCGCCCTGCACCTGCTGCAGGCCGAGGTGCTGATCGCCAAGGAGCATTATGAAAAAGCCCTGAGCGTTCTGGAGGGCGCCGAGCTGCAGGGACTGCTTGCCGATCAGGCCAGACTGTGTCGGGCGATCGCCTTTGTCGGGCTGGGCCGCCACAGCGAAGCGATCCCCCTTTTCGAGGACATGCAGGTGCGCTACGGGGCATTGCCCCTGCCGCTGCACGTCGAGCGCTTCGCCCATGCGCTCTACCGCTCGGGTCGCTATGCGGAGGCGATCGATGCTTACGGATCTCTCGCCCGACTTATCGCCGGGCAGCCGCAGGAAAGCCTGGCCTTTTATGCGCGCGCCCTGGCGCAGCTGCGTGACGGGCGGGCCGATGAAGCGAAAACCTCGATGAACCGGATTCAGGTCGCCTTCGGCGAGAGCGAAGGCGGGCAGCGCTCGCTGCTCAAGCAGATCGATCTCGAGGTCGCCTCGGGGAACGAGAAGGCTCTGGTCTGGGCGATTATCGATTACGGCAGGCTGGCCGGGGAGTTCAGTCACCGCGGCCTTCGCGAAGAGGCCGCCTTCAAGCAGGCGGCTTCTTTTCATCTCAACGGCGACGGCCTGCGCTGTGTCGAGGCGCTGAAAATCTTTACCCGCGACTTTTTCAGCGGGCGGCTCAGGCAGGAGGCCGAAGCCCTGCTCGGTCAGGTTCTGCCGGGGGTTATTACCGAGCTGATCGCGGCCAAAGAGCATCTGCGGGCGCTGGTTTTCGTCGAACAGAACCGCGACCTGCTGCTCAATCAGCGCATCGGCTGGGATTTCCTGATCCGTCTGGCCGACGCCTTTACCGATATGGAGCTGCTGGATCGCGCCGCCCGCATCTATTTTTACCTGCTCGACAACAACAGCGAGCGTTCTCGCGAACAGGGGCTCTACCTGCCCCTGGTGGGCCTTCTTTTCAAACATGACCGGCATGAGCTCAGCGTCGAATACGCGCGGCGCTATGCCGAGCGTTTTCCCGGCGGGAAGGACGCCGCCCGGCTGCTGCTGCTGGAGGCGCGCTCGCTTCTGGCGCTCGGGAGGGCCGAAGAGGCGGCTGAGCTGCTCACGGCTGACGACCGCCCCGCCGGAGAAGATCTTGACCTCTGGGGCGGACGCATCTGCGAGAGACTCGAGCGCTACCCGGAGGTGGTGCGTCTGCTCGAGAAGTATCGCGATGAGGAGGTCGCGTCTTCGGCGGAAAAGCTCTGCCTGCTGGCCGAGGGGTTGTACATGGATGGGCGGGCGCAGGAGGCGCTGGCTCTTTTCGAGCGCCTGCTCGGGCATGCCGACTACGGCGACCGGGCTGCCTATCGCTGCGCGCAGATTCATCTGAGCGCCGAGCGGCCGGAACAGGCGCTTAAGCTTCTGCGGTCTCTGTCCGACAAGGGAACCAACCCCCTGTGGCGCGAGATGGCCGGCGAGATGATCGCCCTGCTGGAGCTCTAGGAGGCTGTCACCGAGTGGAAATCGTCACGAGAGTCCGACCGCCTCCTCGTGTCAAAAGCTCGACTTTGACTCCCCGACGCTTCGTTTGCGCACCCTGCAATCCCTTTCGGACAGGCGTTTGCACAAATTGGCGTCGTCCCTGCATTGAAGGAGAAACACCATGTCCTCACTCGGAATTTTTGACAAGACAGCGCGTGTTCTGGAGAAGACGCTCGATCTGCGTCTGCAGAAGCAGCAGGTCATCGCCTCGAATATCGCCAACGCCGAAACCCCGGGTTACAGCCCTGCCAAGCTGGAATTCGAAAAACAGCTGCAGGGCGCGGTCGGGCGCGGCGACAGCAAGATGATCGCTACGCATAAAAGCCATTTTCCCGTCTCGGGCACAAATCTCGACAAGGTGCAGGGCCAGGTGATCCGCACTCCGGATCGTTCCGGTCTTGGCGATGGCAACAACGTCAGCGTCGATCAGGAGATGATCGACCTGGCCGAAAACCAGATCATGTATGAGGCGGCCACCCAGATGCTCAACAAGAAAATGGGCCTGCTCAAGTACGTCGCCCAGGATGGCCGCTAATTCTCAAAGGAGAATCGCTCATGGATATTTTCACCAGCCTCAAGATCAGTTCCTCGGCCCTCAAGGCACAGCGCATCCGGCTCAATACCGTCAGCGCCAACCTGGCCAATGTCGAAACCACAAAGACGCCCGAAGGCGGCCCGTACCGGAAGAAGAACGCGGTCTTCGCCACATCGGGCGCATCTTTTGAAGAGCGACTGGCCGGCAACATGCGCGGTGCGGTGCAGGGGGTTGAGGTCTCGCGGATCATGACCAGTCCCGATCCGCCGAAGATGGTCTACGATCCGGCGCATCCGGATGCCGGCGCCGATGGGTACGTGGCCATGCCCGACATCAACGTGATGGACGAAGTGGTCGACATGATGAGCGCCAGCCGCGCCTACGAGTCCAACGTCACGGTCGTCAAATCGGCCAAACGCATGGCCCTGAAAGCTCTCGAGATCGGAAGGTAATCCCCATGAAAGATATTACTCTCCTCACCCATCTGCAGGGCCTCGGCCAGAGCGCCGTGCAGAAGCCGGCAGCAGAGAACCTCGCCGGCGATTTCGCCGCGGTGCTCAAGGATACGGTCGGCAAGGTCAACCAGGCGCAGATCGATGCCGATCATCAGGCCGAGCGTCTGCACAGCGGCGAAGCGAAAAACCTGCATGAAGTCATGATCACCATGGAGCAGGCCGACATCTCCATGCGCCTGCTGGTGCAGATGCGCAACAAGGTGGTCGATGCCTATCAGGAAGTCATGCGCATGCAGGTGTAGGGGTAGGTAAGGCGTGGGATCGCTGCGCGTGCGCGCCGCTTGTGGGACCTTCGCTGCGCTCACTTTGTGGGAGCGCGGTGCCGGGCACCGCTTGTTCTGAAACAAGCGAGCAATGCGAGCGATCCTACAAGGCTGCCACAGCAGCAGATCTGACAAAGCGAAGCGATCCAACAAGGCTGCGCCAGCAGCCGATCCCACAGAGCGTCAGCGATAGAACAAGGCTGCGTCAGCAGCCGATCCAATGCATTGAGGTAACAGGTCGATGGCCGAAGATGTGACCAGGAAAAACGCGCCGGACGAGAAAAACAGGACCCTCCTCGATGTGATCCAGGAATGGCCCCCGAAGCGCAAACTGAGCTTTGTCGCCGTCGGCCTGATCAGTCTTGTGCTGTTCGGGCTGCTCATCTGGTCCTCAAGCAGTGCCGACTACCGCCTGCTGTACGCCAATCTCGACACCAGGGACGCCTCCTCTGTGGTCTCCTGGCTCAAAGAGCACAATATCGCCTATCGCCTCGAAGACGGTGGCCGGTCGATTTATCTGCCGGCCGACCAGGTTTACGAGGCGCGGCTCGAGATGGCCGGGGCCGGCATCCCGCAAGGCGGCGGTATCGGGTTCGAGCTCTTCGACAAGCAGAGCTTCGGCATGACCGATTTCGCCCAGAAGGTCAACTATCAGCGCGCCCTGCAGGGAGAGCTTGCCCGCACCATCGCCAGCCTGGCACCGGTTGAAGGCGCCCGGGTGCATCTGGCCCTGCCCGAGAAGCGCCTGTTTCGCGAGCAGCAGCAGGACGCGACCGCCTCGGTCATTCTCAAGCTCAATCACGGCCGCACCCCGAGCGAAGCCCAGGTGCAGGGGATCGTCCATCTGGTGGCGGGGAGCATCGAGGGGCTCGAAGCGCAGAACGTCACCGTCATCGACTCGGCCGGCAAGGTGCTCACGCGCAGCCGCGATGAAGAGAGCATAGGGCCGATGACGCCCGGCATGCTCGATTATCAGCAGACGGTCGAAAAGCGCCTCGAAGAGCGCGCCCAGTCGCTTCTGGACCGGGCCATGGGAAGGGGACACTCCATGGTGCGGGTTACCGCCCAGCTTGACTTTTCCCAGATGGAGAAGACCGAGGAGATCTTCGATCCGGACCGTTCGGCGGTGCGCAGCGAGCAGGTCATGGAAGAGGAGTCGGGTCAGGAGAACGCCGGGAGCGTGCCCGGCGTGGAGGCGAACCTCGAGGGGCCGGGCAGTTATCTCTCCGGCGCGATACCGAGCAATCGCACCGAAGAGACGGTCAACTACGAGATCAGCAAAATCGTCAGCCGCACAGTTGGGGCGGTGGGCGGCGTGAAAAATCTCTCAGTTGCC
>JAGXHK010000106.1 GCA_024636255.1 Desulfuromonadales bacterium | reverse complement strand
CCATTGATCCCGAATTTGGCTGGAGCAGAGGGATGGTTAGCGTCGTGCGCGACATCAGCGATCGCAAGGACGCCGAAAAGGCCCTGCGCCGCAGCGAACGGGAATACTGCCGGCTCTCCGAGGAGTTTCGCACCCTGCTCGACGGCATTCCCGATTCGATCCTGCTCCTCGACCCCGAGCTGCGCATTATCTGGGCCAACCGGGGCTCTGCCGAGAACCTCAGGGTGGATTATGAGACCATGCCTGGGCGGCACTGCTACTCGCTGGTCAAAGATCGCAGCGAACCCTGCAGCGACTGTTCGGTGGTACGCTGCTTTGCCTCCGGGCAGACGCAGACCGGCCGAGGGGAAACGCCCGACGGGCGCATCTGGGGGCGCAAGGCTTTCCCCATCAAAGATCCGGAGGGCAAGGTCGTCAAGGTCATCGAGCTGGTCAGCGACATCACCGAGCGCACCCGAATGCGCGAAGAGGCCATGCGCACCAGCCGCCTGGCTTCCCTTGGCGAACTGGCCGCGGGAGTGGCCCACGAGATCAACAATCCGAACGCCCTGGTGCTGCTCAACATCCCGATCCTGCAGGAAACCTGGCCGGCCATAGCCGAACTGCTCGATGAGCATTACGCACGAAACGGCGACTTCAAGCTTGGCAAGGTTCGCTATTCACGGCTGCGCGCATGGGTACCCTCCCTGCAGGAGGAGATTCTCGACGGCGCCAGGCGCATCCGGCGCATCGTCGAGGACCTCAAGGACTTTGTCCGCCACACCGACAGTCAGAAGATGAAGCCGGTCTGCGTCAATAAGAGCGTTCAGGCGGCGCTTCGCCTGCTGGCGAACACCATCAAGAAGGCAACGGACACTCTCCGGGTCGATCTGGCGGAGGATCTGCCGAAAGTCCGGGGCGATTTCCCCCGCCTCGAACAGGTGGTCGTCAATCTGGTCGTCAATGCCTGTCAGGCCCTGCCAAAGCGCTCCTGTGCCATTCGGGTGACCACGCGTCATGATGCCGAAAGCGAGCGTATTGTGCTCGTGGTGCAAGACGAGGGCAGCGGCATCGCCCCGGAAAACCTGCAGCGCATCACCGAACCCTTCTTCACCACCAAACGCGAAAGCGGCGGCACCGGCCTGGGCCTTTCGGTCTCAGCCCGTATCGTGCACGAACACAACGGCAAGCTCTTCTTCGCTTCCCAGCCGGGCCAGGGGACGACAGTCACCCTGGAACTTCCCGTGGAGAAATAATAAATGAATGAGAATCTCTACCCCGCATCCCCGATTCTGCTCATCGACGACGAGAAGCAGTGGCTGAACAGTTTCGCCATCTCCCTCGAATACGACGAAGGCATTACCAACGTCATTCAATGCACCGACAGCCGCGAGGCCCTCGGCATATTGGAGAGCCGGCCGATCGGTCTCGTCCTGCTTGACCTGACCATGCCCCACATCGGCGGCGAGGAGCTGTTGCCGCAGATCGTCGAGACCCATCCCGAAGCTCCGGTGATCATTCTCAGCGGCCTGAATCAGCTTGAGACCGCTGTACAGTGCATGAAGCTGGGAGCCTTCGATTACTTCGTCAAGACCACAGAACGCGAACGGCTGCTGGCCGGGATCCGTCGCGCCCTGCAGATGGTGGAGCTGCGCCGTGAAAACCGTCACCTTGGGAAAATGATCGATAAAAGAGAGGCCCTTGAGCGGCCGGAATGCTTTTCTGAAATCATCACGCAGAGTCCGAAAATGCAGGCGATCTTTCACTATCTCGAAGCGATCGCGCCGAGCACCGAGCCTCTGCTGATTACGGGCGAAAGCGGGACCGGAAAAGAGCTGATCGCCAGGGCCTATCACCGTCTGGCGCGCCCCGAAGGACCGCTGGTCGCGGTAAACGCAGCCGGGCTCGACGACACCGTCTTTTCCGATACCCTTTTCGGTCATACCCGCGGCGCCTTTACCGGCGCGGAGCGGCAACGCGCAGGCATGCTCGATCAGGCGGAAGGGGGCGTTCTGTTTCTCGACGAGATCGGCGACCTCAGCCCCGCATCGCAGGTCAAACTGCTGCGCCTGCTGCAGGAGCGTGAATTCCAGCCCCTGGGAAGCGATCACGTCCGGCGCGCCGATGTGCGTTTCGTCCTGGCGACCAATCTTGACCTGGAGAGCGCTCAGGCGCAAGGGCGCTTTCGCAAAGATCTGTACTACCGCATCTGCGCCCACCGGGTGGTGCTGCCGCCCCTGCGGGAACGCCGGGAGGATATCAGCCTGCTGGCCGACTGTTTCATCGCCGAGGCCGCACGCGGACTCGGCCGCAAAACGCCTCCCAGGCCTGCCCGGCTTGAAGACTGGCTGATGGGCCATCCCTTTCCCGGCAACATCAGAGAGCTGCGTGCCATGGTTTATGATGCGGTCAGCCGTGTTGCCAACGGTCAACTTACTGAGCAAAGTTTTCTCAGCCTGTTCAAACCGGCTGCTGAAGAATTTGAGGGCTGCACCGGAGGGGACTGTGAGTATCCCGAACTTCTGCCGAGGGTTTCCCGGCTTCCACACCTGAAAAGGGCGGGAGACTACCTTGTCGATGAGGCCATGCGCCGCACACGGGGCAACCAGACAGCCGCCGCGCGCCTGTTGGGGATCTCTCAACCGGCTCTGCACAGGCGACTGAAAAAAGAGCCGACGTCATAGCAGTCTGTCGGACTATCCATTAGCCGGCTGCAAATCCGGCTGTTTGGCCCATATTTCAGCTCCTTTTGGGTCCATAGCTACGGCTATGAACCTGCAAAGGAGCTAAAATCTGTTCTCAAACATCCAAATTTTCGCATCGGCCCGTATAGTCCGACAGACTGCTGGCTTCGGATATTTTTCATAACCAAAGTTATTCCCCGGAAAACCCTATCTTTTCATGCCGTTGAGTCCGATTCTCCAGCCCGCGATCGCATTCGTTATTTTCCATCAAATACTCCTGCGCCACGGAAAATCCCGACATTCCCAGTAATTTCGAAGGCCTATGGCGCTTCTTCAAAAGCGGCACGCCTCTTGCTTTTGTTATTCTCCCTAACACCCGTTTCACCAATATGGGGGTACGCAATGTTCAGTAGCGCCCGAAGAAATTCGAGTTGGCAGACCGACGAATTAAACGCGTTCTCTTTTCAGATCAGGCCGATCCTCGGCGACATGGTCCGGCACATGGACGATCTGGAATCAACTCCTGGCTGCCTGGAAACACTCACGACGCTCGTGCGCGCCTGGCGATCGCTGGAAAAAGGCGGCGCTATGTTCGGTTTCGAGCTGGTCGCGCAGATGGCGGGAAAGATCAGACAGTCTCTCGATTTCTATCTCTGTCTCGGCAAACCGGTACCTCTCGAAACCATTACGCTATCGCGCAAAATCCGTCTCAGAGTCCTCGGTCTTCTGAACTGAATCCTGCTGTGGATCGACATTTCGAGAGGTCAAAAGTCGAACCCCGCCAATATACAAACAACAAATTTTCTTTTGCCGCGGCGCCGGCCGTGAGTTCAGCGCACGTGCGGCCGGATGGCAGCGTCACGGCAGAACGACCCCGGGAATTGGGGCGGACCCCCTCTGCGCCCCTTCATTCCCGGGGTCCCTTTTATTTCAAAGGAGCCGAATGGTCAGGATGTCACAAAAAACGGAATCGGCATTTCGCATCCTGAAGGAGATGGAATCTTCCGAACTTTCCCTGCTGCGCCACGATCAGCGCTTCCGCTCTCTATTCGAAAATGCCATGGCGGGTCTGGTGCTGGCGAATCTGGAGGGCGAGATCATCGAGGCGAACCCATCCTTCTGCGCCCTTCTCGGCTACGAAAACCCCGAAGAACTGATCGGGGTCAGCATCCTCGAGATCACTCACCCGGAGGACCGCGAAAAGACCCGTGAGGATCTGATGCATTCCACGAACTGTCAGGAGAATCAGTGCAGCCGCGAAAAACGCTACCTGCGTAAAGACGGCAGCTTCCGCTGGGGGCTCAGAACCGCCTCCTGTCTGTACGACGCCGCAGGGCGGCCGGTCTGCCGCATCGCCATGGTGCAGGATATTCACGAGCGAAAGAATCTTGAGGCGCAGCTGCGCCGGTCCGAACAGTTCTGGAAGTCGATCCTCGACAGCCTGGTCGATTCGGCGTTCATTATCGACGCGCAGTCCCGTGAAATTCTCTGGGCCAATGCCACGTTCCTGCGGGAAATCCGGCTTGGCGCCGACCAGGTGCTCGGCAGGAGCTGTCATGACATCGGGCACTTCCGTTCCGAAGCCCACACCCTCTTCGGGAAAACGTGCCCGCTGCGCAAGGTCATTGCCGACAGAAAGCCGGTCCAGACGGAGAGCCATGTCATTGATGCCGAGGGGAAGGAGCGCTATCTGGAGATCTCCTATTCTCCCCTCAACGGCGAACCTGGAAAGATCATCTATCTCAGCCGCGATATCACGCAGCGGCGCCTGGCTCAACGCGAGGCCGAGCAGCTTGCCAGCTTCGACACGCTGACAGGCCTTGCCAACCGCAATGTGCTCCTCGAGCAGCTCAGACGGGAGACCGCCGCGGCGACCAGGCACGGCCACATGGTCGCCGGTTTTTTTCTGGACATCGACCGCTTCACAAAGGTCAACGACTCGCTCGGCCACGCAGCGGGCGATGAGCTGCTGCGCGCCGTCGCCTCGCGTCTGCGGCAGGTCATCCGCCGATCCGACATCATCGGGCGTCTCGGGGCCGACGAATTTGCCATCATTGCCCCGTGGGCCGGTCAGCTTCGCGACACCACTATCCTGGCCGGCAAGCTTCTCGAGGTCTTTCGCGAACCCTTCGTGATCGACGGGCTTGAGCTCTTCATCACCGCCAGCATCGGGATCGCTCTTTTCCCCGATGACTGCGCGACGGAAGACGATCTGCTGCAACGTGCCGGAACAGCCATGAACGAGGCGAAAAAACAGGGATGCGGCAGCTACCGCTACTTTTCCGCCGAACTCAACCGCGATGCCGTAAAGCGCCTGCGGCTGGAGAACGATCTTTACCGCGCCCTCGACCGGGAGGAACTGTTTTTGGCCTATCAGCCGCAGATCGACCTGCATGCCGGTCGTATCGTCGGCGTCGAGGCACTGGTTCGCTGGCGACATCCCGAAAGAGGGATCATCGCCCCGGGGGAGTTCATTCCTCTGGCGGAAGAAACCGGCTTCATCCTGCCGATGAGCGAATGGATCCTGCGCACGGCCTGCGCACGCATGAGCGCCTGGCGCCGTCAAGGGCTTCCCCTGCAGCGCGTGGCGGTCAACCTCTCGGGCGTCCAGTTCCGTGATCCCGCGCTGCTCGCGCGCGTCGAGGATATCCTCGCTGAAACAGGCCTGCCGGGAGATTGCCTCGAACTGGAACTGACCGAAACCATCCTCATGGACACCGGTCCGGAGACAGTGAAGATCATCAACGGGCTCAAAAAACTGGGAATCCATCTCGCCATCGACGATTTCGGCACGGGCTACTCTTCGCTGGTCTACCTGAAAAATTTCGCCATGGACCGGATCAAGATCGCCCGCGAGTTCATCAGCGATCTCGAGAATCCCGCCAATCGCGCCATCGTTCAGACCATGATCTCAATGGCGCGCGGATTGGAGATGGAGGTCATCGCCGAAGGGGTGGAGAATAAAGATCAGCTCGCGTATCTCCAGCAACAGGGCTGCGGGGAAATGCAGGGATTCTATTTTTCGCGGCCGCTGGAGGGCGCAGAGATCGAAGAGTTTCTGAGCAGAAAGGCGTTGGCGATCCCCTTTGGCCTGACGGGATAACCCCGGCACCTTCCGCAGCGAACACAGGGCGAACACGAGGTTCGCCCCTACGGGGACCGGGTCAGGCACCTTCCGCAGGGGCGACCCGGCGGGACCGGGTCAGTTCGCGTGCCGTGTTTTGAGTTGCTGTAAGAGCAGTCCTGCCACGATCAGAACCAGGCCCACATAGGTCGAGTGGAGGATCTCTTCCCCGACGAGGTAATGGATGAAAACCAGGGACAGAAACGGGGAGATGAAGATCAGGTTGCCGATGCGGGCGGTATTCACAGAGAGCTTCATGGCGCTCAGCCAGAGCATGAAGGCGATTCCCATCTCGAACAGGCCGACGTAGGCGGCGCCGAGCAGGCCGTGGACACTGGTGACCACGGGATCGGAGAAGAGCAGGCAGGTGCCGCCGGTCAACGGCAGGGCGAGAAGAAAGCTGAGAAACAACCCTTCGACGGGGCCGCGCGGGTCACGGGCGCTGAAAATCCAGTACAGGGCCCAGACAATAGTGCTGAGCAGGGCCAGGGCGACACCGAAGGGATTGGAGAACTCGAGGGCGAGCAGGTCGCCGCGGGTGGCGATGACCAGTACGCCGGAGTAGCTCACCAGGCCGGCAGCGATCTCGGCAATGCCGATTTTCTGCTTCAGCAGGGGAATCGAGAGCAGGGTCAGGGTAATGGCCCAGGTGTAGTTCAGCGGCTGCGCCTCCTGCGCGGGGAGCAGATCGTAGGCCTTGAACAGGATCAGGTAGTAGAGAAAGGGGTTGAGCAGCCCCAGCACCAGGGACTGCAGATAGGCACGCCGGGAGCAGGCAAATACGCGGCCGAGCTTGCCGCGCGCCGCCAGCACCGCGCCGAGAAAGAGCAGAGAGACCAGGTTGGCGTAGAACAGCAGCTGCACCGGCTCCATGTGGCGCAGCGACAGCTTGAAAGCCGAAGCCACCGTCGACCAGCACAGCACCGCCGCCAGGGCGCAGAGATAGGCTTTTGCCTGATCGGTCATGGGTTCGCCTTCATGGCACCGGCTGTATTCCGCTCTTCTCCGGCCTGGCGGCCGGCGTCTTGCGCGCCAGCAGCACCAGGCCGCTGAAAAGCAGGCCGATGCCGACGCTTCCCAGGAAGGTCAGCTGTTCGCCGAGGAGCAGGATGCCGAGCATTCCCGCCGTCAGCGGCTCGGCCAGGGACAGGGTGACGGCGGTGGCCACCGGGACGATGACCAGCCCGCGGGCGAAAAGGACGTAGGAGAGCGCCGTGGCCAGCAGACCGAGATGCAGCACCACCGCCAGACCGCGCGGGTCGGCTGCCCATCTCAGGTCGCCGGTGACGAGAAACGGGGCGAGAAGCAGCGCGCCCAGGCAGAAGACGACTGCGACGACGGCGTCGGAAGAACGTCCGGGGAGCAGCCCCTTGATCCCCAGCGTATAAGCAGAATACGAAACGCCGGCGCCGATGGCGAGCAGAATACCAAGGGGATCGACGCTGACGCTCTCCTCACCGGTGACAACAAGCAATACACATCCACCGACCGCCAGACAGGTGGCCAGCATCCAGCGCCGCCCGGGGCGCTCACCGAGAAAGAAAAAACCGAGAACTCCAGCCGCCATCGGCGCACTGCCGATGGCGACGATCGTGCCGACGGCGACCCCTGTCTTGAGAACGGCGGCGAAAAAGCAGAGCTGATACGCCGCGGTAAAAGCGCCAGCGAGCAGGGTACGCCCCACCGGCCAGGCGCGGATATCTCCCAGACGGCCGCGCAGCAGTGCCACCGCCAGCAGCCCCGCACCCCCGACAGCCAGCCGCAAAGCGCCAACCACCATCGGCTCGGCGCCGAGCGGTGCCAGCGCCTGCGCCGTGCCGGTAGTGCCCCACAGGATGGCGGCGAGCAGGACCAGCAACGGACCCTGGCCGGCTTTTGGTTGGTCGTCTTCAGTCACTTCTTACTTCCCTTTCGTAAACCGGGAAAACGGACTGGAAAAGTTTTAACACAGAGGTCACGGAGAACACAGAGATTCACAGAGAAAATCTTTATTAAACGCAAAGGGGCAGAGGGGCAAAAGGACGCAGAGGAAAGCTGAATCTTCATCAAGCATTTAAAACAGAGAACCCAGGGAAAAGCAAAATCTTTGAAGGAATTGTTTGGTACCCAAAAAATCTTTTTGTTTTTTTGAAACCACCTCTGTTCATACTGTACATCATGTCACTTTTTGATTTTTTTAACTCTGTTTCTCTCTCTTTTCTCTGTTCAACCCTCTGTGTTAAATAGCCTTAAAAAGATTTTCTCCGCGCTCTTTGCCCCTCTGCCCCTTTGCGTTTAAGAAACGTTTTTCACCCGCCCCAGCCTGCGCCGGCATGGGCGCCCAAGCCACCCGATCGCCAGCACCCGGCCGACGATATAGGCCAAGGCCGCGGCGGTCGCGCCCGGCAGCGCAGGATAGGCGATGAAGACCGCCATCACCCCCAGCACGCCGAAAGCCTCGAGGGCGGTGGCCAGGGTGATCGGCGCGGTCGGGGCCTTCCCTGCGACGAGAATCGCCCGCTGCAGGCTGATGGCAACCGTCAGCGCCGGCAAAACCGCGACGAGGCGCAGCGGCGTGACCGCAAATGCAGTCAACTCGAGATCGAGCCCCGAGACGATGTGAAACCAGACCCTGGCCAGAGGCGTAAAGGCGATGCCGATCAGCGTCAGGGCGGTGCCGCCGGCAATCATGGCGGCGAAATTGCGCACCATGCGGTAATTCTCGAAATTTTTCCCGACAAGGGCGATAGCCACCTCCTGATAGGAGATCCCGATCGCGCGAAAGACAAACGTCAATGCGTATATAACCGGCATGACGGCCAGAGAGGCTGTCGGCTGGCGGCTGTGGCCGAGGGCGAAGGTGACCATGGGATGGACGCCGAGGGCGATGAAGGGGGTCAGCGCCAGGGGCAGATAATAGCGCCACAGTTCGCGATAGCCCATGCTCTCCTCGTGCGTCTCGAGATCGCGGCCGAACAGGGCGGCAATTGCCGGGCCCGCCATGTATCGGGTCGCGAGCACCTCCGTCACGACGCCGACCGAGAGCGCCAGCGCGCCGAGACAGGCGCCTGGGGTCAGTGCGAAGCGATAGACCAGCACAGCGGTGCCTGTCATCCCCAGCAGGCGCACGACCGTCGCGGCTGCGACACGGCGCGTCTGCCCGCCGGCGATCATCACCCCTTGGTAGAAACGGCGCAGGCCGATGGCGGCGGGCCAGGGAATGAGCAGCAAAAGCGCCTTATGTGTAAGCCCGGCGATCCCGGGAGAAAGACCGATCAGCCCCTGCGCCACGACCCGGAAGACCGGCGGCAGCAGAAGCAGCAGCAAAGCCAGCGTGACCGCGCCGACCAGACAGATGGTAAAGGTGCGCAGGCGCCGATACGATTCCTTGTCGCGCGCCAGCGCCGTCGAAGCGCTGAGCAGCATGATGACCGGGGCCTCGGCGACCAGGGCGAAGGAATAGGCGACGCCGTAAGCCGCAAGATTCACCCGTTCTTCTGCCATCCGCGCGATCACGGCAGCCAGAAACGGCCCCTCGATCGCCATCATCAGCCAGGTCAGGGCAAGAGGCAGCCAGAAGAGAAGTATCTTGCGGTAGGTCAGATCCTGGTCGATTGGCATCATACCAAAAGTAGGGGCGCAGCGTGCTGCGCCCTGAGGTTCACAACATTCCCGTAGGGGCGCAGCGTGCTGCGTGCTGCGTGCTGCGCCCTGAGGTTCGGCGGCCTACCCATAGGCGTGCTGCGCCCGCCGATTTGGCGGAACGGTCCCGGGCAAGGGCGCAGCACGCTGCGCCCCTACACCACCGTCCGGTTAAAGACATTCGGGTTTTGGGTTCTCTGCGCCCTTTGCCCCTCTGCCCCTTTGCGTTTAATAACGCTTTTCTCTGTGGGCCTCCGTGAACTCCGTGTTCTCTGTGTTGAACGCTTTTGCTTTTCGGTTACCCGAAGCTCTGCTCCGTGCGTTCGATGATCTCGTCCTGCAGGGTGCGGTCCAGATTGTTGAAGTAATCGCTGTAGCCGGCGACGCGCACGATAAGATCCTTGTACTCGTCCGGCTTCTGCTGAGCTTCGCGCAGAGTCGCCCGGTCGATGACATTGAACTGGATATGGTGGCCGTCGAGCTGGAAATAGCCGCGCACCAGATGCGCCACGTTGGTGAGGCCGCCCTCGCCCTGCAGCACCTGCGGGGTGAACTTCTGATTGAGCAGGGTGCCGCCGGTCTTGAGGTGATCCATCTTTGAGGCGGACTTGATCACGGCCGTCGGCCCTCGGCGATCGGCCCCCTTGTTGGGCGAGATCCCTTCGGGCAGCGGCTGGTGCGCCGCGCGCCCGTCGGGCAGAGCGCCGATCACCGAGCCGAAATAGACATGGCAGGTCGTCGGCAGCATATTGATGCGGTAGTGTCCGCCTTTCATGTTGGGGCGGCCATTGACGCTCTCGTAAAACGCCTCGAAGGCAAGCTTCATCAGATCGTCGGCGTCATCCTCGTCATTGCCGTACTTGGGGGTATGATCGCGCACCAGGTTGCGGATGCGCACCTCGCCCGCAAAATTGTTTTTCATCGCTGCGAGCAGCTGCTCCATGGTGAAGTTCTGCTCCTCGAAGACGTGCTTTTTGAGCACCGCCAGGCTGTCGGCCATGGAGCCGATCCCCACACCCTGAATGTAACTTTTGTTGTAGCGCGCCCCGCCGGCGTTGTAGTCCATCCCCCGGGCGATGCAGTCGTCGATCACCACCGAGAGAAAGGGCGCCGGCATATATGTGGCGTAGAGGCGCTCGATGATGTTGTTGCCGCGCACCTTGATGTCGATGAAATAATCGAGTTGCGCCCTGAATGCCGCGAACAACTCCTCGAAGCGTGTAAAACCTTCCGGATCGCCGGTCTGCGGGCCGAGTAGCCTGCCGGTCTGCGGATCGACGCCGTTGTGCAGAGTGATCTCGAGCACCTTGGGCAGGTTGAAGTATCCGGTCAGGATGTAAGCTTCCTTGCCGAAGGCGCCGGTCTCCACACAGCCGCTGGTTCCGCCGCAGCGGGCATCCTCGAGGGATTTGCCCATGCGCAGCATCTCCTCGATGACCGCATCGGCATTGAAGAGCGATGGCTGTCCCCACCCCTTGCGGGCGATCTCGCAGGCACGCCTGACAAAGGCCTGCGGGCTTTTTCTGCTGATCTGCACGTTGGACGAGGGCTGCAGCAGTCGCATCTCGTCGATGACATCGAGCACCAGGTAGGTGACCTCATTGACACCGTCGGCGCCCTCCGCGGTGAGCCCGCCGCTGTTGATATTGGCAAAGTCGGTGTAGGTCCCGCTCTCTTTCAGGGTCACCCCGACCTTGGGCGGCGCCGGCTGGTTGTTGAACTTGATCCAGAAGCACTGCAACAGCTCCTGCGCCTGCTCCCGCGTCAGGTTGCCAGCGGCAAGATCCTGCCGGTAAAAGGGATCGAGGTGCTGATCGAGGCGTCCGGGATTGAACGCGTCCCAGATATTCATCTCGCTGATCACTCCGATGTGCACGAACCAGTACATCTGCAGCGCTTCGCGGAAGGTGCGCGGCGCGTTTTCAGGCACCCAACGGCAGATGGCGGCAATCTCGTAGAGCTCTTCCTGGCGCTCGCTATCTTCGGCTTCTGCCGCCAGCGTTTCCGCCAGTTCGGCGTGGCGCCGTCCCAGAGTGATGAGCGCATCGCAGCAGATCGCCATCGCCTCGAGTTGGGCCTTTTTGTCGAGGGCCTGCGGATCGGTATAGAAGTCCAGGTTCTGCAGGCTGCAGCGGATCTCCGCCTTGAACTGCGCGAAGCCTTTTTTGTAGATTTTGTCGT
>JAGXHK010000105.1 GCA_024636255.1 Desulfuromonadales bacterium | reverse complement strand
GGAGATGTGTATAAGAGACAGAGTCAAGGGACGCGATCTGGTGAGCGGTATCCCCAAAACGCTCGAGGTCGACTCCAACGAAATTCGCGAAGCGACGTCGGAGACGGTCAACGCCGTTGTGGAAGCCGTTCGCATCGCCCTTGAGCGCACACCTCCCGAACTGGCTGCCGACATTGTCGACAAGGGAATCATCCTGGCCGGCGGTGGCGCCAATCTGAAGAATCTCGATATTCTGCTGCGCGAAGAAACCGGTTTGCCGGTCGTCATTGCCGATGATCCGCTTTCGTGCGTTGCGCTCGGATCTGGCAAGGTGCTCGAAGAGCTCGATCTGCTCAAGCGAGTTACGGTGACATCCTGAGCCGGGTCTTGTGGATTGTTTTTGTGCTTTGATCATCGTTTGTATAGAGGAGGGCCGATACGGCCCTCCTTTGCGTTTCATGTCGCAAGGGTAGCCGTTTGCGAGAATTCTTCAGTAAATACAGAGTGTTGTTTCTGACATCCGTTCTTCTCGTGGGTGCCTTGCTCATGTATTCGGCCAACCTGCGCAAACGCGAACACACAAGTCTGTTCGAAAAAACCGTCCTCACGGTGACTGCTCCTTTCCACAAAAGTATTGATCTGGCGTGGGAAAGCGTAACCTCGGTTGTTGAGCATTATCTCTGGCTGGTCGAGACGGCGAAAGAGAACGAGCGGCTGCGGCATGAGAATCTGCTTCTGCGCGGCGAACTCGACAACCTGCGCGAAGTCAAACTGGCAAACCATCGTCTGCGTCGTCTGCTGGACTTCAAGGACGAACAAGCCCTGCGGGCGCTGCCGGCCCAGGTAATCGCCGAGGATGCCAGCAGTTGGGCACGGACCGTGGTCATCGACAAGGGAACCACCGCAGGAGTCGTCGAAGGACAGCCGGTGGTCAATGCCGAAGGCGTTGTCGGGCGCGTTATCAAGGTCGGTCCGGAAGAGGCGCGCGTTCTCTTGATCACCGATGCCGCCTCCGCCATGGCGGCTCTGGTACAACGCACACGAACCCGCGGTGTATGCCGGGGGCGCGGAAATTCATTGACTCTCGATTTCGCTCTGCGCCAGGAGGATATCGAGGTCGGAGACCGGGTCGTGACTTCGGGAATGGGCGGAGTGTTTCCCAAGGGCCTGTTTATCGGCGAAGTCGTTCGGGTCGTACGCGGTGATTACGGGCTGTTTCAGAGCGTCGAGGTCGCCCCGGCCGCCGATTTTTCGCGACTCGAAGAAGTCCTTGTCCTGAGCGAGGTGGAATAATGCGCCGCTTCACCGGATACTTTCTGACTGGATTCGTTTTCCTTCTTCTGCAGACAGCCGTCTTGCCCCGCATCCTCCCTGCCTATCTGCGCCCCGATCTGTTCATCATCCTGATCATTTATCTCAGCCTGGCCGAAAAATATCTGCGGGGCGGCTTCATTGCCTGGCTGGCCGGGTGCCTCAAGGACGTCTTTGCCGGCAGCACGCTCGGCCTCCACGGGCTTGTTTTTCTCCTTTGCTTTCTGTTCATAAAAGGGACCGAGCGTCGTCTGAATACGGAAAGCTCACTGTTGCTGGTGATTTTGGTTTTCTTCGGAACGTTGCTGGAGAGGGGCCTGATGGCGGCGACTCTGCTGATCTTTGCGGACGCAGGACCATCCTGGCAGTTGCCCCTTCGTCAACTGCCGATGCAGATCGTGATCACCCCCCTGGTCGCCCTGGTTCTTCTTATCACCGTTCGCTGGCTGCGGCGCTATTCCCTCGGGCGACTGGTCATCCCTGGTCTCCGTTATCTCGATAATCGCTATGGCTCTTAAATCCGAATGGTCGGGATCCCCCGATCTTACTCCTCGCTTTATCGGTCTCTCGCTGGTGGCAGCGCTCTTTTTTCTCCTCCTGATCCTGCGCCTGTGGTACCTGCAGGGTATCAACGTCGATCGCTACCAGTCGCTCTCGGAGAAAAACCGGATTCGGTACATGCCGGTCAGCGCGCCTCGCGGCCCCATTTTCGACCGCGAAGGGGAGCTGCTGGTCGACAATCGCCCGGCTTTCGGGGTTTCGGTTATGCGTCAGGAGGTCGAAGACAAAGATCAGCTCCTCGATAACCTTGCCCGCTACATTGAGGCCGACCGTGAAGACCTCGAAATGCGATGGGCGGCGGGCATCCGGTTTCCTTATTACCGGCCGGTCCCGCTGGCCGATGATGTGGACCGCGACGTGCTGGAGAAAGTTCAGGAGAATTCTCTGGAGTTGCCTGGCATTCTGATCGACGTCAATCCGCTGCGTTCCTATCCGTACGAAGACCTGGCAGCCCACCTGTTCGGTTACCTGGGTGAGATCACCGAAGCCGAGATGCGCAGCTCAGCTTTTGCGGGTTACAGGGCAGGCGATTTCGTCGGGCAGACCGGACTTGAAAAAAGTCTCGAGCCCTACCTGCGCGGGCGCGAGGGGCAGCGCCTCGTTGAGGTCGATGTCAAAGGGAAGGAGTTGCGGGTCCTGAAAATTCAGGAACCGGTCCCCGGAAACAAGGTCTTCCTGACGCTTGATAAAAATCTGCAGCTGGCGGCACAGGATGCCATCGCAGACCAGGCCGGCTCGGTCGTCGTACTCGACGTCCGCACCGGAGAGGTGCTTGCACTGGTGAGTCGTCCGAGCTTTAACCCGGCCTCATTCGCCCGCGGCATTTCGGGAACCGAGTGGATCGAGCTGCTGCAGAACCCCCGCCACCCTTTGCAGAACAAGAGCATCAAGGGACAGTACCCGCCGGCCTCGACCTTCAAGATCGTTACCGCCCTGGCAGCCCTGCGGGCCGGCGTGGCCACAGTTGCAACGCGGGTCGACTGCAATGGGAGTACGGCTGTGGGAAACCGACATTTTCGCTGCTGGAAAAGGAGCGGTCACGGGCAGACGGATCTGAAAAAGGCCATGCGCGAGAGCTGCGATATCTGGTTTTATAAAGTCGGTCTGGAACTCGGCGTCGATCGAATTGCCGAAATGGCCCGCGAACTCGGTCTCGGGGCGGATCTCGGCTTCGTTCTCGAAGGGGAGAAGAGGGGGCTGGTTCCGACCCGGTCATGGAAGCGGCAGCGTTTCGGCTCGCCCTGGTATGACGGCGAGACCGTCATCTCCGCCATCGGCCAGGGATACATGCTGACAACGCCGCTGCAATTGGCCACCATGACAGCAGCGGTCGCCAATGAGGGAAAACTTCTGCGTCCCCAGGTCGTGCAGCGTATCGAAGGCTGGGACGGGACGGTTTTTAAACAGATGCAGCCCGAAGTTCTCAACACGGTCGATTTCGGCGAGGGCAATTTGCGCACCGTGCAGGAGACGCTTGAGGCCGTGGTCAACGAACCGCACGGCACCGGCCGGGCCTCTCGCCTCAAAGAGGTGAGGGTGGCCGGCAAAACGGGCACTGCCCAGGTCGTGCGGCGCAAGGACGATGATGAAACGAAAAACGAAACCGTCACCCCGTACAAATTTCGCGACCATGCCCTCTTCGTCGCCTATGCGCCGGCGGACGATCCGCAAATTGCCGTGGCCGTCGTGATCGAGCACGGCGAGCACGGAAGTTCAACCGCCGCCCCTATCGCCCGTTCTGTTCTGGAGGCGTATTTCGGAATCGAACCCGACCCCGAGGCTCTGCCCGTCGGCAACATTGGAGACTGACCCGTGTTTGACCGCCGCCTGATAACCAACTTCGACTGGACGCTTCTTGCCACGGTCTGCGTGATCGCAGGGCTTGGCATCCTGAGCCTGTATAGCGCAACCTCAAACTGGAACTCTGCGGGCAATCCGTATTATGTCAAGCAGGCTTTCTGGCTCGGAATCGGTCTGGTCATCGCTCTGGGGGTCTGCTGCTTCGACTACCGGCACCTCGAGCATCTCGGGTTTCGTTTTTACGTTTTGACGCTTGGTCTGCTGACCGCGGTTCTGTTGGTCGGAAAAACGTCCATGGGGGCCACGCGCTGGCTTGACCTGGGTTTTTTCAACCTGCAGCCGAGTGAAGTGATGAAGATCGTTATTATCATCACCTTCGCCCGCTATTTCAGTGACCGGGGCAATCTCTTCGGTCATTCTCTGCGTGAACTGGTTGTGCCGTCTTTGCTGCTTGCGGCACCGGTGATGCTTATCATAAAACAGCCCGATCTCGGGACCGCCCTGCTGGTGATGTTTATTGCCGGGACGCTGGTGTTTTTCGCCGGAGTTCGCCGCTCGTCGCTCGCTGTTCTGAGCCTGTTCGGCGCTTTCGGCGCAGGCGGCGGGTGGTTTCTGCTGCACGATTATCAGAAAGAGCGCATCCGCACCTTTCTCAACCCGGAGCGCGACCCGCTTGGGTCGGGATATCACATCATTCAATCGAAAATCGCCGTGGGCAGCGGCGGCCTGTTCGGCAAAGGCTTCATGCAGGGAACCCAGTCGCAACTCTCGTTTCTCCCCGAGCGTCACACCGATTTCGCCTTCAGCGTGTTTGCCGAAGAGTGGGGATTCACCGGCTCTCTTCTGCTTCTGCTGCTCTATCTTTTCCTCATTATCTGGGGCATTTACATTGCCCGCCGAGCTGCCGACCGGTTCGGCATGTTTCTCGCCGTCGGTGTGGTTGCCATGCTTTTCTGGCACATCATCGTCAATCTCGGCATGGTCATCGGTCTGCTGCCGGTTGTCGGCGTGCCGCTGCCCCTGTTCTCCTATGGCGGTACAAGCATGATCACCACAATGATCGGTGTCGGCCTACTGCTCAACGTCAGTATGCGCCGCTTCATGTTCTGAGCGCCAGCCCGTGCGTCTGCTATAATTTTTCTCCCGGAATTTTTTCATCCGAGAGGGAGGAATTTATGAAAGAAGCCATGTTCTGGACGCCGGCTGAAGATGGAAAGGTGCGCTGTTCGCTGTGCCGCTTCCGCTGCCTGATCGCAGACGAGCAGCGCGGGATCTGCGGCGTGCGTGAAAATCGCGGCGGAAAACTTTATACGCTGGTCTACGGACGCAGTATCGCTGAACATGCCGACCCCATCGAGAAAAAACCTCTGTTCCATTTCCACCCCGGATCACTGAGTTTTTCCATCGCCACCGCCGGCTGCAATTTCCGCTGTCTGCATTGCCAGAATTACCAGATCTCCCAACTCCCGCCGGACAAGCGCCCGGTCATCGCCGGCCATGAACTGCCGCCCGAGCAGATCGTGCGCCGGGCCCGCGAGGCCGACTGCCGCAGCATCGCCTATACCTATACCGAACCGACCATCTTTTTCGAGTATGCATACGATACGGCGGTCCTCGCGCGCAGTAGCGGGCTCAAAAACGTCTTCGTCACCAACGGCTACACGACTCCGGAGGCTCTGGAGACAATCGCTCCCATTCTCGACGCGGCGAATGTCGATCTGAAAGGGATGTCCGAGACTTTCTACCGGGAAGTGGTCGGCGCCACCCTTGAGGGCGTACTCGATACCCTGCGGATGTATCGGCGCCTCGGTATCTGGATCGAGGTGACAACGCTGGTGATTCCGGGGCGCAATGACAAAGACGCGGAGCTGCGCGAAATCGCCCGCTTCATCGCGGAAGAACTCGGACCTGAAGTCCCCTGGCACGTCACCGCCTTTTATCCGACCTATCGCCTGACCGACGCCCCGCCGACGCCGCCGGCGACCCTGCGC
>JAGXHK010000010.1 GCA_024636255.1 Desulfuromonadales bacterium | reverse complement strand
ATCGGCCATGTGCGTTATTCCACCGCGGGCGGCAACGACGTGAAAAACGTTCAGCCGATCGTGGTCGACTACCTGCGCGGAAGTATCGCGGTGGCCCACAACGGCAACCTGGTGAACGCCCAGGAGTTGCGAAATGAACTCGAACTCGCCGGCTCCATTTTCTCCACCACCTCCGATACCGAGGTGATCGTCCACATGCTTGCCCGCACCCAGTCTGATTCGCTTCCCGAGCGCATCGGCGATGTGCTGCAGTCGGTGCGCGGGGCCTACAGTCTGGTTTTTCTCACCGAAACCCGCATGGTGGCAGTGCGTGATCCCAACGGCTTTCGGCCCCTGGTTCTCGGCAAACTCGATGGCGCCTACGTGGTCGCCTCGGAAACCTGCGCTTTCGACCTGATCGAGGCCGAGTACCTGCGGGAGGTCGAGCCCGGCGAGATGATCGTGATCGACAAGGACGGCATGCAGAGCTATCGCCCCTTCGGCACGGTCAAAGCAACCCCGTGTGTTTTCGAGCACATTTATTTTGCCCGCCCCGACAGTATCGTCTTCGGCAAGCAGGTCTACGAGGTGCGCAAAGAATTCGGCCGCGTTCTGGCGCGCGAGCATGCGGTGGAAGCCGACGTGGTCATACCCATCCCCGATTCGGGGGTGCCGGCGGCTATCGGCTATGCCGAGGAGTCCGGGATTCCCTTTCAGCTCGGCCTGATCCGCAACCACTACGTCGGGCGCACGTTCATCGAGCCCCAGCAGTCCATCCGCCATTTCGGCGTGAAGATCAAGCTCAACCCGGTGCGCGAGGTGATCCGGGGGAAGCGGGTGGTCGTCGTTGACGACTCCGTCGTGCGCGGCACCACCGCGCGCAAGATCATCAAGATGATCCGCAGCGCCGGGGCGGCCGAGATTCACATGCGCGTTTCGAGTCCGCCCACGAGCTTCCCCTGTTATTACGGCATCGACACGCCCACGCGAAAAGAGCTGATTTCGTCATCCCATACGATCGAGGAGATCAATCGCTATATCACGGCCGACTCGCTTGGCTATCTCTCCCGCGAAGGGCTGCGCGAGGCGGCCGGGGCGGGCGAAGGTTCGAGCCTGCGCTTCTGCGATGCCTGCTTCACCGGCTATTACCCGGTAAAGTTCCCGCGCCTGAAGGCGGATAGTCAGCTCGGACTTTTTTGATTAGCGGTTCGCAGGGACAGACCTGTGTGGTCCGCCAGGGCGAACACAAAGAAAAGGGCGAACACAAGGTTCGCCCCTGCCATTCTAAACAATACCCCACGGGCGATTAAGGTTCGCCCCGACAGTTCAATTAGAATTCGAGGAGGGTCTGATGACCAGCGAAGAACGCAGTGAACTGATGCAGATCGTGCGGGATCTGTCCTATGAAGAGCGTGAGGTGACTCTCGCCTCGGGCCGCAAGAGCAACTTCTATTTCGATGGCAAACAGACCACCTTGCATGCCCGCGGCGGGTTTCTGGTCGGCAAGGCCTTTCTCGCCGAGGTCCAGAAATTCGCCGGACCGATCCACGGGGTGGGGGGGCTGACACTCGGCGCCGATCCGATCGCCACCGCGACATCGATCGCCGGGCAGCTGGCTGGCGAGCCGATGCACGCCTTTATCATCCGCAAAGAGCCCAAGGGGCACGGCACCGGGCAGTGGCTCGAGGGGCGCAAGAATCTGCCTCCCGGCTCGCGGGTCGTTATCGTTGAGGACGTCACTACGACCGGCGGCTCATCCATAAAAGCGGTCGAGCGGGCCCGCGAAGAAGGACTCGAGGTCGCAGGCATCGTCACCCTTGTTGATCGCGAGGAGGGTGCGCGCGAGAATATCGAGAAAGAACGCATTGAGTTGCGGGCGGTTTTCACCCGCAGCCAGGTGGTCGGCTGACGGGAAAAAACGAATTTACCTGGAAAGGGCGCTGTTTAGCGCCCTTTCTTTTTGCTGCGATTTTATGGACGGGAGACGCGCGTGGACGATAAAAAATCCTTTCACATGACCTCTGAAGAATTTCGCCGATACGGCAAAGAGCTGATCGACTGGATCGCCGACTACCATGAAATGATCGAAACCTTTCCGGTCCTCTCGCAAGCCTCGCCAGGGCAGGTGCGCAGCGGGCTTCCGGATGAGCCGCCGAGGCAAGGGGAGGCGTTTTCCGCAATGCTCAAGGATGTGGAGGATGTCATCCTTCCGGGGATAACCCACTGGCAATCTCCGGATTTCTTCGCTTTCTTCCCGGCGAATACCTCGGGGCCTTCCATTCTCGGCGAACTCCTCTCCGCCGGGCTTGGTGTTCAGGGGATGCTCTGGGCGACCAGTCCGGCCTGCACCGAACTCGAGACCCATGTACTCGACTGGGTGGCCGGCATGCTCGGTCTGCCTGCCCGGTTTACCTCGAGCGGCAGCGGGGGAGGGGTGATTCAGGATTCCGCCTCCAGCGCGCTTCTGTGCGCACTGCTTGCTGCGCGAGAGCGCGCAACGGATTTCGTCTCCAATGAACAGGGGTGCGACGGCCGGCTGACCGCCTACGGAAGCACGCAGACGCACTCTTCGCTCGAAAAAGCGATGCGCATCGCCGGCCTCGGGCGGGAGAATCTCAGGCAGATCGCCGTCGACGAGAATTTCGCAATGTCTGCGCAGGCGCTGGATGCGGCGATTCGCCGCGACCGGGCGGCCGGGAAGGTTCCCAGCTTTGTCTGCGCGACCGTTGGGACGACATCGTCCACCGGTTTTGATCCGCTGCCGCAGATTGCCGATATCTGCCGGGATCACGGACTCTGGCTGCATGTCGATGGCGCAATGGCGGGTTCGGCGGCGATCTGTCCGGAATTTCGCGGATTGCAGGAAGGGGTGGAGCGAGCGGACAGCTATTGCTTCAATCCGCATAAATGGCTTTTCACCAATTTCGACTGCGATTGTTTCTACGTTGCAGATCGCCAGGCGCTGGTGCGCACCCTGACCGTGCTGCCCGAATACCTGCGCAATCAGGCGAGTGAATCCGGCGCCGTCTTCGATTACCGCGACTGGCAGATCCCCCTCGGTCGCCGCTTCCGGGCGCTCAAGCTGTGGTTCGTCGTCCGTCACTACGGGGTGGAAGGGCTCCAGTATCACATCCGCGAACATGTCCGCCTGGCTCAGCAGTTCGCCTCCTGGGTGCGCGACCACCCCGACTTCGAGTTGACGGTGGATCCGCCGCTCAACCTGGTCTGCTTCCGTCACCGCGCGGGAGACGACTTCAACCAGCGCCTGCTTGAGCGGCTCAATGCCGGCGGTAAAATCTACCTGACGCACACCCGATTGGCCGAACGCTTCACCCTGCGTCTGTGCGTCGGCCAGACGCACACCGAAGAGCGCCATGTGCGCCGGGCCTGGAAGCTGATCTGCGAGACAGCGCATCTGCTCGAGAAAGGCTGAAAAAAAAGGCTGCCCTTTGCGGGCAGCCTCCTTACTCTTCTTCCGGTATCTTGAACACCTCCAGGACCCCGGGCAGACCGCGCAGTTCGTCGCGCCTGATCGTCTGGGTTTCGCCGATCACCCCGATGATGGTCCGGTTCGCCCCGGTCGACTGGTGAAAGTCGAAATCTCGCTCGACCAGATACTGCTTCACGGCCTGCAGCTCGTCTTCGCCGGCCGTTTTTTTCATCACAATCAGCATATCTAGATTCCTTTCGTGCGGATGCGCTCAAGGCGGCGGGATTCGTCGATCACGCGCTCGAACAGCCGGACGATGGCGCCATCGTCGAGAGGGCCGGGATTGATCTCTTTCATGCGCGCGAAGATGAGCTTTTCGCGCTCCGGATCATAGATCGGCAGGCCGCGTTCTTTCTTGATGTGTCCGATCTCGAGGGCCAGCTGGGCGCGCCGGTTGAAGATGCGCAGTAACGCGTCGTCAATGGCATTGATCTCTTCGCGAATATCGGTGATATCCAAAAAAGGCTCCCTGCGGTTAGATGTCAGAACGTCTTGCGAACCAGAGTGTCTCTTTTCCAGTGGAGGTCGTCCGTTTCCGGATAATCGATGGTGTAATGCAGACCGCGGCTCTCCTTGCGCTCGAGGGCGCATTGCACGATCAGTTCGGCAACGGTGGCGATGTTGCGCAACTCGATGAGGTCGGAGGTCACATAGAAATCCCAGTAATAATCGGCGATCTCCTCCTGGATCATCTGAATGCGGCGCCGCGCCCTGGTCAGGCGTTTGGTTGTGCGCACGATGCCGACATAGTTCCACATGGAGAGGCGGATCTCATGCCAGTTCTGGGTGACGACGACCTCTTCGTCGCTGTCTTTCGCCGTGCCCGGGTCCCAGGCAGCGATAGGCGGGAACGTGGGCCTCTCCCCGGTGCTTCGCTCCAGAGAGCGCTGCGCGGCCCGCTCGGCATAGACGACCCCCTCGAGCAGGCTGTTGCTGGCCAGGCGGTTGGCGCCGTGCAGGCCGGTACAGGCGACTTCGCCAATGGCGAAGAGGTTGTGGATCTCCGACTCCCCCCAGGAATCGACCTTGATGCCGCCGCACAGATAGTGCGTGGCGGGGACGACCGGTATCGGCTCGCGTATCATGTCGATGCCGAACGAGAAGCAGGTTTCGTAGATGTTGGGAAAATGTCCCTTGATGAAATCCGCGCCCTTGTGGGTGATATCGAGAAAGACGCAATCGTCGCCATGCACTTTCATCTCGTTGTCGATGGCCCGGGCGACGATGTCGCGCGGCGCCAGGTCTTTGAGCGGATGATAGCTCTCCATAAAGGCGGTTCCATCGGATCTGCGCAGGATTGCGCCTTCGCCGCGCACCGCCTCCGAGATCAGAAATGATTTGGCGTGCGGGTGGAACAGGGTCGTGGGGTGAAACTGCATGAACTCCATATTGGCGATCGTCGCGCCCGCGCGGTAGGCCATGGCCACCCCGTCGCCGGTGGCGACGTCAGGATTGCAGGTATAGAGATAGACCTTGCCGCAGCCGCCGGTGGCAAGCACGGTGATATGCGCCCCGAAGGTGAGAACCTCGCCGCGATTGATATCGAGGATGTAGGCGCCCAGACAGTTGTTGCGCTGCAGGCGCCGTTTGACCCGTTTGGCCTCAGTGATCAGATCGATGGCGATGTGGTGTTCGAAAATGCGGATATTCGGATGCTGCCGCACCGCCTCGATCAGGGCCCGCTCGATTTCCCGCCCGGTGACGTCCTGGGAGTGGAAGATGCGGCGGTGGCTGTGACCGCCCTCCCGGTGCAGATCGTAGCTGTTGTCGGCCTTGCGGGTGAATTTTACGCCCCATTCGATAAGATCGCGAACCGCCTGGGGGCCGCTTTCCACCACCATGCGCACGATGTTTTCGTGAGAGAGATGGGCCCCGGCGACCATGGTGTCTTCGATATGGGCATCGAAACTGTCTTCCGCCGAAAACACCGAAGCGATGCCGCCCTGGGCGAGATTTGTCGCAGTATCGGCCATTTCACGCTTGGTCACCAGGGCCACTGTCCCTTTTTCGGCAACTTTCAACGCGTAGGAAAGACCGGCGATGCCGCTGCCGATAACGAGGAAATCGGTGGTGACCTTCATGAAGAGTGGCTCCCTGCCGTTGGAAATGAAAACAGGCGCAAATTTTGCGTGCAGAAAAGTGAACGCGACCGCCTTCCGATTGCATTGAAACAAGAAGAAAAGGGCAAAATGAAGTGGAT
>JAGXHK010000104.1 GCA_024636255.1 Desulfuromonadales bacterium | reverse complement strand
CCTTCGAGGAGCTCGACGAAGAGATTCCGTTCATCGCTGAAAAGACGCTGCTTAAGAATCTCAAGACGCTCTTTCTGGTTCTTGCCGGCACCGGCGTTCAGAAGTACCTGCAGCAGCTGCAGGAAGAACAGGAAATTCTGATGGCCGCTGCCGACATCGCCATCCAGATATTTGCCATCGAAAGCGCCGTGCTGCGTGCGGAAAAAATCCTGCCTGAATTGAGCGAAGCCAAACAACAGCAGCTCAAGGCTACGGTCAAGGTTTTTACCTTCAATGCCACCGAGGAAGCCGGCAGTGCAGCGAAGAAGGCTGCCTATTACCTCGAGGAGGGTGACGGCCTGATGATGCTCTTATCCGGTGTGCGGCGTTTTACCAAGTACGATGCCAGCGGTCTGCTTGCCGCCAAACGGACAGTCGCTGCGGCGGCCCTTGATGCAGAGTCATACATTTTCTGAGCGTTATGCTCCCGACTTGCAGCCTGTCGGACTATACGGGCCGAAGCGAAAATTTGGATGTTTGAGAACAGATTTTAGCTCATTTGCAGGTTCATAGCCGTAGCTATGGACCAAAAAGGAGCTGAAATATGGACCAAACAGCCGGATTTGCAGCCGGCTCATGGATAGTCCGACAGACTGCAAGGGGCGACGCTTTTCGTCACATTCCCGCCCTGCCTGACAAAACCTGTCCGCCGATCCGGTCTATACACCAAAGCTTTTATTCTCATGCTGTTTTCTTCAGGCTGCGGGCGGGTTTAAAGACTGGAACGCAACTTGTACATGATTGCGGGCACGACCAGCAATTTTCGTCAGGGAGAGCCGATATGTTCGAGAAATATTTCAAGCAGGGGCAGAAACTGCGGATCAAACCGCTGCATGTCGAACAGAAGCAGGGGCGGCTCGAGTTTTTGACGGGCCATATCATGACCTGCGGCGAAGGCCGTATCGAACTGCGCCTGCCCTACGGAACCACGGCCGGCGAAGAATATCCTTTCGAGCCGCAGATGCCCCTCGAAGTCGTTTCCGACGCTCTCGGCATGGGCCTGCGGGTCATCGGACGTTTTGCGGGCTTTCTCCGGCCCGATGTCATTCAGGTCGAATTCAGCACCGAACTCAAGCTTTTCAAACCACGCTTCGACCCGCGCATTGACATCCCGGTCGGCCTGCGTTTCTCGCGGGGACGGGGGAACCTGCGCAGTCTACGCGAGAAGTGGCAGAAAAACGTCGGACTGCTCAGCACCCGCAACGATATCACCGATAAGCTTTCCTTCCCCCACTGTGCGGTCAATATCAGCGCCGGCGGCATTCGCTTTACGTTCGGCGAGCAGGCGCAGGTCGGCGATCTGTGCCTGCTTCTTGTCGCCCTGAGGGCCGGGGAACCCCCGATCTGCGCTGTGGCCGAGGTGGTCTGGCTGCAGCGCGCCGGACAGGAGAGCCGCACCACCGCCGGCATGCAGTTTATTCATATCCTCAAAGAGGACCAGAGGAGAATCGAGACGTTCGTCTGGCAGCAGCAGCGCGAAATTGCCCGCGCCGAAAAAGAAGAGAAATCAAAACAGACCGCCTGATGCCCAGGATCGTTCGGCCGGCAGTTTTATGAGTACTTGTGAAAAATCTGCAGGATGGTGTATAAAAGAGCGCATGGTTAACCCCCCCTTATCTTTCTTCATTCGGGAGCGTTCCTTTGGAGCCGGCATCTCTGCATGAAAGCGAAATTCTCAAAGCCTGCCGAACGCTCTTCGGGGCCGGCGTCAGCCTCGACCGTCACTTCCTGGCCTACCTGCAGCCCAGTGGCGCCAAGACGGCATACCGCAAACGGGCCAAAGAGACGCATCCGGACCGCTTCGTCGGCGATGACCGAATGCAGCGGCGCCAGGCCGAACGCTTTCACGATCTGACCCGCGCCCTCGATCTGCTGACCGGTTTTTTCAAACAGCGCGAAAAGGGGCTCTGGCCGGCCCCCGGGGGCACCCTGGCTCCCCACCGGCCCACCCGAACCGCCCGGCGCCAGCCAAACAGCCCAAAATATCCCGCTGGCCCGCTGCAGGGTCGCACCTATGAAATCGGGCTCTTTCTCTACAGTCATGGGCTCATTACCTACAAAGCCCTGATCGAGGCCCTCGTCTGGCAGCGCAGCCAGCGTCCGAGCATCGGCGAAACGGCCCGGCACTGGGGATGGCTCGACGACCTCCATGTGCGCACCATCGCCTCCCATCGCAGTCTCAACCGCCGCTTCGGCGAAAAGGCGGTCGAACTCGGCCTGCTCACTCCGTTTCAGGTCCGCACTCTGCTGCATTATCAGCGCACCCGTCATCAGCGCCTCGGCCGATATTTCGTCGACAGGGGGTATCTTTCGAACGCGCAGATCGATCAGCTCGCCCAGCAGATGCGCGAGCACAATGCCCGGGTGAAGGCGAGCGCGCCGCGCTGACCAATCCATGCCCGAATCCTTTTTTTCCGATCTGCAGGCGTATGGCCTGCCTGCCCTCTTTGCGGTGAGCTTTCTCGCAGCCACCATCCTGCCGTTGGGCAGTGAGTGGCTGCTGGCAACCCTGCTCCTGCGCGGCGAACCCTACGCCATGGCCGTTGCCGTCGCCACCCTCGGCAACACCCTGGGCTCCTGGACAACTTACCTGATCGGACTTTGGGGCGGTGAGCTGATGGCCAGCCGGCTGCTGCGCCTCGATGAGCGGAAACTCGTTCGCGCCCGGCACCTGTATCGCCGCTGGGGCGCCTGGTCGTTGCTTCTGGCCTGGCTACCGGTCGTCGGCGATCCGCTCTGCCTGCTGGCCGGCCTCATGCGCCTGCGCGGTTCACTCTTTGTCCCGCTGGTGGCCATCGGCAAGCTCGGCCGCTATCTGCTGGTGGCATGGAGCACTCTCACCCTGGTTACCCCATGACCCCGTTTCGGGGTGCGGCCGCTTCACAGAAATCGCTTGTCAGCATCCTGTAAACGTTGTATTCCCTGGTCCCGATTTTCCATCAAGGAGGAATTTTCCATGGGCATTCTTGCCAACACCGTTAGTTTCTGCCAGTACCGCGTGCTGGGCGATCTCCCGCAGGAGGATTTCTTCGGCTGGGTCGCTCGCCAACTCGCCCGCAACGCTTTTCTCCCCATCGACCAGAGCGCTGAAGAGATCTCTGTCGGCTGGGTCAGCCTGGATGATTCGCATGACAGCAGCTTTGCCGACGAACGCGACCTGCGCCGCGATCACTACCTGGTCTTCACCCTGCGCCGCGATCAGCGGCGGATTCCGGGCGCTTTGCTGCGCGCCCGCCAGACCCAGGCCGAGCAGGAATTTCTCGCCGAGCACCCCGGCCTGCAGCGGGTTCCGAAGCAAAAGCGCGAAGAGCTGCGCGAGGCCGTTAAAGGCGCCCTGCTCGCGCGTACCCTGCCTGCCCCGGCAACCTATGACGTGGTGTGGGATACCGAGAAGGGTTTAGTGACCTTCGCCAGCACCAGTGCCAAGGTGATGGAAGCTTTCGAAGGACTCTTCCGTCAGAGTTTCGAGGGACTTCGCCTGGTCTCCGTGCACCCCTTCGCCAGAGCCAGCGAGGTTGCTGGCGATGAGTTGAAAGAGGCACTGGATGCGGCCAACCGCGCCGACAGCGATGATGTGCTGGCGCAGATCCGCGATAATGCCTGGCTCGGCAGCGACTTTCTGCTCTGGCTGCTGCACCAGACCCTGAGTGCGACCTCCGAATATCGGGTCACCCGGCCCGGCCCGGCGCTAGCGGAAGAAGAATTCGTCGCCTATCTCAATGACAAGCTGGTGCTGATGGGCGCCAGCGACAGCGGCGTGCAGAAAATTACTGCCGCCGGACATCAGGACCGTTTCAACGAGGTGCGCACCGCCCTGCGCAGCGGCAAGCAGATCGTCGATGCGACCCTGTACCTGGAAAAGCAGGAGGACCTCTGGAAGACGACTCTGAAGGGGGAATTGTTCCAGTTCAGTGGCTTCAAGGCGCCAGCGGTCAAACCGGAGAAGGATGAGATCACGGATGCCAAAAGCGAGAAGGAGGCTCTTTTTTACGAACGCATGCATGTTCTCGAGGAAGGGCTGCAACTCTTCGACAGCCTGCTGGCCGCGTTTCTTCGCGAGCGGCTCGGACCCGATTGGCCGCTGCGGGATGAAGAGATCCGATCCTGGCTGGAAGAATAGCCGGCGCCGAAGAAGGTTAGAAGGCTCCCTGCGGCGGATGCGGCGAAGGAACCACGCCGCCGCGCCGCAGGCGGCGGGCGAATTCGTCCCGGGGAATGCCCCGGGCGCCAAGAGAGGCGAGGTGGGCGGTCGGCATCTGACAGTCGAGAAGTTCGAAATCGCGCGCGCGCAAGTGCTCGACCAGCGCCACCAGGGCAACCTTGCTGGCATCAGGGACCCGGAAGAACATCGATTCGCCGAAGAAGCAGCGTCCCAGCGCGACTCCGTAGAGCCCCCCGGCCAGACTCCCCTGGGACCAGACTTCAACGCTGTGGGCGTGTCCGAGTTGATGCAGGCGCTGATAGCTTTGAAGCATTTCGGATGTGATCCATGAGCCCTCCTGTCCCGGGCGCCGGGTTCGGGCACAGGCCGTGATCACTTCGGCGAAGCTGCTGTCGAAGCGGACATCGAAAGTCCCGCGGCGCAGCACCTTGGCCAGGCTGCGCGAAACCCGCAGGTCCGCAAATTCGAGAACAAAGCGCGGATCCGGTGACCACCACAGGATCGGATCATGCTCGGTAAACCAGGGGAAAATGCCCATCGAATAGGCGAGCAGCAGACGCGCCGGTGACAGGTCGCCGCCGACAGCCAGCAGGCCGTTCGGTTCAGCGAGTTCAGGCGGTGGAAAGACGAGCTCGTCGCGCAGGCGGTAAATGGGCACGAAAAACCTGAAGAGAGAAAAAAAGAGGCGCGGGAACCCCGCGCCTCTTTTCGTTTATCGCATCAGCGGTAACGGAAGGTCAGCTCTCCGTTCCTGTAGCCGATGCTCACCTTGCCGCCGTTGCTCAGGTGTCCGAAGAGAATTTCATCAGCGATCACATCGCTGATTTCGGTCTGTATCAGACGTCCCATCGGACGTGCCCCGAACACCGGGTCATATCCTTTTTGCGCCAGGTGAGCGCGGGCCTTTGGCGAGAGGGTGACGGTCACGTCGCGCTCCCGAATGCGCTCCTGCAGCTCACGGATGAATTTGGTGACCACCAGCTCCATAACATTGAGGTCAAGATGGTTGAATGGAATTACACCGTCGAGGCGGTTACGGAATTCAGGCGAGAAGTGCTTCTCCACCGCCACCTTGACTCCGGCCGGATCACGCTCGCCGAAACCGATGGGGGTGGCCGAAATCTCGCGGGCGCCCACGTTGCTGGTCATAATCCTGTCTCTTATACACATCT
>JAGXHK010000103.1 GCA_024636255.1 Desulfuromonadales bacterium | reverse complement strand
GGCCCCCAGGATACGGCAAAAAAGCAGGCCTCACGTGCTCACCCCTGTCTGTTTGGCGCCTTCAACGACCATGTCATTATCATCGGTTATGGCCTTAACGGGCGCAACGTCGCCCGGGCCGCCCGCGCTGCCGGCATCGATTATGCCATCCTCGAGATGAATCCCGAGACCGTTCGCGAAGAACGGGCCAAAGGTGAGCCGATTTTTTTCGGCGACGCCGTTCGCGAAGAAGTGCTTGAGCAACTCGGGATCCAGTGCGCGCGGGTGGTGGTCATTGCCATCTCCGACCCGGTGGCCACCCGGCAGGTCGTGGCGGTGGTGCGTGAGGAGAACCCCAGCGTGCATATCATCGCGCGTACCCGCTACACTGCGGAGATGAAGCCGCTTTACGATCTCGGCGCTAACGAGGTGATCCCCGAGGAATTTGAAACCTCGGTGGAGATTTTCACCCGTATTCTGGAAAAATACCTGGTGCCGCGCGATGAGATTGAAAAATTCGTCGCCGAGGTGCGTGCCGGCGGTTATCAGATGCTGCGCAGCCTTTCGCTCGAGCGCGGCACGGTGGATCAGCTCAGTCTGCAGCTTCCCGGGGTCGAGGTCAATTCGCTTCGGATCAGCGAAAAGTCCTCGCTTGCGGGCAAGACCCTGGCAGACACCAACCTGCGCCAGAGCCATGGAGTGACCGTACTGGCGGTTCAGTCCAACTCAGGCATCCATTCCAACCCTGAGGCCGACACCGAGCTGCGCGCGGGTGACACATTGCTTGTCCTCGGTGCGCCCGATCAGATCTCCGCGGTGGCTGCCTTGACCAAGACTCCCGCTACCGGCGGCAGCAGCTGACACTGCAGCGCTTCACCGGCGAAGTGTCGCCAGGGCTTCGGTGCTGCCGGCGACAACCAGGGTATCGCCCTGACGCAGGATTTCCGTGGGGGGCGGCGAAATGATTTTTTCACTCCCGCGGCGTATGCCGATCACTGTAATCCCCTGCCGGCGGCGCAGATCGAGTTCCCCCAGCGACCGATCGATCCATGATGAGTCATCCGGCAGGGTAAACTCTTCAATGCGGAAATGTTTCTCGGCGGACTCCCCCTGGGCCTGCTCCTGCTCTTCGAGGATTTTCCCTGCGCGGTCGAGATCGTCGCGACTGCCCAGCAGAATCAAGCGGTCGCCAGGGAGTAAAAGAAAATCGGAGCCGAGATCGAAATAACTCTGACCGGCTCGATCGATGGCGATGATGGAGGCGCCGGTACGGGCGCGCAGGTCGAGTTCGCGAATCCGCTTTCCCCCGGCAGCGCTGCCGGGGCGCAGGCGGACCTCCGCCAGAGTCACCGGCCAGGGGTAGGTCGCCTCAATGATGTCGGTGGATGTGGTCAGATAATCGACCGCCTGCTCGGCAGCATCGACAAAAGGCCAGAGGACCTTGTCGGCCCCGGCCTGCCGGTAAGCTTCGTCCTCTTGCGAATTGTGCGCGGTGAGGACGACTTTGCCGGGGTATGCCTGGCTTTTCAGCGACTTGAGGAGGCTCAGATTGACTTCGCGCCCCGGGGTGGCATTGACCACCCATTTAGCCTCCGTCATGTGCAGGTTCTCCAGTATCTCGGGGTCCTCGGCGTCTCCATAACGCGCCGCCAGTCCCTGCTGGCGGCACGCGGCGACCACTTGCGGGTCGAAATCGACGCCGACGACCCGCTTGCCGCGTCGCTGCAGATTGGCGGCGATGTTGCGCCCGTAACGGCCCAGGCCGAAAAGGACCACCTCGACGCCTTCGCTCTGCGCGGGCGTTAGGTCGGCCTCGCGAAAGGGTGTGCGCCGCTCGAAGAGGCCGAGAAACGGAGCGATCTTTTCATAGATCTGATGGCTGTAGAGAATCATGTAGGTCGAAAGCCCGATGGTGATCAGCCCGACCAGGGTGACCAGACCCAGCGTCTCGCGGTCGATGTGCCCGAGGCTCACCCCGAGAGCGGCCAGGATAAGCGAGAATTCACTGATCTGCGCGACGGTCAGACCGGCAAGAAAGCCCGTGCGCTTGCGGTAGCCCATGTAACCCATGATGATCATGACGATGATGGGGTTGCCGACCAGGACGAACAGCGAAAAAATCAGAGCCGGCCCGATCTGGGCGCCCAGCAGAGAGAGATCGAGCTGAGCGCCGAGGTTGATGAAGAAGAAAAGGAGCAGGAAGTCGCGCAGGCTCACCAGCCGCGAACTGATCGTTTCGCGGTAGGGGGTCGAGGCGAGAGAGATACCCGCCAGAAAGGCCCCCACTTCCTTGCTGAAGCCCAGGATATCGCCGCCGGCGGCGAACAGAACCGCCCAGGCGATGGCGAACAGGATCAGCAGTTCCTGCGAGCGGGCGACCTGGTCCATCAGGCGCGGCAGCACGAAGCGCATCAGCAGGGCGACAGCTGCGACCATCAAGGCTCCCTTGGCCAGAACAAGCAGGCCCGCGATGAGCAGGTTCCCCGATTGGTCGCCGGCACCCATGGCGGTGAGCCCGATCATGGCGAGAACCACGGCGATATCCTGCACGATGAGAAAGCCGATGGCGATGCGCCCGTGCAGGGCGTCGATCTCGCGTTTGTCGGAGAGCAGTTTGACGATGATGATGGTGCTCGAGAAGGTCAGGGCGATTGCGACATAGAGGGCGCCGACGGTATTGATGCCGAGGGCCAGAGCGATCAGATAGCCGAAGACCGAGGTGAACAGCACCTGCCCGAGGCCGGTTGCCAGGGCCACCGGGCCCATGGTACGGATCAGGTGCATGTCGAGCTTGAGGCCGACCACGAACAGAAGAATGGCGATGCCCATCTCGGCCAGCAGGTGCAGCGGTTCGTGAGCGGCCATCAGGTCAAAGCCGGACGGGCCGAGCGCGACGCCAACCGCGATGAAAGCCACGATCAGGGGCTGCTTGAGGCGCGCCGCTATCAGGCCGAGAACGGCGCTGACGCCAAGAATCACGGCGATTTCCGTGAAGATCAGTTCCAGATTCAAATCCATTGAGTAAAGCCTTTAACGAAAGGAGTTCAGACAGCTCCACCGTCCTCATAACACGGTTGATGACGGTTTTGCCTTGCAGGTTCGGCAGGTTGGGGAATTATAGCAGGCCTTCGGTGCGCCGCAATTAGAGGGATTGCCTCTCGGGTTGACGTGATATCGGGCGGCCAGGCCGAGCGAGCGCCGCAAAAAGATCTGTCGAGGCCGATCATGTCTCCGCTTGGCCAAAGGCCTTGACAGGCCGGTGGGGCGGTGCTACATAACCCTCGGCCCGCGAACGAAAAACCTGCCAAACCATTCAAATGAGCAAAATAGCAAAGGAGATTCCCATGGAAAGAACTTTCGCCATCATCAAGCCCGACGCTTTTGCGGCCGGCAGCGCCGGTAAAATCCTCGCGCGCATTTATCAGGAAGGATTTAAGGTTGTCGGTCTGAAGAAGCTTTTTCTGAGCAAGAGAGAGGCCGAAGGTTTCTATCATGTGCACAGAGAGCGGCCCTTTTTCGGAGAACTGACCGATTTCATGAGCAGCGGCGGCTGTATTGCCATGGTTCTCGAGGCCGACGTAGCGGTCAAGAAATGGCGGGATCTGATGGGAGCCACCAACCCGGGTGAGGCCGCCGAAGGGACGCTGCGCAAGGAATTCGGCGCGTCCATCGGAGAAAACGCCGTGCACGGATCGGATGCCCCGGAGACGGCCGCGTTTGAGATTTCCTATTTTTTTGCCGGTCTGGAGCTTCTCTGAGAGTTTTGACCGACATTAAAGCCGGCATAGTTCAGCTCTTGTACATGTCCAGCCCTTCGGTTACAATCCCGAAGGGCTTTTTTTTCGCAAATTCACAACCATTAAACCGAGACTTTAATAAATCGATTGCATGACTAACCACAAGACAGATCTGAAGAACCTGACTCCCGACGCGCTCCGCGAGTTTCTCTCCGGCCTCGGCAAAGAGGACTTCCGTGCCCGCCAGATCCTGCGCTGGATCTATCAGCGTGGAGTGACCTCATTTGATGAAATGACCGATCTCTCCAAGGACTTCCGGCGCGAACTGAGCGAGAGGGCCTGGATTTCCTCCATGCAACCTGAGCTTACCGAGGCAAGCGGCGATGGAACCCGCAAATACCTTTTCCGCCTGGAAGATGGGCAGACGGTGGAAAGTGTGCGCATCCCTATGGAGTCCGAGCGGGCCACCCTGTGCATTTCAAGTCAGGTCGGGTGCGCTCTGGGGTGCAGTTTCTGTCTGACCGGTACTTTCGGTCTGATGCGCAATCTCGAGCCGGCGGAAATCGTCAACCAGGTCTGCGCGGCAATGCGCGAGGGGCCGATCAATAATATTGTTTTTATGGGAATGGGCGAGCCCCTGCACAATCTTGAGAACGTGATCGCGGCGCTCGAGATTCTCTATGCGAGGGACGGTTTCGACTATGGCCCGCGCCGGGTCACCCTGTCGACGGCCGGTCTGGTCCCCGAGATGCGCGAACTCGGGCGCAGAATCCGGGTCAATCTGGCCGTATCTCTGAACGCCACCAGCGATGCGGTGCGCAATCAATTGATGCCTGTAAATCGGCGTTTTCCGCTGGCCGAACTGATGGCGGCATGCCGCGAATTTCCGCTGGCGCCGCGTCAGCGCATCACGTTCGAATACATCATGATCGGCGGGGTCAATGATTCGATCGCCGATGCCCGGCGGCTGGTCAAGTTACTCCACGGCATCAGGGCCAAGGTCAACCTGATCCCGTTCAACGAACATGAGGGGTCGGCTCTGCGCGGTCCGGCGCCGGAAGCAATGACTGCTTTTCAGACCTATCTGCTGGATCGCGACATGGTCGCGATCCGGCGGGCCAGCAAGGGGCAGGACATTTCCGCTGCCTGCGGTCAACTCAAGGGACGCCTTGAACGCCAGCAGCCTGCTCTGCCCGCATGAGCCCTATCGGGCGTTGAAAAATAATTATTCTGAAGGAGCGAAGAATCTATGTCTCAAGCAGTTCTCGGAGTGATCGGCGGCAGTGGTCTTTATCAGATGGAGGAGTTGACCAACGTCGAAGAAATCAGGATCGACACACCCTTTGGCGAGCCCTCCGATGCGTTTATCACAGGGGAGTTCGAGGGGGTCAGGCTGGTTTTTCTCCCCCGGCACGGCCGTGGTCATCGCCTTTTGCCTTCAGAGGTGAATTATCGGGCCAACATTTACGGCATGAAGACGCTGGAGGTTGAGCGCATTATTTCGGTGTCCGCCGTCGGCAGCATGCGAGAGGAGATCGTCCCCGGTCACATTGTGATCCCCGATCAGTTTTTCGACCAGACCCAGGGCAAGCGCCCATCGACCTTTTTCGGATCAGGTATCGTTGGCCATGTGCAATTTGCCGATCCGATCTGCGGCGATCTGGCCGGTGTGCTTTTTGAAGCGGCGCAGCAAGTCGGCGCCACGGTTCACAAAGGCGGTACCTACATCTGTATCGAAGGTCCGAATTTTTCAACGCGTGCCGAATCGAGGATTTACCGAAGCTGGGGGGTCGATGTGATTGGCATGACCAACGTTCCCGAGGCCAGGTTGGCGCGCGAGGCGGAAATCTGCTACGGCACCGTCGCTCTGGCAACCGATTACGACTGCTGGCATCAAGGTCATGATGACGTTTCCGTTGAGGCGGTTATCGCGATTATCGAGAAGAATGTCGCCACAGCTCGCGAGATCATCAAATCTGCAGCGCGACGCCTCCGAACTGAGCGGGGCTGCAGTTGCGGTTCAGCCTTGCAGCACGCAATCATGACACGACCTGAGCTGATCCCGGAGAAAACCTTGAGAAACCTTGACTTGCTCATCGGAAAATATCTAAATGAATAGGTCCGCTGAAGCTGTATCGCACGTGCCGGACACAGAGACTTTTTGGGGACACCATGTTCGATCTACATGAAAATCTGCTCTGTCTTGATATCCCGGCACATCAGGTGCTGCATCTGCATCAGTCCATCGGATTGGTCAACCTGGCCATCCCGGGTTTTCCGACCCAGGGTGTCGGTGCCTCTCTGGTGGCGTTCTCCGAAGGTTCCGGGGTCAGGGTCACAGTCGCACTGCATCTGAAGCAAAGTGCCCGGCTGGTCTTTTACATGAACGAACAAGGAGCAGTCTCCCCGGATCAGGTTGAAGATGTTATCGAGGAGGGCGTCTTTTTTATCGAATCCATGGGTTTTTTACTGAGTGATTTCGAGTATCAGGCCCTGTCCGCAAAGGAGCGCGAAAAGCTCTGGAACACCCTGCGTTTGCAGCAGGGAGTCGAACCCGCCGCTGTTGTGGAACAAGAACCTTCGCCCTTGCGACTCTCATCCCAGCTCGAAGAGCGGCGGCAGCGCCTTATTGGTACCGTCGGGAAAATACTGGGATCTCTATAAAGGTGGATCTGTGCATTACAAACTTCTGATATCGACAGTGCTCATCGCCCTTTTTCTGCTGGGCGGCTGCGGCGGGGAGCGCGCCAAACCCGATTCGGCTGCAGCCCATTATACCCTCGGGGTATCCTATCTTCGCGAACCCAACTCGACCATGGCTTTGAAGGAATTTCTCAAGGCGGTGGAACTCTCACCCCAGAATCCCGAATATCATGTGGCCCTGGCCCGCGCCTATCAACTCAAAAAAGCCTATGAAGAAGCGGAGCGCCACTACCTGAAGGCCCTCAGGATCAGTCCCGAAGAACCCGGCTACTACAACGACCTGGGGGCGCTGTATCTCGATATGGGCCGCTGGGACGATGCCATCGTCAATTTTCGCAAGGCCGCCAACAATCTGCTCTTTTCCAATCCCGCTCTCGCCTATACCGGCGTGGGAGTCGCCTATCATCAAAAGGGCGAATATCTCGATGCGATCGCCGCTTACCGCAAGGCGCTCGAGCAGAATCGGAATTTCGCCCCGGCACATCTCCATCTGGGAGAGGCGTATTACGCATTGAACAAGCCTGGGTTGGCGATCGAGGCCTTTCGCGAGGCGATCTCACTTTCTCCGGGATATGCTCAGGCGCATTATCATCTCGGTCTGGCGTATATGAAGGAGAAGCAGCAGCAGAAGGCCATCGCGGCGTTCGAGCAGGTCATAGAGCTTGCTCCCGATTCGGATATCGGGCGCCAGGCGCAGGAATATCTGGCGCTTTTGCGCTAGCTTTTCGTGGGGGCTTCCGAATCGGGGACTCGCGAATACCGCACGCAGGCTGTTCGTCTGCGTTTTTCCAACGGCTTAGATTATGAGTGAAGAACACAGTGTCGGTGAAACATTGCGGCAACGCCGCTTGGAGCAGGGTTTTTCACTTGATGAAATGGAAGTGAGAACCCGGATTCGGCGCCAATTTCTTGAAGCTCTGGAAGAGGAACGGTTCGATTCTTTTCCGGCCGAAACGTACCTGAAGGGGTTTCTCAGAAATTACGCCGAGGCACTCGGATTTGATTCGAACGACGTCAGCGCGATTTGCCGCCGCTGCGCTGCCGAGCGACCTTCTCCGAAGGATGAGCTTCGCGCGTTGGAAACCGAACTGGTCGAGCCGGTCAAGCGCTCCGCCAGTATGGGCTGGCTGCCGCTGTTTTTTCTTTTGGCGCTTCTTGCCGCCTTGGCCGCCGCTTTCTATTATGTCAATGTCCGGACTCCGTCTTCGCCGCAGCGCGAAACTCCTGCCATTTCGATCGAACCAGACCGCGAGGCGCCATCTCGGAGGCCGGCGGATTCCGGAATGAAGTTGCCGATGGAATCGGGATCTCCGCAGGACCGCAAGGGGGAAGAATCCCCCGGGGCGCCGATTTTGGAGCCTGTACCGGAAAAGCAACCTCAACAGTCGACGGCACCTGAGGTTTCGCTGCAAGGTACGGCCGCGGTTGCAGACTCAGATCACGTCCAGACCGGCGCGCTGACGGCAGTTCAGGCCCGGATTCCATCTGGCGGAGCAACCATTCGTCTTGCCGCGCGCGAATCCACAAGCCTTGAAGTTGTCATCGATAAACGCCCACAGCAAAACTACATGCTGCAGGTGGGTACGACTTTGACATGGCGGGTCAGGCATTCCGCCCGCCTGCTGCTCGGCAACCCTGCGGCGGTGCAGATATGGCTCAATGGGCAGCGCCTCGATCCCGGTGACCAGTCCGAAATCCTTCTGGCCTCCGGCAAAAGTCCAGAGCCATGATCCTGCGTTGTCCGAACTGCAGCGCACGCTACCGTATTGATCCCGCCAAAGCGCAATCCACTGCTGTGCGCATCAAGTGTCCAAAATGTAAAACCTCTTTCACGTCGAAGCTGAGCGCGGAAGCCGGACCGGGTGAGGACCGGATCCCTGCAATTGAGACATCTGCAGAGGTTTCTGGACGCAAAGTTCTGGTGGTGGAGGATGCCCGGTTCTTTCGGGAGCTTGTCCTTGATGTTCTCAAGCCACTGGAGCTTGAACTGATGACTGCCGACGATGGCAATGAAGGGCTTGCCGTCATTCTGCGCGAGAAGCCTGCTCTCGTCATTCTCGATCTGAACCTGCCTGGGCGCAACGGGTACACTTTGATCAAGGATATTCGCTCTCGGCCCGAGCTTGCAGACACGCGAATTCTCGCCATCAGTGCCGTCTACCGAACCCAGGAGGATCACCTGACGGCTGAGAAGGCCGGAGCCGATGACTTTATTTCCAAATCATTTAAACCGGAATTTCTTCAGCAGCGCGTCCGGACGCTACTTTTGACCGGAAAATGAATTCTTCCTGGGAGAAATGCGCAGAACGGGTGCGCGATCGTCGTGGTAGCGCTTCTTTTGATATCGCCATAATCCTCGGTTCAGGTCTGGGGGCGCTAACTGAGGAACTGAGCGAAAAAGCTGTTCTTTCTTACCGGGACGTACCCGGCATGCCGAGCCCATGCGTTGCCGGACACGAGGGGCGCCTGATTGCCGGTCTGCTCGAGGGGTGGAGGGTCCTGGTATTTCAGGGCCGGTCTCATCTCTACGAAGGATTCAGCGCACGTGAGGTGACTGTGCCGGTGCGCCTCGCCCATGCTCTCGGGGCACCGCGCCTGCTCGTCACCAACGCGGCAGGAGGGGTCAATGAAAGCTTCCGGGCCGGTGATTTCATGTACCTGACGGATCACATCAATCTGAGCGGAGACAATCCACTGCGGGGCGAGAAAGAAGATCCGTTCGTCGATCTGAGTGCCTTGTACCGCCAGGACCTCATCGCTCCACTCCGCGGAGCGATCCGAAACAGCGGAATCCGGCTTCAGCAGGGGGTGCTGGCGAGCCTGCTCGGCCCTTCATATGAGACACCGGCGGAAATTCGCATGCTGCGTGTCCTTGGCGCCGACGTGGTTTCCATGTCGACAGTACACGAGGCGATCATGGCCCGCTATCTGGGGATGGAGGTCGTGGGCCTCTCCTTTGTCGCCAATACCGGAGCCGGCATCGGAAGCGAGCCCTTGAGGCATGATGAGGTGCTGACAGCCGGGCGGCGCGGTGCCCCCTCTTTTGTGATGCTGGTGGGCAACCTGCTGCGCGTGTGGCGTTCGGCGGGCGGCAGTTGAAAATGCCCCCAAAGACTGCCAAAGGTAAACCTTTGTTATCACATTGAGTTTTCCATGAAAAAGCGCATTTCCGAGATCTTGACAGAGGGGGAGCGCGTGGTAAACTGAGCATAATTGTATTATATGGAGACGGGGTTTGTTGGGTTCTGCAACAGGTAAAATTCTGATCGTCGATGACGAGGAAAATGCACGGATCGGTTTGAGCCGGCTGCTTTCGCAGGAAGGCTACGAAGTCAACAGCGCTGGTGACGGTCGCGAGGCGCTCGATTTTCTTCGCAACCACAAAGTAAATCTGGTCATCAGTGACATACACATGCCGGGAATGAACGGTATGGTTTTTCTTCGCGAACTGAGCCGATCCTATCCGAGCGTCAATGTCATCATGATCACCGCATACGGCGGGGTTGAATCGTATCTTGAAGCGATGAATCTCGGCGCGTTCGAGTATATCAACAAGCCGGTCAAGCTCGATGAACTCAAGGCGGTGATGAAAAAGATCCTACGGCAGGACAATTCCGGTCCCGCGGTGCCTGAGCCTCAATCCCGTCCTTCGACCTAGGAGGAATCATGAAAGAGTTCAAAAACATTCTGGTGGCGACGGACTTCTCGGAGAGTTCCGATCTTGCTTTTGATTACGCCCTGTCGTTGGCGAAGAAATTCGACGCGCGACTGCTGGTTGTCCATGTGATCAATGAACCGGTCGACCTGCGCGGATTCTATGTGCCGCACATCTCTTTCGAGAAGCTCGAGGAGGAGATCGAAGAGGGCGCCAAAAAGATGATGGAGAAATTCTGCAGGACGCACCTGCACGACTATGAGAACTATGATAGCTTTATCGTTCCCGGGATTCCGTATGACGAAATCATCAAGAAGGCGGGTGAAGAAAACGCCGACCTGATCGTTATCGGCACCCACGGTCGCACCGGACTCGATCATGTATTGTTCGGCAGCACGGCCGAGAAGGTTGTGCGCAGGTCGCCCACGCCGGTAATGACCATCCGTATCACTGAATCCTAACTGCGGATCCACATATCCTGACGCAAAAGGGCAGCCCTTCAAGCTGCCCTTTTGCTTTGGCGTGACCTGTGTCTTTGCTCTTGTCAACCCCGTGGCGGCCGAGTTATGCTACCGCCTCGAACAACACCTCCAAGGTCTGCGGGAACGGGTGATGAAAGAGAAAATTCTGGTTATCGATGATGAAAAGGTCATCCTGCAGCTCACGTCCATGATCCTGAAAAATCGGGGATACGCGGTGAAAACCGCTGAAAGCGGACCGGACGGACTTGAGATTCTCGAAAAAGAGCACTTCCCGCTGGTCCTTCTCGATTATATGATGCCCGTCATGAACGGCATGACTGTCCTGCAGCAGATCCGCGAGAACCATCCCAAGACGTATGTCATCATGTTCACCGGAAAGGGCAGTGAAGAAGTCGCTGTTGAGCTGATGAAAGCCGGGGCCTCCGATTATGTGCTCAAGCCTTTCAACAATCAGGATCTGCTCGATCGTATCGAAAACGTCCTGCGCATTCGCCGCATCGAATTGCACAACAAGGAGCTGCGTGCCGAACGCGAGAGGCTGTTGCGTGAAATCGAGGAATGGAACCAGGAACTTGAGAATCGGGTGGCGCAAAAAAGCGCCGAACTCGAACAGGCGCAAATGGAGATCATTCAAGCCGAGAAACTCGCAGCGCTCGGACACCTCTCTGGCGGCATGGCGCATGAGATCCGCAATCCGTTGAATTCGATCAGCCTGTTTGCCCAGATTCTGCATGCCGGACTTCAGGGGAACAGCGATCTTAAGGAATACCCGGAGAAGATACTTACGGAAGTCGACCGTATTGACGACATTCTGATTAAGCTGCTGAACGCCAGCAGGCGGCCGCGCGGGGAGATGCGCCGCGTATCGGTCGCAGAAGAGGTTGATCGGGCCCTTGCAATTTTTGACGTGCAGATTGCGGCTCAGGGAATCAGGGTCGTGAAAAACTTTCAGACCACTCCACCTCCGATCGAGGCCGACCCGCAGGAAATTGCCCAGATTTTCAACAATATCATCGCCAATTCACTTTATGAAATGCAGCATGGCGGTGAATTGCGCATCGAGGTGAACCACGATCCGGAGACGATTATGGTCGATATTTCCGATACCGGCGGCGGTGTCCCCGAAGAAAACCTCTACAGGATTTTCGATCCTTTTTTTACGACCAAAAGCCGCGGCACCGGGCTTGGCCTCTCAGTTGTCCTGCGCATCGTCAATAATTATGGGGGAAAGGTCAAGCTCGACAGTCTCGAGGGCGAGGGGACGACCTTTCATATCCGCCTTCCGGTTCAGCCGCCCGTCTCCTGAATCAATGGTTTTTTACGGTCTTTTTCTCTCTGGTGCTCCATGCCGCTGCAGCTGAAGGAAATCCGGCTTACCCCTGAGGAGGGGGAAGAGCTGCTTCCGGCGAAAGTTGCCCATGCGGTCGGTCTGGTCCCCGGACAGATCCACAACCTGAGCATCGTGCGCAGCGCGATCGACGCGCGTAAGAAGCCGAAGGTCTATCGGGTTTTTACCGTTGAATTCGAGGTGCGCGACGAGCAGCAGCTCCTGCGCCGCCACCAGCAAAATCCGCATCTCAAGGCTGCGCAGCCGGTGAAAACCCCTGTGCTCGAGCCGGTTCGCACGGCCAAACGCGCACTGGTCGTCGGAATGGGTCCGGCCGGTCTTTTCGCTGCCTGGCACCTGGCGCGCTGCGGCCTGTCGGTCACCCTTATCGAGCAGGGACGAGGGGTCGAAGATCGCGTCAAGGATGTGCGGTCTTTCTGGAATGAGGGCATTCTCGATCCGCAAAGCAACGTGCAGTTCGGCGAGGGGGGAGCGGGTACTTTCTCGGACGGCAAGTTGACCACGCGCATCAAGCACCCGGGGACGCGCCTGATTCTCGATCTGCTGGTGCGCTGCGGGGCTCCCGAGGAGATTCTGATTCAGGCCAAGCCCCATGTGGGGAGCGATCGTCTGCGGCTGGTACTGATAAAATTTCGCAGCGAATTACAGCGGGCAGGCGTTGAGGTGCGCTACTGCACCCGGTTGACCGGACTGGTGCGGCACGGCGGCGCAATCGCCGGCGCGGTTCTCAATAACCATGAAGACATCGGGTGCGATGTCCTCGTTCTGGCGCCGGGGCACAGTGCCCGGGAGACCTACCGGATGCTGGAAACTGCGGATGTGCAGATGGAGGCGAAGCCGTTTGCTGTCGGCGTGCGCGTCGAGCATCCGGTCGAACTGATCAACCAGATCCAGTATGGGACTCCCAGCCATCCCCGTCTGCCCGCCGCCGACTATGCTCTGTCATGGAATGATCGCGAGACCGGTCGAGGCATCTATTCCTTCTGCATGTGTCCCGGCGGCGAAGTTGTAAACGCCTCGTCTGCACCGGGCATGCTGGTCGTCAATGGTATGAGCCTGCGTCGGCGCAATGGCGGTTACAGCAACAGCGCTCTCGTCGTCACCGTCGGTCCCGCCGATTTTCCGCTTGCCGGACCAGGGGGCGGCGTTCTTTTTCAGGAAGAGATCGAGCGGAGCGCTTTTCGCGCCGGAGGCGGCAATTACTGCGCGCCGGCCCAGAATCTGTTGGCCTTCTTGAAGGGGGGAGGAGGCCAGAAGCTGCACTCCTCCTGCCGTCCGGGAGTGCGTGAGGCGGATCTTGGGGACGTACTTCCGGGTTTCGTTTCGCAAGCACTGCGGCGGGCTCTGCCGCATTTCGACCGGCGAATGCGCGGTTTCATATCCGCCGAGGCCGTTCTCGTTGCTGCCGAGACGCGTACTTCGGCCCCGCTGCGTATCCTGCGGGGGAGCGATGGCCAATCTCTTTCCCATCCCGGTCTTTACCCGGCCGGAGAAGGAGCAGGCTATGCCGGTGGCATCATGAGCGCGGCTCTCGACGGTCTGCGCAGTGCCCAAGCGATCGTAGAATCCATTCACAGGAGAAATTGACTTGAAACAGGTTTTTGTGCAGGACATCCAGGAACGGGATCGGGTCGAGAGTCCCTTTCTCGTGCGGGATAAAATTCTGGCCATGGCCAAGAACGGAAAGCCCTACATGACCCTCAAACTGATGGATCGCAGCGGCGAAATCGAGGGACGCGTATGGGATCGGGTCGATGAATATTCCGGTCGCTTCGAGAAGGATGATTTTATCTTCGCCCGCGGTAAGGCCAGCGTTTACATGGGAAAGATGCAGTTGATCGTGCAGGAGCTCGAACGCATTGACGAACGCGAGGTGAATCTGGCCGATTTTCTGCCGGTCTCGCAGCGGCCTCTCGATGAGATGGAATCCGCGCTGCGCCAGAAGGTCGCATCCATGGACGACCCTAATCTGCGCGCCCTGCTGGAATCTTTTCTGGCGGACGATGAATTTTTGCGCAGCTACCTGCGCGCCCCCGCGGCCAAGGCGATGCATCACGTCTATCTCGGCGGACTGCTTGAACATTCGCTGGCCGTGGCTGACCTGGCGGAAGATATCAGTGCCCGCTACCCCGGCATAAATCGCGACCTGCTGGTGGCCGGAGCCCTGCTGCACGATGTCGGCAAGGTCGGCGAGCTGAGCTATCAGCGCTCCTTCGATTACACCGATGAAGGCAAGCTGCTCGGCCATATTGTCATGGGGGTCGAGATGGTCGAGGAGAGAATCCGCCAGCTGGATGATTTTCCCGCCCGCACTGGCCTTCTGCTCAAGCACCTTCTGCTGTCCCATCACGGCCAGTACGAGTACGGGTCGCCCAAGCGCCCCATGACGATGGAGGCCGTCATCCTCAACTTCATCGACGATCTGGATTCGAAAATCAACGGCGTACGTACCCATATCGAAAAAGAGCCGGACAGCGCCGCGTCGTGGACCGCCTATCACCGCCTCTACGATCGCTATTTCTACAAGGAGCCGCTGCTCGCATCGCAGCCCGAGGCGGTTGCGGTGCCAGCCCAGCCAGCGGCGGCGCCAGTATCCGCCGCGTCGAAGAAGGGGCAGAACGCGACTTCCGCCAAACGCGAGAGCGACGCCTCTACGAGAAAATCGCGCAAACCGGAGATGGGGTTCACGCTCGGGGATCAACTCAAAGGCAAAAGCCTCGATCTTTTTTCCGCAGACGATGAAAAAAAGGAGCCGCAAGGATGATTCTGGAAACACTGCCGGTTGGGCCTTTACAGGTCAATTGTTATATTCTCGGTTGTGAACAGACCCGGCGCGCCGCGGTGATCGATCCCGGTGAGGACGGTTCGCACATCGTGCAGACCCTGCAGGGCCTGGGACTTGAAGCCGAGCTCATCATCAACACCCATGGTCACTTCGATCACATTGGCGCGAACCGCTATCTTGTCGAGACGACAGGCGCACAGCTGGTGATCCACCGCGACGACGTTGCGCTGCTGAGCAGCGCCGCGGAGCATGCGGCGATGTTCGGACTCTCCGCTGTGACCTCGCCCGAGCCGAGCCGGATCGTAACAGGTGGCGAAGACCTCTCTGTCGGTGATCTGACGCTCCAGGTGATCCATACTCCGGGACATTCACCCGGAGGTATTTGCCTGCTGGCCGATGGCGTACTTTTCAGCGGGGATGCGCTTTTTGCCGGTTCTATCGGGCGTACCGATCTGCCCGGCGGCGATCAGGATCAGCTGGTGCGCGGCATCTGCGAGAAGCTGATGTCGCTACCAGGCCAGACGAAAGTATATCCCGGCCACGGACCGGCAACCAGTATCGCGCGGGAGAAGGCGGGAAACCCTTTTTTGCGCTTTCCCGCTGAATAAGGGAAAAACGGATGCTTAAAGGGAAAAAAATCGTCCTGGGGGTAAGCGGAGGGATTGCCGCCTACAAAGCTGCTGAACTGGTGCGCCTTTACGTCAAGCAGGAGGCCGAGGTTTTTGTCGTGATGACCAAAAGCGCCCAGGAGTTCATTACCCCGCTGACCTTTCAGACCCTGACGGGAAACCCGGTGCACACAGAGCTCTTCAGCCTTCTTCAGGAGCGCGACATCGGACATATCTCCCTGGCCGACCGGGCCGACGCTTTCGTGGTGGCGCCTGCGACCGCCAACCTTGTCGGCAAGGTTGCCTGCGGCATAGCGGATGATCTGCTCAGCACGACCATTATGGCGACGCGGAGTCCCGTTCTGTTTGTGCCGGCGATGAATGTGAACATGTGGGAAAATCCGATTTACCGTGACAATCAGGCCCGGCTCGAAAAGTTCGGTTATCAGTTCATGGAGCCGGCGCAGGGCTTTCTTGCCTGCGGCTGGGAAGGAAAGGGGAAGTTGCCTGATCCTGCTGCTATCGTTGAGCAGACGCGGGTGCTGCTCAGCCCGCAGGACCTCTCCGGCGAGACGGTCCTGATCAGTGCCGGTCCGAGCCGCGAGGAGATCGATCCGGTGCGTTACATCAGCAATTATTCCTCCGGCAAAATGGGATACGCTTTGGCGCGCGTCGCGCGCCGACGCGGCGCCAGGGTCATCCTCGTTTCAGGGCCGACCTCGCTGGAGCCGCCTGCCGGTGTCGAATTTGTGGCGGTGACGAGTGCATGTGAAATGCGCGATGCCCTTATGGAGCGCCAGGAGCGGGCCTCCATCATGATCAAGGCAGCGGCCGTGGCGGACTATCGGCCCGCTTCGGCCAGTACTCAGAAAATCAAGAAGTCGCAGCACGATGATCTTTCGCTTTCGCTGAGGAAAAATCCGGATATCCTCAGTGAACTCGGCAGAATCAAGAAGGGGCGTATCCTGGTCGGATTTGCTGCAGAGACAGCGGATCTGGTGAAAAACGCCCGGGACAAGCTCGAAAAGAAAAACCTCGACCTGATCGTCGCCAACGACGTCAGCGCGTCCGGAGCGGGATTCGACGTCGACACCAACATTGTGCGCGTGCTCGGTCGCGACGGCTCCGATGAGCAGTGGCCGCTGCTCTCAAAGGAAGAAGTCGCCGGAAAAATTTTCGACCGGATCCTTGAGCTGGAGAGAAATTAGGCCACACTCGACCGACGCACGTTCAGTATTCCGAGAGCAGGGCGAGAATTTCCTCGGGACGGGTGATTCCCTCGCGAAAGCGCGGACGCAGCTCATTGAGGATGCGCGTCGCCTCCTCTTCGGTGAGTTTGCCCTCGATCCAGAGCAGGTGCAGGTTTTTGCGAATTGCTTTGGCGGCGTTGAGCGCCCGTTCACCGGCCGGGTCGGCTTTCCAGAACGGACTTTCTTCCATGTGAATGAGGATGCTCTGCGAGGCCTGGCGGGCCAGACCCAGGTATTCTTCCCGATTCTCCTCGGGGAGTTGCCACTTGCTGTTGGTTTCGAGTGAACGCAGGATTTTTTGCCACTGCTGCAGGCGTGTGAGCAGCAGCAGCGAGTTGAAGATGCGCTTGTTGGTGTTGAAAGAAAAGATCGTATCCGACAGCACGCTGCGCATCATGGCGTCGTTCTGCTGAAAATTCTTGCGTGCGATGGTCCGGGCCAGACCCCAGATCTCCGGCTCCACGGTCGATTCGAGACGCACCTCCCAGTAGGCGTGCTTGAGCATCACGGTGTTGAAGCTGCGAATCGTCTTGAACGGCACGAAGTACGAATGCGCCACGGTGTCCGCCGCCAGGTGGGCCAGGTAACCGTAGGCGCACGCCTTCTGGTAGTCGGTGACTGCTGCATCCAGCACCTTGCGCCCCAAACGCCAGCTGTGGCAATGGTTGAGATAGTGGGTGAACTTTTTGCCCAGCGTGATGTCGGCGGCAATGCAGCCGTAGAGATAATCGTATGGGTATGCACTGAGCAGCGTCTGCAGCGTCTGCGGCAACATCTGCAGATTATTCAGGATATGATTGCCCAGCGTGAGATGAACCCCAATCCCCCAGGCTGATGCATCATTTGGCAGCAGCAGGAAGCACAGGGTGAAAATCGGTATGAGAAAAGCCATCAGACACCTTGGTCGCATTGTTGGTGAAAAGGATAAATCACCCCTTCAGGGATGTAAAGAGAGCGATGCCGGATAAAACCCGCAAAGAGTTGCAGGAGGTGGTCGCCTCGACGCATGCTCTGATTCAGGATCTCGAGACTCTTGGTCTGCGCGAACTGATTGTGCCGGAGGTGCCCGGGGATCTGCCGCCATGCCCTGTGAACGTGCGAGGAGTGGAGGACGGCGGCGATTCGCTGTGCCGCAGAGAAACATTGGATGAAATCCGCGCCGAGCTCGAGGGATGTCAGCGCTGCACACTCTGCAAAGAGCGCAAGAATATCGTTTTCGGCGTCGGCAATCCCCACGCCGAGCTGGTTCTCGTCGGCGAGGCTCCCGGGCGGGAGGAGGACATCAGGGGCGAGCCGTTCGTCGGGGAAGCGGGACGGCTTCTTGACCGGATTCTCTTCGCCATGGGACTGGAGCGTCAGGACGTCTATATCTGTAACGTTGAGAAATGTCGGCCGCCCGGCAACCGGGATCCCAGTCCTGAAGAGGTCGAAGCCTGCGAGCCGTACCTCAAACGCCAGCTGGCCGCCATTCGCCCCCGCCTGATTGTTGCTTTCGGGCGATTTGCCGTCCAGAGCCTGCTGCGCGATCAGAGCCCGGTCAGCCGGCAGCGGGGACACTGGCGCGAGTACGAGGGAATCCCCCTGATGCCGACCTACCACCCAGCATACCTGCTGCGCAACCCGAGCTCAAAGCGTGAAGTCTGGGAGGACATGAAGCAGGTCATGCAGCGCTTGCGCGAGGCCGGCCGAAGCGGCTGACGAAATGATGCTGCGTATCGAGAACATCAGCAAGCAGCGGATGCGTTCAACAGGTGAAACGGTGCGGATCCTTCAACATGTCGACCTCGATGTAGCGCCCGCACAGATCACTGCGGTTATCGGTCCTTCGGGAAGCGGCAAGAGTACCTTGCTGCGCCTGGTCAATCGTCTGGAAGATGCCGACGACGGCCGCATCGAACTGCAGGGAGCCGATATCCGCAGCTTCGATCCGCTGGCATTGCGCCGCCAGGTGGTCATGGTGCTGCAGATGCCTTTCGTATTTCCCGGCACGGTTCTCGATAACCTGCAGCATCCTTTTATTCTTCAGAACAAAAAGCCGCCGTACGCGGATTCCTCCGAAGTGCAGGGGGCTCTCCAAATGTGCGGTCTCGAGCGCGGCATGCTTGCAACCCGGGCCTCCAGCCTGTCGGTCGGGCAACAGCAGCGCGTCTGTCTGGCGCGCGCTCTTCTGCTGGAGCCGAAGCTGCTGCTGCTCGATGAGCCGACAAGCGCTCTCGATCGCCCCACCGGGGACCGCCTCGGTCAAACGCTCAAACGCATCTGCCGCGAGCACGGGCTGACGATTCTTATGGTGACCCACGATCTGCGACTCGCCGGGCGCTGCGCTGATGTGGTGGCCTATCTCGAGAAGGGGCGGATGCTTGAAAGCGGCGCCAGCGGCGCATTGCTGAATAATCCAGGCACAAAAGCCTTGCAGCGCTTTCTGGCCGAACCCGAAACGCAGGAAGGGTGAATTGGTGAATGGCCCGACCATCATAGATCTCGATTTTGTCGATCTGGCGCTGGTCTATGGGCTGATCCTGCTCACCGCCGGGCTTGCGCGGCTGACCCGGGTCGGCCAGGAGCGCGATCTGCTCTGGGCTTCGCTGCGCATGGTTCTGCAGCTGCTGATGGCCGGATATGTGCTGCACGCCGTCTTTGCACTGAGCCAGGCCTGGTCCGTGCTGCTGATTCTGGCGGCGATGCTCGGCTTCTCCGTACAGGTGATCGGCCAGCGGGTCAAGAACCGAATGCCAGGCTTCTACCGCATTACCGGGCTTGCGCTGAGTGCCGGCTGCGGCGGGGCCACCTTTTTCTTCTGCATTCTGATTCTTTCCCCCGATCCCTGGTTCGATCCGCGTTATCTCATTCCTCTGACCGGCATGATCATCGGAAATTCCATGAATGGCGCGGCGCTTGCCGCCGAAAGACTGGCCAGCGAAATGAAAGAGCGCCAGCTCGAAATCGAAACCAGCCTCTGTCTCGGGGCGAGCTCGCGAACTGCATCGCGTGAAGCGGTGCGCAGCGCCTACCGGGCCGCTCTGATCCCGGTCACCAACACCATGTCGGCGATGGGGCTGGTTTTTCTGCCGGGCATGATGACCGGTCAGATTCTTTCGGGGACAGAGCCCGTTCTCGCCGTTAAATATCAGATCGCAATCATGTGCGCGATCAGCGGCGCGGTGGCGGTCTCTTCGTTTTTAATTGTTCTGCTTGGTGTGCGCGGGTATTTCACCCCTGCGCATCAACTGCGCCAAATGGAGGACAACTGAAATTCTCAGATCCCGGACTCAGAAGATAACACCAAAAGGCCGCTTTTCTTTTCGAGAAGCGGCCTTTTGACTGTAAGAGGCATTTCTTTAATGTTTTTTGTCAGGAAAAGGAATAACCTCGGCCGGCTCGCGCGCTGTTTGACGCTGCGCGCAGAATTGCTGCGGATCGCTGACAGCACTTTGGAAAACGGCGAACTGTTCCCAGAAAATTTCGACCATCTTATTCATGCGCACAATCGGATCTTTGTATCGGCTGAGCTGCGCATCGATCGTAAACTGCAGTCCGTAGGCTCTTTTGCGGGATTCCTCCGGAAAGGATTCGATCGCCTCGCGGATAATCTGATCGCGTTGGCTTTCGAATTCTCCGGGATCCTCCTGATAAAGGTCTTTGAGCTGCTCAAAAATCTCTTCGGTGTGTTCTGTCCCTGTGGTCATAGCATCACCTTTTTTCCCCGTGTTGCAATCTAATCACATGGCATACTTAGACTGATACCGCAGAATCTGTTTCTTTCGACAGACTTTTAAGGGCGACTCTCATCCTCAAGGCCCAGTTCCTGACTCATGCGCAACGCGAAATTCTTCGCCCGTCCGGACGGCGCCATGACGCCGTAGGCGATCGTCTCTCTGAGTTCTGCCTGGGTTGCCCCCGCCTGCTTCGCGACCGCGAAGTGTTTCTTCAGTCAGTCCGGGCAGCCGACGGCAACGGCGCAGGCGACCCGGATCAATTCGCGGGTCCGGGTATCGAGAACCTCTTCCCATTCGTAATCGAAAATCTTCTTGCGGCTTTTCACGTTTCCCTCCTGTTCTCGTCTTCGGATTCGATAATTTATTTAAAGTATACCAGATTTCAGCCATCTCACGTCCTCACCTGAGTCTGATACCTCTTCTCCGATGATGCCGCGGTCGCGCCCGCAACGTGGTCCTGCGATGATGACCTCAAAGCTTTCGCTGAACATTGATTCCCATGATATGGTTCGGAAACGAAAAGTAAAAACCTGCTGATTTGCGGAGTGAGAATAATTCGAATACGTTAAAAAGAGAATATGGGGGCGCCTCCCGCTTCCACGCCATGAGGAGGACGACATGTATAGAGAGGAGATCATTGCCGGCCTGAAGCAGCAGGAGCCCTTTGATCTGCTGATTATCGGCGGTGGAGGGACAGGCTGCGGGATTGCTCTCGATGCAGCCACGCGAGGCCTCAAGGTCGCACTGGTGGAGAAAAACGACTTTTCCGAAGGGACCAGCAGCCGCAGTACAAAACTGGTGCACGGCGGAGTACGCTACCTGGAAATGGCCATCAAGAAACTTGACCGGAATCAGTACGCCCTGGTCAAGGACGGGCTTTACGAGCGCGGCGTACTTTTGAAAAACGCGCCTCATCTCTCTCATCGCCTGCCCTTGGTGACCCCTCTTTATCATTGGATGGAGGTGCCCTATATCTTCGCCGGACTCAAATTTTATGACATCCTTTCCGGAAAGATGGGGATCGGCCATAGCCGCCTCGTGGGGCGCAAAGAGGCGCTCGAGCGTTTTCCCATGCTGCGGTCCGAGGGGCTCAAGGCCGGCGTTCTCTATTATGACGGTCAGTTCAACGACGCCCGCATGGCCGTGACTCTGGCGATAACGGCTGCGGAGAACGGCGCGATGATGGCCAATCATTTGGAGGCGATCCATCTGCTCAAGCAGAATGGAAAGGTCGGTGGCGCGCTGGTCAGGGACAATCTGACTGGCGAGACGTTCGAGGTGCGGGCCAGGGGGGTGATCAATGCCGGCGGCCCTTTCGCCGATCGCATCCGTCGGCTCGACGATGAGACGGTCGAGCCGATTCTTAAGGTCAGCTCGGGGATCCACATTGTTCTGGATAAAAAGTTCGCGCCGCCAGCCACCGGCCTGATGATTCCCAAAACCGAGGACGGCCGGGTGCTCTTCATTCTTCCCTGGGAAGGGCATGCTCTTATCGGTACGACGGATGAGCCGGCCGAGTTGACGGATCACCCTAAAGCTGAAGAAAAAGATATTGCCTATTTGTTGCGGCACATACGCCGATACTTTGATCTCGAAATCACGGAAAACGACATCCAGTCGGTCTGGTCTGGACTGCGGCCTCTGGTCTTCGACCCGAAAGCGGCAGATACGGCACGCCTGGCTCGTGATCATGTCATCAGCGAAAGCCCCTCGGGGCTGTTGACCATCACCGGCGGCAAGTGGACTACTTACCGAAAGATGGCTGAAGACGCCGTTGATCAGGCGGTGCAGAATTTCGCCCTGACTCCCCAGAAAGGGTGCATCTCCGACCGGGTGCCTCTGGTCGGCGGTGCAAACTATCAAGAAGGCGGTGACAGGGTCCTGGTCCGCGAAAACAATCTGGACCCCGATATCGCCGGTCACCTGAATCGCTCCTACGGCGATCGGGCTCAAAAGGTGGTACAACTCGCTGAAGTGGGATTCGCGGCAAGGCTCCATCCGGATCATCCTTATATCGAAGCCGAAGTGATTTACGGCGTTCGCCACGAGATGGCGCAGCGGGCGATCGATCTGCTGACCCGCCGGCTGCCGCTGGCCCTGCTCGATCGCGCGGCCGCCCGCAGCGCTGTAGACCGGACCATTGAGATCATGGCCGACGAACTGGGCTGGGACATCGAACGTCGCGCCGACGAAGAAAAGCTGGCGGAGAAGAGGCTTGGCGAGGCTCTTTAGAAGTCTGGCGCTTCTATCGAAAATCAATGGCCGATTTTCGCAGCATCTTTTTAACAGAAGGGAGATAACTCATGTCCAGGTATATTGCAGCTCTGGATCAGGGGACGACCAGCACGCGGTGCATGATCTTCAATCACGACGGCGAAGCGGTGGCCAATCATCAGTTCGAGCACGAGCAGATCTATCCCAAGGCGGGCTGGGTTGAACATGACGCCATGGAGATCTGGAAGCGGGTCAAGGACGTCATCGCGGGAGCCATGAAAAAAGCCGGTCTGCGGGCGCAGGATATCGCCGCGGTCGGCATCACCAACCAGCGCGAAACAACTCTTGTCTGGGACAGGAACACCGGGCTGCCGTATTGCAACGCCATTGTCTGGCAGGATACCCGCACCGACAAGCTCTGCAAAGAATTCGGCAGCGAATTCGGGCAGGATCGCTTCCGCGAGCAGACCGGGCTGCCCCTGGCGACCTATTTCTCGGGCCCCAAGATCCGCTGGATGCTCGACAACGTGCCGGGGCTGCGCGAGGCGGCCGAACGCGGCGATGCCCTGTTTGGCAACATGGACACCTGGCTGATCTGGAAACTGACCGGAGGACCGAAGGCGGGAGCCGCGCATGTCACCGATGTCACCAATGCCTCGCGCACCATGCTGATGAACCTCGAGGGCTGCACCTGGGACGAAGAACTCGCTGAGCTGATGGGCATACCGATGTCGATGCTGCCGCAGATTCGCCCTTCGAGCGATCCGGACTCTTACGGCATGACCCGCGCCGACGGCCCTTTCGGCGGCGAGATTCCCGTCTGCGGCGACCTCGGCGACCAGCAGGCGGCCACGGTCGGTCAGGTCTGTTTCGAGGTGGGCGAAGCGAAGAATACCTACGGTACCGGCTGTTTCATGCTTTTGAATACGGGGACGCAGATCATCCAGTCCCGCCACGGCCTGGTCACCACACCCTGTTACAAGTTCGGTAGTGAGCCGACCGTCTACGCCCTGGAAGGATCGATCGCCATAACCGGTGCCCTGGTGCAGTGGCTGCGCGACGGTCTGCGCCTGATCAACACGGCGGCAGATGTTGAGAATCTGGCCGAAATGGTCGAGGACAATGGCGGGATCTATATCGTTCCGGCCTTCTCCGGCCTGTTCGCCCCGTACTGGAAGAGCAACGCCCGCGGCGTCATCGTCGGTCTGACGCGCTACATCACCCGCGGCCACCTGGCGCGCGCCACACTCGAGGCGACCGCCTTTCAGACGCGCGAGATTCTCGATGCCATGGAGGCCGATTCCGGCGTAGGCCTCAAGGCGCTCAAGGTCGATGGGGGGATGGTGGCAAACGAGCTGCTTATGCAGTTTCAGGCCGATGTGCTGGGTGTTCCCGTCATTCGCCCGCAGGTTGCCGAAAGCACGGCACTGGGCGCGGCCTACGCCGCCGGGCTGGCGGTTGGATTCTGGAAGGACGTCCAGGATCTGAAGAGCCATTGGGAAAAAGATAAAGAATGGCAGCCTTCAACCGATGACACCGTGAGAACAAAAAATTATGCGATGTGGAAGAAGGCGGTGACGCGCTCTTTCGACTGGCTTGAATGAAGCATTTTCTGCCGAACGAGCAAAGAGGATAAAGAGGGTAAAGAGGAGGGCGGCCCGGGCTGTCTCCGCTTTTTTTTGTCAGGCGCGTTTTTTTGCTTCCAGATCAAATCGCTTGATCTTTTCGACAAGCGTCGTTCGGTTTATGCCGAGCAAAGCGGCAGCCCGGGCTTTGACTCCGCCGGAGAGCTCAAGGGCCTCGCTGATCATCTGCCGCTCGAGATCGCCGATGATCTCCATCATGTCGATTCCTTCGGGGGTAATGCGTGGTGGAGTTGTCGTCATGACGGCTGCGGGGCTCTCGATGCCGCTGATGTAGGCAGGCAGATCGTCGCGGGCGATGATCTCACCATCAGTCAGGGCAACCGTGCGCTCCATCATATTCTCAAGCTCGCGTACGTTTCCAGGCCATGCATAAAGCTCCAAAGCGGTCATCGCCTCCGGTGAAATCGACATGAGCGGTCGCTTCATCTCCCGGCAGAATTTCTGCAGAAAGCTGCGGGCCAGCAAGGCGATATCTTCCCGGCGCTCGCGCAACGGGGGCAGGTGGACGGGAATGACATTGAGCCGGTAATAGAGGTCGTCGCGGAAATTGCCCGCGCGCACTTCGTCTTCGAGATTGGCGTTGGTGGCGGAAATGACCCGCACGTTCAGTTTGATTTTATGGGTCGATCCGACGCGCTCGACCTCCTGCTCCTGCAGTACGCGCAGCAGCTTGATCTGAAGATGCATCGGCATGTTGCCGATCTCATCGAGGAAAATGCTGCCGTTGTTCGCGGCTTCGAACCGGCCAGGTTTATCCACGACGGCACCTGTGAATGAGCCTTTGACGTGCCCGAACAGCTCGCTTTCGAGCAACTCGCCCGGAATCGCTCCGCAGTTGATGGCGATAAAGGGATGGTCCTTGCGGCCGCTGTTGTAGTGAATCGCTTTGGCCACCAGTTCTTTTCCCGTCCCGGATTCGCCGAGAATCAAAATGGTGGAATCGGTGTTTACAATGCGCTCCATGCGCGAGAAGACCTGCTGCATCGGCAGGCTGTTGCCGATGATGTTGTCGAAGCGGTATTTGCCGCGCAACTGCTGGCGCAGATAAAGGTTTTCGGCCACCAATCGGCTCTTCTCCACCGCTTTGGCGACAATCACCTTGAGCTTTTCGAAATTGAAAGGTTTGGTGATGTAGTCAAAGGCGCCTTCTTTCATCGCCTCGACGGCGGTCTCGGCCGACGCATTGCCGGTGATCAGGATGACACTCGTATAGGGGGAGTCCTCCTTGACCTGCTTCAGAATGTCGATGCCGCTGACGCCAGGTAAAAAGAGATCGGTGATGATGATCTCAAAAGGATTTTTTTTCATGATCTCCAGCGCCTCTTCACCCGAGGTGGCTGTCTGCACCTGGTAGCCGGCATGGGAGAGAAGCAGCATGAGTGCCTGAAGGTTGTGGGCTTCGTCATCGATGATCAGGATCTGACTGCTCTGTTTCATGAGATGTCTCCGGTGTCATTTCGTTGACGGACACCTGAACCTACCATGCCTTTCTCTACCGGGCAATGAAAATCGGGCCGATTGTACAGTCTTGGCCAGTGGGTGTTTTGTTGTTTTCTT
>JAGXHK010000009.1 GCA_024636255.1 Desulfuromonadales bacterium | reverse complement strand
TGAGAATCAGCAGCAGTGAATAGGTCAGGTGCTGGCGGTCGGGAAGCTCGCGGGCAATGCTGGGCAGGGCGGAAAAGCAGGCGGCCAGAGCCACCGCGGAGACCACGATGAGCATCAGGGCGGCCAGGGGGTCGACCACCAGCTCGATTCCGAAGGGGGCGCGCCAGCCACCCACCACGTAGCTGATTCGTCCTTCCGCGAGGGTGCGGCCGAGCAGCAGGAACGAGGCGATGGTGGAAAGAACCAGAGAGCCGAGGACAAGGGGGGCGATCCAAGCCCGCGACAGCCGGCCGAGGAGGTTGACGGCGAAGGCGGCCAGCAGTGGGCTCATCAGCACCAGAGCGGGGAGATTGTCGCGTATCATTGCCGGATTTTCTCCAGGATTTCATCTTCCTCAAGGGTTCCGTAGCGACGGTAGATGCGCAGCAGAATAGCCAGTGCCACACCGGTCACGCTCACCGAGACGACGATGGCGGTCAGCATCAGCACGTGGGGCAGGGGATTGGCGACCCCGGCAACATCGACTCCGTGTTTGAGGGCCTCGTACTTGTCGAGGATTGGAATGCCGGCACCGCGTTTCACCCCGGTGGAAACATAGAGCAGGATGATGGCGGTCTGGAAGATGTTCATGCCGAGCAGTTTTTTCACCAAGTTGCGCTTGCCGATCATGGCGTAGAAGCCGATCATCATGAGGATGACGTAGAGCCAGTAGTTGTACTTGGCGACGATAACCGCGACGACCTGTTCCATCGTTAGAGACCCTCGTCCATCTGCCCTGCGGACCCGATATCCCAGAACAGGGAAACCATGATGCTCATGACCGCCAGCCCGACGCCGACCTCGACCAGAAAAATGCCCAGTGAGCGCCACTCCGCGGCCGCCATGGGAATGATGGCGGTCAGCACGCTGTAGTCGAGCAGATACCCGCCGAGAATCGCGCACATGGCGCCGACGCCGGTAAAGATCAGCACGCCCGCGTTGGCCAGCAGCGCGTTGCTGCGCTCGCTCATGCGCTCGAGGGTGGTGGGCAGGTCGAAGGCCAGCCCGAGCAGGATGAAGGAGGCCCCAAGGGCGACGCCGCCCTGAAAACCGCCCCCCGGGCTGTAGTGCCCGTGCACGATGACGTAGAGCCCGTAGAGCTGGATGAAGGGGACCATGATCCGCACGGAGGTCTCGATGATGAGTCCCTGGCCGGCGGGGCGGGTGTTTGCGCGCTCCTGCAGTCTCTTCATGACCGGGTTCTCCGCAACACGCTGACCACCACCATTCCGGCGCAGTAAATAACCACCGTCTCGAACATGGTGTCGTAGCTGCGGTAGTCGCCGAGCACGGCGGTCACGAGGTTGGGCGCGTGGGTTTCCTCGACCCCATGCTCGATGTAGTAGGGTGACACATGGGTGCTTGTCGGCGATTGGGGATCTGCCCAGTCGGGGAAATCCCTGGTGCCATAGAGAAGCAAGGCCCCGGTGACAATCGTGGCGAGAAGAGCGAGTGTTTTCAATCCTTGCTCCTTCGGGTGGTTCGAAAAATGGCTGCGATGAACAGGATCGTGCTGACGCCCGCGCCCACGGTGGCTTCAGTGAACGCCACGTCGACAGCTCCCATCTCTGCCCACAGCAGGCACATGAGAAAACTATAGACGCCAAAGATGACAGTGGCGGCGAGCAGGTCGCGCACGGTGATGGTGGCAATGGCGCAGATCACCACCAGTGCGAGAATAAGCAGATCAAACTGCCAGATCATTTCCTTCCCTCCCCTTTCGTCCACGGCTCCACACCGGCGATGAGGGCGGCCTCGGTAATGGCATGGGTCGCCGTAGGGCTGGCAATGAAGACAAAGGCCACAATGGTCAGAATCTTCAGACTCACCAGAACAGTACCGAGGGAAAAATCCTGCAGATTGTAGATGGCTACTGCCAGCAGAACCAGGATGGCGGCCAGGGTATCGCACTTGCCGGCTGCATGCAGCCGGGTGTAGAAATCAGGAAAACGTAAAATTCCGAGAACGCCGACAAAAAAGAAAAACACCCCAAGAATCAGCAGGATAGCGGCCAGGATATTCACGGGCGGACCTCCTTCTCAACCGGTTCTTTTTCCAGATGCACGCTTTTGTGGTGCATGAAGAACTTGGTCGCCCCGAGAGTCGCGATGAAATTAAGCAGGGCATAGGCTAGGGCGATATCGACAAACATGCTGACATTGTCAAAGAGCACCCCGATCAGCAACAGCAGCACCGTCGTGTGCGTGCCGATTACATTGCCGCCGAGAATGCGGTCGAGCACCGTTGGTCCCCCGACGACCCGGATCAGACTGATCAGCATGAGAATCAACAGCACAATACCGGCGCCAAGAAAAAGTGAATCCATCAATCTCAACCTTCTGGCTCCAGTGCCTTTGCCACCCGTCTCTCCATCTCCCCTGGCAGTGATTCAGCGCTGCTGCGGGTCAGGGCGTAGACCGTGAACTCGTCATCGTGCATATCCACGGCGATGGTTCCCGGTGTCAGGGTGATCGACTGAGCGAAAGTAACTTTGGAGATGTTGCGTTTGAGTCGGGTACGAAAGCGGACCAGCTGGGGATCAATCAGCTGGAGCATACGCGGGTGCAGCACGATGTAGGCAACCTGCAGACTGGCCAGAACGATCTCTTTGACCAGCCAGAATAAATAGAAAATCCACCCCGTCAGGCGCCGCAGCCAAAAGGAAGACCACTCCTGTCCGAAAAGCAGGTCATGGCTGAAGTGGGTTACCAGCAGGCAGGAGAGAACCCCTAAGGACAGGTGGAAGGCATCGAACATCCCCGAAAGGAGTACCCAGAAAGCAAACATGATGAAAAAAGTTGCAATCCTTGTCATATCCCTCCACCTTGAACAAACGTCATTACCGAAAAACATGCATGAAGTGAACGCCCCGGTATCAAAAAGCGCACGACATGAAAAGCGAACGCAAACTTTAAACCATATTTGGTCTAGAGCTAGAAAAGTAAAATTGTTTAATCAATATCATGCACTTTCCAAGAGTGTCAAGGAAATCCGGAAGCCTTGTTCCGGCCTCCTCCTTCTCTTATAATTGGACGTGATGGCTTCATTTGCGCTTTTTTCATCCCATTAAATATAACATCGTTTTCAAGGAGGCAAGATGAATCGGACAATTCAGGCGGCTGCGGTTCAATTCAACATCACCTTGGGCGAGGTGACCACAAATCTCGAGAAAGTGATCGCCGCTCTCGACCGAGTCAAGGCCAAAGGCGCCGAGCTGGCCGTTCTTCCCGAAATGTGGAGCACAGGCTACGACTATAAACGCCTCTTTTCTTTGGCGGAAGAAACTCCGCGGGTGATCGAGGCGCTGCGCCGGAAAAGCGCCGAACATGCCATGGTGGTGGTGGGCAGTCTGCCCGAAAAGGAAAATCAGGCCATCTACAATACCGCCTACGTCATCGACAACGGAGCGATCAAAGCGGCCTACCGCAAAATCCATCTCTTCTCGACCATGGGGGAGGACCGCTTTCTGAGCGCCGGCGACCACGCTCTGCTCGTGCCGACCTCGGTCGGCCGTCTCGGCATCGCCATCTGCTACGATCTGCGCTTCCCGGAGCTGTTTCGCAAGCTCGCCCTCGAGGGGGCCGAGATCCTGTGTATTCCGGCAGAATGGCCAAAGCCGCGTCAGGAACACTGGCGCACCCTGCTGCGCGCCCGCGCCATCGAAAATCAGATCTTCGTTGCCGCGGCCAACTGCTGCGGGCCGCAGGGGAAACTCGATTTTTTCGGCATGAGCCTGCTGATCGCCCCGCGCGGCGAGATTCTGGCCGAAGGCGGCGAATCCGATACCGAGCTGACCGCCAGCTTCGATTTTTCAGAAATGGTCAACTACCGCAGCCAGATCCGCGTCTTTCAGGATCGTCGCCCCGAAATTTACGGCATCCTGCCCTGAAAAAAATTACCGGGTCATCTTCTGCGCTTCGCTGCGATACCGGGCGGGGACATCTGCAAGCGTGTCGGCAAAGTTCAGGTTGCCCTCCCGGTCGACATAAAGATAACCCGGGCCCGTGTCGGATGGAGTCGTTTCACGCGTACCCTGTGGTCGCGGGTGCGTTGCAGGCGGCTCATCCGTGGACTCGATCACCTCCTCTACCGAGCGCGGCCTGCTGGGCCCGGTGCCGAGCAGGCGGCCACGCAGATCCAGATAAAAGGAGCGGGTTTCCCGGTAGACGGGGAGATCGAGACGCATATGCAGCAAAAGCTGATCGATGCCAAGCAGCAGCAGGGCAAAGACCAGAGTCCAGAGCAGAAAACGGCTGAAGTTTTTCATCGTAGTCCGTCAGTGTTGATGGTCGGAATCGTGGCCGCCGGGGCCGTGCCCCGGGTGGCCGTGCGAACAGAGACTGGAGCTGCGCTGGCGGTGCTGGAGCTGCTGAATCACCGGGCCGGTGGTGCATTTGGAGCATTCGGCTTGCAGAGTGCTGTGAACGATGTGGTAATCGCGATCGAGCATCTCCTCGATCTCACCGATGATATCCCCCTGGCGCAGCCGGTAGTCCGGCTCGATGTCGATATGCGCCGACAGGGAGGTGATATGAGAGCAGATCGACCAGCAGTGCAGATGGTGCACATCGTTCACCCCTTTGACGGTGCGCATTTTCTCGACCACTTCGTTGACATCGATATGCGGCGGGACCCCTTCGAGCAGGATATGTCCGGCTGCGCGGATGATGCGCAGCGCGCCCCAACCGATGATCAGTGCAATGCCGGCCGAGATCAGGGCATCGACCACATACCAGCCGGTAAAGAGCATCACCACCCCGCCGATGATCACCCCCACTGAGGCAATGGCATCTCCGATCACATGCAGAAAGGCGCTGCGCACGTTGAGATCGTCGTGGGAATGGCCGTGCAGGCGAGTGGCGGCGACCAGATTCATGACCAGGCCGACCGTGGCAATGATGAACATCTCTTTGCTTCTGACCGCCTGAGGATCGAGAAAGCGATCCCAGGATTCCATGAGGATACCGGCCGCCATCAGAATCAGTGTCGCGCCGTTGATCAGCGAGGCGATGATTTCAGCCCGGTGCCAGCCATAGGTGCGCCGGTCGGTGGCCGGCAGACTGGCCAGCTTGATGGCCGTGAGCGAAAGGACCAGGGCGAACAGGTCCATGAAGACGTGGGCAGCATCGGCAAGCAGGGCCAGTGAATTTGTCCACAGCCCACCGACCACCTCCGCGACCAGGGTGACCGAAGTCAGGACGATGGCGAAAATGAACCCCTTGCTGATACTGCGGTCCAGGTGATTATCGGTTTCCATTCGGAATTCTCCTTCCGTTGAATCGCGGCCATTCTAAAGACAGAACCTGTTTAAAATCAAGCGCGCCGCCGCAAGCCGAATCCCGCTTGGTTCCTTTTTTCCACAGCCTGTGCTATTTTGCCGCCAGATAATCGACTCTCGGGGAGCAACTCATGACGCAGACGATCTACGACGTTCTCATCATCGGTGGCGGTCCGGCCGGACTGACCGCTGGCCTTTACACCTCGCGCGCCAAACTCCGGACCCTCATGATCGAACGGATGATCCTCGGCGGCCAAGTCATGACCACCACCAAGGTGGAGAACTATCCGGGCTTTCCCGGCGGAATCGACGGCCCCGACCTGATGATGCGCTTCCAGGATCACTGCCAGGAATTCGGCCTCGAAGTTACCTACGGCGAGGTGGAAAACCTCATCGACCGCGGCGATCACAAGGCCCTGGTGGTGGACGGCGAAGAGATCCTGGCCCGCACAGTCATTATTACCACCGGTGCCGAGCCGCGCAAGCTCGAGGTCCCCGGTGAGCAGGAACTTGTCGGCCGTGGCGTCTCTTACTGCGCCACCTGCGACGGGGCGTTTTTCAAGGAAGTCCCGGTCGCCATTGTCGGAGGCGGCGACACCGCGGCGGAAGAAGCGATGTTCCTGGCGCGCTTCGCCAGCAAGGTTTACCTGATCCATCGACGCGACCAGCTGCGCGCGACCAAGCTGCTGCAGGAGCGCCTTTTTGCCAGCGAGAAGATCGAGGTTCTCTGGAACCGAGAGGTCGTGCGGGTCGAGGGGGATGCGCGCGGCGTCCATGCGCTCGAGCTGCGCGAGGCGGGAACGGATAAAAAAGAGGCACTCGCGGTCGAGGGCGTATTCATGGCCATCGGCGTTGTTCCCAAGGCGCATTTTCTCGCCGAGATCCTTGACCTGACGGAAGAAGGCTACATTCTCACCGATGCCGAATGCCGCACCTCCATGCCGGGCGTCTTTGCCGCAGGCGATGTGCGCAAGAAAATACTCAAACAGATCGCCACCGCTGTCGGCGACGGTGCTGTGGCCGGCATCATGGCGGAGAAGTACCTGGTGGAGGAACTCGGACAGTAGGCCGGACGCGCTCACCCGTTGAATGCAGTTAACGCCCCGCCCGGCAGCCAGTGCTTGCCGCAGCGGGGCTTTTTTGCTAGAAGAGAACCTCTTTTTTTATTGAATTGTATTTTTGACAAGGAGGGAAACATCATGCTGGCCAAAGTCCTCTCTGGCGCCCTTATGGGGATCGACGCCTACCCTGTCGAGGTCGAGGTCGATATCGCCCAGGGACTGCCGCAGTTCTCGACGGTCGGCCTTCCCGAAGGCGCGGTCAAGGAAAGCAAGGACCGCGTCAAATCGGCGATTAAAAACTCCGGCTACGAATTTCCCGCCCGCCGCATCACCATCAATCTCGCTCCGGCCGATATCAAAAAAGACGGGGCAGCCTTCGATCTGCCGATGGCGGTCGGCCTGCTCACCGCCACCGGTCTGGTCAAAGGGACGGCCGCGAAGAAATTCGTGCTTATGGGCGAGCTCTCTCTTGATGGGCGGGTCAAGCCGGTGCGCGGC
>JAGXHK010000008.1 GCA_024636255.1 Desulfuromonadales bacterium | reverse complement strand
TCACCAGGCTGGGCGCGAAGACGCCGCCCGAGCCGCCCGAGGGGATCGTCAGGCTGGTCGCCAGGATCTTGGCCAGCGCCACCACCAGCATCACCCACAAGGCCATCTTGCCGTAGAGCGCCGCCTGCACCCAGGCGTATCCCGAGCCGAGCACCTGCGGCACGAACATGGCGATGATCCCCACCAGCAGCCCGCCCAGGGCCGGCTTGAGGGCGGTCGGCATATTGAGCCTGAGGAACAGATCGCGCAGGCCGTAGAACGATTTGACATAGCCCACGCCCATAACGGCGCAGAAGATGCCGAGAGCGAGAAAGGAAAAAAGCTCCAGAGGGTGTTGAAACACGAAGCGCGGGGTCACCAGCAGGGGTTGCCAGCCGGTGACCGCGCCGAACAGGGAATAGGCGGTAATCGAGGAGATAATGCACGGAATCAGGGCCTCGTGCTCGAATTCCGGCTCCTGGTAGAGCACCTCGGCGGAAAAGAGCGCGCCGGCCAGAGGCGCGTGAAAGGTGGCGCCGATGCCCCCGGAGATTCCGGCGAGCAGCAGAATGCGCCGCTCGGCGGCCGAGAGACCAAAGCGGGTCCCGAGATAGGAGCCGAAGCCGGCGCCGATCTGGGCGATGGGTCCCTCGCGTCCGGCCGAGCCGCCGGTGCCGATGGTGATCGTCGAGGCAAGAGCTTTGACCCAGGGAACGCGCGCGCGGATAAAGCCCTTCTTGTTGTGGAAGGCGTCGATGGCGGCGTCGGTGCCGTGCCCTTCGGCTTCGGGGGCGAAGGTGAAGACGAGCCAGCCCGAGAGAAGACCGCCCAGCGCGGGGATCAGAAAAAGAAGCCAGCGGTGTTCGAAGGCGAGCCCAGAGATCATCTCCCAGGTCGAGGGATCGGTGGCGCCGTGAACTTCCGGCGGGTGATAGCCGCCGAGGCCCTTGAGCATCACAGAATCGACGCTGTTGGTGGCGTAGTAGAAGCCGACGGCGCCGAGACCGGCGATCAGCCCGACCAGAGCGCTGAGAAACATCTGCCGATGCACGACGCGGACGATGATGTTGCGCAGGGTCGTGAGCAGGGAAGGGGAAGCCACGAAATGCTCCTGAATGAAGGCGCGCGTTTGGGGGAGATGAAAAAACCTTTAATACATAGCCTTTCCTGATGAGGAAAGTCAAGTTGAACCGCTGGGGGCGGGGTCTGAACCTACAGGGATTAAGCCGGGGGTGAGTTCTATTTTGCGGGTGCGAAGAGATTAAGAGTCTTTTTGAGCGCCGCCAGATCCACCGGCTTGCTCAGGTATGCGGTCATCCCTGCGGTTTCGAACTTTTCTCGATCGCCATCCATGGCATGGGCCGTGATGGCGACGATCGGGATGTTCTTCTTCTCATCCGCGCGGTTTCTGATTCTGCCTGTGGCTTCCACCCATCCATCTCCGGCATCTGAACGTCCATAAAAATCAGATCGAATTCCTGCTCGTCCAGCGCCTGCAGGCATTGCCGGCCGTCTGCTACGCTTACGACCTGGTGGCCCTGTTTGGCGAGAAATCGCTCCAGGACCAACCGGTTGACCGGGTCATCTTCTGCGACCAGAATGTTCAAGGAGCCACGCGAGCGGCCCTCCCTCTCTGTTTCTTCCTGTTTCAGAAGCGGGTCCGGCTCGGATGCCCTTTCGGCCTGAATGGAGAAGGCCACGCGGGTTCCCTTGGCGGGCTCGCTCTCGATTTCGATCTGGCCGCCCATGAGCTCGATCAGGCGCCGGCCGATGCCGAGTCCCAGTCCGGAACCGCCGTATTTGCGGGTCCGGGTTGCGTCGACCTGGGTAAACGGCTCGAAGATTCCCTCCAGCTTGTCGCGGGGGATGCCGATCCCCGTGTCCGTCACGGCAATCGTGAGGACGAGGTCGGCGGGGTCGTTTTTTACGGGGTGGGCGCCGGCCTCAATGGTCACCTGCCCCTTTTCGGTGAACTTCAGGGCGTTTCCCACCAGGTTGAACAGCACCTGGCGCAGGCGGTCCGCATCCCCGATAATCGGGGGCAACTCCGCGGCCAGGTCGCAGTTCAGGGCGATGTTTCTGTCTGTGGCGTTGGCCTGGAAGATCGCGGCCACCTCCCGTACGGTCCTGGCCGGATCGAACGGCTCTTTCTCCAGCGTCAGCCTGCCGGCTTCGATGCGCGAGAGGTCGAGGATGTCGTTGAGAATGTTCAGCAGCGTGCGTCCCGAAGCGAGGGCGATATCGATGCTTTCGGCCTGCTCCGGTTGCAGGTGGGTCGACTGCAGGGACTGCAGCATGCCGAACAGACCGTTCAGCGGTGTGCGAATCTCGTGGCTCATATTGGCCAGAAACGCGCTCTTGGCGTGCGTGGCCGCTTCCGCGGCCTTTTTGGCCGCCATCAGCGCATCCTCACACTGTTTGCGTTCGCTGATATCGCGCAGCAGAACCTGGACCGCGGGTTTGCCCTCCCAGACAAGCGGGCCGGCGGAGACCCCAAGCTCGATCGTTTGGCCGCTGACCTGCCGCCAGTGCTGATCCATCGACGGATTCAAGCCGTGCCGGCCTAATATGCGTTTGATCCGCTCGCGTACTTGAGCGTGGTGTACGGGGTCAATGAAGTCGAACGGGGAGCGACCGATGATCTGATCTGCGTTGTCCGCCCCGAGCATCCTCTGTCCCGCGGCGTTCACATAGGCAATTCGGCCCTCGACGTTGACCAGAATACCGTCCGGGCTGAGATCGGCCAGACTGCGGTAGCGCTCTTCGCTTTCACGCAGGGCCGCCTCGGTCTGCTTGCGCTCCTCGATATCACGAACGGTGACGACAAGGGCCGCGCCCGCGGGCAGATCCGCCCGGCGCATGCTCACCTCCGACCAGAAAAGAGCGCCGTTCTGGCGTCGGGAACGCCACTCGAATCTCTGGGGGTGGCCCTGAGCGGCTTTGCTCATCCAAGCCGCGGCGTCCTGCTGTGTATAGGGGGGGGTGCCGGCACTGAGTTGCTCGATCGAAGTCTTGACCATGGCCTCTTTGGAGTATCCGAATAGCTCCAAAGCGCTTTCGTTGACGCTAATGATCCCGCCTGATTCCAGATCGTGCAGAAAGACGGCATCGTTGACGGCATTGAAGATCGCCCGAAAATCGGCTTCACTCTCTCGTTGGGCTGCTTTGATGAAGGCCTGCGCTTTCGATGGAGCTGATTCTGGTTTTTCATGCGTCATCATCGTCTCCGGTCATATCGAACCAGGCCGTGGTGGATGGCGTTGATGGTAAAAAAAATACACAATTAGTCCTTAAAAATCACCTGTTTTCTTTAGGAGCATAGCGGGGCTGGAGATTGTCGTTGATCCCCGATCGCCCGGACGGTTACCATCGGGCCGTCTACGTCCGATAAGAAGGGGTCCGCAGGCCAGGCTTGCGGATAATCCGTGAGCGTGAAGCAGAAAAAGGAAAAAGATGAAAATATGGATTGATGCCGATGCCTGCCCGCGCGCGGTCAAGGAGATCGTATTCCGGGCCGCCGAGCGCCTGCAGGTAGGAGTCTGCCTGGTGGCGAATCAGGGGCTCTCGAAACACCATTCCCGCCTTGTCTCCTCGGTGGTCGTGCCTGGCGGTCCTGACGAGGCGGATAAATACATCGCCGAGCATGCAGAGCCGTCGGATCTCATCATCACCGCCGATATCCCGCTGGCGGCGAAAATCGTCGCCAAGGGCGCGGTGGCGCTCGATCCGCGGGGGGATCTCTACACCGGGGAGAATGTGGGTGAGCGCTTGTCGGTGCGCGATCTGATGCAGGGGCTGCGCGAGGAAGGGCTTGTTCAGGGAGGCCCGGCGCCCTTCGGCCCCGGCGACCGGAAACGTTTCGCGTCAGCGCTCGACCGCACGCTCACCCGGCTGGTGCGCGCTTCCGGCTGAGGAGAGACTAGCCATAATGGCTAGTGTCTCGTGCGGTTAGTAGCATTAATTAATTCTGAGTCATTTTGGTCGCTGTCAAGGCGCGCCGACGCAGGCATAGCCAGAGCTAAGCCGAGGAGGCGCAACGCCGAGAGCGGGCAAAAGGGCCAGAATTAGAAGAGGGAACTAGCCGCACGGGACACTAGGCGCCGGTGGACCTCATGCGCGGCTCGCCGGGTCGTTGACCCGGCGGCGAGCTTTGCATGAGGGGACTTCAGCGAATCGACGTGTCTGGCTCAACCCCAGGTGGTTTCCCGGGGCGCTTGCAGTGCGGGCTGGGCGGAGCGCTGGCTGGCCGCGTTGCCCGCATTCTTCAGGACAAATCGGGCGAGCATCCGGCGCATCTGTTCGGCCTGCCCGGAAAGCTCCTGCGAGGCCGCAGCACTCTGTTCGGCATTGGCGGTGTTCTGCTGAGTGACCTGGTCGATCTGGCCGAGACCGGAATTCACCTGACCGATACCCTCGGCCTGCTCGCTGCTGGCGGCGGCGATTTCGGCCACCAGATCCGAGACCTTGGTGATGCCGCTGACGATCTCATTGAGCGAGGAGGCCGTCTTGCCGGCGATATCGGCGCCGTTTCCCGCCTTGGCGACAGAGGTTTCGATCAGGGCCGAGGTCTCCTTGGCCGCCTTTGCGCTGCGCGCGGCGAGGTTGCGCACCTCTTGGGCCACCACCGCGAACCCTTTGCCGTGAGCCCCGGCGCGAGCGGCCTCGACCGCGGCGTTGAGCGCCAGCAGGTTGGTCTGGAAGGCGATCTCATCGATGACTTTGATGATCTTCGAGATGCTCTCGCTGGCCTGGCTGATTTCATCCATCGCCGAAACCATCTTCTGCATCTGGTCTCTGCCCTGACCGGCCACCGTGGTCACCTCGCCCGAGAGCGCGCTGGCCTGGTTGGCATTCTCGGCGTTCAGGGTGATCTGGGAGGCCATCTGGTTCATCGATGCGGCAATCTCCTCCAGTGAACTGGCCTGCTCTGTTGCCCCCTGCGACAGCGACTGGCTCGCATCGGCGACCTGGGAGGCGCCGCTGGCGATCTGCTCGCCACCCACCTGAACCTGACCGATCAGATCGTTGAGGTCGGCAGCGACCTTCTTGAGCGCTCCGCGCATCTGGTCCTGCTCGTCGCGAGGCGTCACCTCGAAGCGCAGATCGCCTTCGGCCAGTTTCTGCAGCGAGCTGACCATTTCGTGTTGCAGATTATCGGCGAAGCGATCCATCGCCGCCGCCATCTGTCCGATCTCGTCCCGGCGCTGCATGCCGAGGCGCCGATCGAGGCGGCCGTTCTCGAGATCCTTGAGCATTTCCGCCGTGCGCCCCAGAGGGCGGGCGACGCTGCGGGCCACCAGGGAGACCATCACCAGGGTTCCAAGCAGGGCCAGCGCGACGACGACCAGGGTCGTGTAGAGAATCGCATTCAGCTCCGCGTTCATCTCGTCAAGATAGAGTCCGCCGCCGATCACCCAGCCCCATTCCGGAAGTGCCTTCACGAAAGAAATCTTGTCGACCGGTTTTTTCGCCCCCGGCTTTGACCATTGGTAATCGACAAACCCGCTGCCGGATTTTCCGGCGACCTGCGCCATCTCGACGAACAGGGCTTTGCCGTTCGGGTCGCGGCTCTCCGCCAGGCTTTTCCCCTCGAGCTCCGGCTTGTAGGGATGCATCACCATGTTGGGGGAGAGATCGTTTATCCAGAAGTAATTGTCCTCGTCAAAGCGCAGATGCCTGACCGCTGCGATCGCCCGGGCCTTCGCTTCCTCGGAGCTCAGTTCGCCGGACGCGGCCAGATCGGCGAAGTGGTCCATAACCCCCCAGGCCGATTCCACCGCATGACTGACTTCGTCGCGCTTGTTCTGATGAAACTGATCGCTGGCCTGCAGATAGATCCAGGCGATGGTCAGGATGAAAGTCAGCATGATGGCGGTGCTGAGAAGAAAGATTTTGGACGACATGCGCAGATTGTTCAAAACGTAGGGCCTCCCTTATCGGGTTATCGAAAGATACTGTGGACACTGGCGATAATTGCCGCCGCAGTAATGGACCGCGTGCTCGATTTTGCCGCTGTTGAGGTCGTGACAGTAGCAGCTTCTGAGTTCGAGGGAGATCAGCGGGCACAGGCGGCCTTGCTTTTTCTGGATGCTTACATCGTTGTCCATAAACGGCTCCTTGGCTGAGTCCCGGATGGATAGATACAAAGGGAATACCAAATCAGCCGTTCTGCCGAAAAAACCGAAAAGAAAAGTTGAGTCGAGGGGTAGGGAAAGGCGCCCGAGATCAGAAGAAAGGCGGGGACAGGGGGATTCTTACTGCGACCGCACTTCCTGCATGGGGGCGCGGAGCGGGTCGGGAAAAAAAGAAAACGCGCTGGGGAAAGCGTGTCATGGCACAGGGTGTGACAGGAGCGATCTGTGCCATGGCACAGATCGCTAATCGAGGCCGAGCTCCGCGATCCTGCGGTAAATGGTGCGGCGACTGACGCCCAGCGCGCGCGCGGCTTCGCTCTTGTTGCCCCGGGCCATCTCAAGGGCGCGGCGAACACGGGTCGCTTCATCCTGTTCCGCGTTCGATCCGTTTTTTTGCCCGCCGGCCGTAAATTCTCCGGGAAGATGCTCTGCCCTGATCAGGGTTCCGGAGCAGAGGATGGCGGAATATTCGAGAACATGTTCGAGTTCGCGCACATTGCCGGGCCACGGCCAGTTCTGCAGGATCTGCTGCACCTCGCTGTCGACAGCGGCGATGCGTCTCTGGAGCCGGCGGTTGAGCTTTTCGAGCAGGTGCTCGATGAGCACGGGGATGTCTTCGCGCCGCTCGCGCAGCGGGGGCAGCGTGAGCGTGACGACCTTGAGCCGGTAGTAGAGATCTTCGCGGAATCTGCCCTGGCGCACCATCTGCGCCAGATCCTTGTTGGTGGCCGCAACGATGCGCACGTCGATCCTGCAGGTCTCAGAGGAACCGACACGCTCGATTTCCTTCTCCTGCAGAACCCGCAGCAGCTTGGCCTGCACCGCCGGTGAAATTTCACCGATTTCATCCAGAAAGATCGTTCCTCCCTCGGCGAGCTCAAAGCGGCCGTTCTTGTCGCGGACCGCACCGGTAAATGCGCCGCGCACGTGCCCGAACAACTCGCTTTCGAGAAGCCCCTCGGACAGGGCCGCGCAGTTCACCTTGACCAGCGGCCCGTCGCGGCGCACGCCGCCGTGATGGATGGCTTCGGCCACCAGCTCCTTGCCCGTGCCGCTCTCTCCGGTGACAAGAACGGTGGTCGGCACATCGACCAGGTGATCGATCAGGTTGTACACCTTCTGCATCGGGCGGCTCTGCCCGGTCAATCCGTGACATTGCCGGCGCCTGTCGAGCGCGCACTCGAGGTCGACCAGCCGGGTTTCATCGCGCATGACCAGGACCGCTCCGGAAAAGCCGCCCTTGTCATCGATCAGCGGGGTGGCGCCAAGATGCATGACCCGCTCCCCCCGGTGCGCATGACGGCAGACGCTGCGCTCGGCCTCGCAGGGCTCGCGGCGCCGGATCACCTCGGCGAGCAGTTCCGCGCAGCGCCCCGCGCCGCAGCCGCCCGCTGCCGTGAGCGGCTGGCCGATGTCATTCTGCGAAAAAAGGCACAGCTCACGCGCGGCCTGATTCATCTGCACCAGGCGCAGATCGGGATCCACCGTCACGATCCCGTCGCGCACGCTGCGAAAAATCGCTTTCAGATGGGCGCGGGCCCGTTCTCTTTCATGGATGAGACGTTGGTACTGCAGGGCTTTTTCCGTCACCCGCAGCAGAGTCTCGAAGCGCACGGGTTTGGGAATGTAGTCGTACGCTCCGAGACGCACCGCCTCGGCGGCGCTGTTCGCGTCGGGGGAGCCTGTGATCATGATGACCGGGCAGTCCTGGCCGAGCTTGTGCGCTTCGGCCAACAGCTCGATGCCGGTTCCGTCGCCGAGCAGAATATCCGCGAATATCAGGTCGAAGTTTTCTTCTGCAATGGCCTTGAGCGCTTCCTGAAAGCCTGTCGCGGTGGCGACGCCGTAGCCGCGTTCGCTCAGAAAGCACTCGAAGGTAAAGCAGATGCTCTCCTCGTCATCGACAATCAGAATTCTGGTGTCTTGCATTCCCTGGATTCCTGTTCTTCAAGAAGAGGCGTTTCCGCCGGCAGATCGACGGTGACGCAGGTGTAGGCACCTGCTTCCGACTCGATGTGCAGAGACCCGCCGTGGTCGCTTAAAATGCCGTGACTGATTGAGAGCCCCAGCCCGGTGCCGGCGCCGTTCGGCTTGGTGGTGAAGAAGGGGTCGAGAACTTTATCCAGCACCTCTGCGGGGATGCCGACGCCCTGGTCGCGAAATGCAAGCCGCAGCCGCTTTCGACCTCGGTCATGGTGGCAGCGGGCCGAAATGGCCAGGATCTTCTCCGGATGTCGGCCCGGATACTTCTCATTCAGCGCGTAGCGCGCGTTGCTGGCCAGGTTGAGAAAAACCTGCTGCAGCTGCTGGCCGTGCGCCAGGATTTCCGGCAGGTGCGGCGGCAGATCGAGCACGACTTCGGTGCCGTCCTTGCGCAGCTGCGCCTCGACCAGCACATAGGCATCGAGCAGAACCTCGCAGACCGAAACCCGGGTTTTCTGCTCCGGGCGCATGCGGGCGAACGAGAGCAGATTGCGCACGATGGTGGCGATCCGCTCCCCCTCGCGGATGATGCGGGCAGTCATCTCTTTTTCCCGGCTGTCCGCGGCAAGTTTATCGCCGAGCAGCTGAGCGTAATTGATAATGCCGTTGATGGGATTGTTGATCTCGTGGGCCACACCTGCGGCCAGTTCGCCAAGCGATGCCAGGTGCGCGCTGCGCGCCGCTTCCTCCTGCAGGCGCAGGGTCTCGGTTATGTTCTGGCTGTGTTCGATGACCTTGACCACCTTGCCGTCCTTGTCGTGAATGGGGAAGGTGCGAATATCCCATACGCGCCCATCGGGCGCGCTGATTCGGCCGCTGGCCGGCGCGGCGTCGGCCAGCGTGCGGCGCGCGACGCATTCAGGGCAGGCAGCTGCGCGGTTCAGGCAGATCTGGTGGCAGGCCAGTCCGCGAATTTCTTCGGGAGTTCGGCCGCAGGACTCTGCTGCGCTCCGGTTGGCCCAGACCACGTTCAACTCCGGCGTCAGCAGAAGCAGGGGGTCGCGGATGCCGTCGAGCAGAACCTGGTATTCGCGCGAGAGACGCTGCGAATTCTCTTCGCTTCGGCGCAGGCGCTCTTCGGCGCGGCGGCGCTCGTCGATATCAATGAGGATAGCGATGCCGTGCCCCGCGCGCCCGTTTTCGTTTTTGAGCCAGCGGATCGAGACGAACCCCCAGACCTCCGTGCCATCCTTGCGCAGGTAGCGCTTCTCGTATTCGATCAGGTCGCGGCTGCCTTGGCGCACCTGCCGATACAGGGTTTCGGTTTCGTCGCGATCATCCGGATGAGAGACCTCTTTGACTGAAAGCGTGGAGAGCTCCTGCGGATGGTAGCCGAGAAAGTCTCCAAGGGCTTGGTTGGCCTCAAGTATCCGGCCCTCCGAATCGAGAACGATCATGCCGATGGCGGCGTTTTCAAAGAGAGAGCGAAAGCGCAATTCGCTCAGTTGCAGCGCGCCGCTCTGGTGGCGCAGGTTGGCGATGATCTCCGCCGCCTGTTCTTCGCTTCGGCGCAGTTTGCCGCGGGTGCTGCGCAGATATGCGAGCAGAAGCAGGCAGGCTGCGGCCAGGCTGATGATCAGCGCAAAAGAGGGAAAATCGGTCATGGATCCTTGGGCGCTTGGGCGAGATCTTCAAAATTTTGGCACACGTACGGCGTTTGCTTCAGCGCAGACGCCGTAAGGTCCCCTTCCGACGAATGCCTGCCCATTGTCTTCACGTTGTGTGCCAATGGAGTGAATGAACTGCCGGGACATGGCGGAACGGTTGCAACCTGCCCGGTGTGGGATAATCTTTAAAAGCAAAGTAAAAATCCCCATTGATTTCGCCGGATTTCCGGTTCTGGAGACCTCATGGACATCGTTTCCCGTTTGCGTCCATTCGCGGCATGGTTGATCCTGCTGTCGGTCATCGGCTGCAGTGAAGAAAAAAAACAGGAGGACAGGGAGCCGCAGGCCGTACCAGTGGAAATGGCCACCGTCGAAACCCGGCGCCTGCAGGAGACGGTACGCGGAGTAGGCACCTTCGAGGCGCTTGAAAACGTCAGCATCGCGGCGGAAATCTCTGGCCGCCTGGTCGACATCCATTTCACCGAAGGCGAAACAGTGCAGGCCGGTCAACTGCTCTTCACCTTGAAGGATGAGGAGCTGCAGCAGCAGCTCGAGGCACGCCGGGCGGCACTTGCCGAAGCGCGCGCCGAGCTCGAGAACGCGCGCCGCGACTACGAGCGGCGCCGCGAGCTGCTGCCCGAAGGACTGGTTTCGCAGGAGAACGTCGATCGCGCCGAAACCGCGGTCGAGACCGCCCGGGCCCGCGTCGAACGCCTGCAGGCCGAGCGCGAAGAGCTTCGCGAGAGGCGCGATGAGACCCGCATCGAGGCGCCGGTCTCGGGGCGCGTCGGCGCGCGCCAGGTCGATGTCGGCGACTATGTCGATGCCGGGCAGGTGCTGGCCACTCTGGTCAATACGGATCGGCTGAAGATCGCCTTCAGCGTGCCAGAGCGCGCAGCGGGCGCGGCGGCGGTCGGTCAGAGTGTCGAGGTGCATGCCGATGCGTTTGTCGGGCGCACTTTTTCCGGCGAGGTCTATTTCGTCAGTCCGGAAATCGAGCCCGAAACCCGCAGCCTGCTGATCAAGGCCTGGATCGAGGATTCGGAAAATCTTTTGCGCCCCGGCGGCTTTGCCGCGGTCGATCTGGTGGTCGGCGTGCGCGAGGAGGCGCTGGTGATCCCTGAAGAGGCGCTGGTGCCGACCCGCACCGGGTATCAGGTGTTCGTGGTGGAGGATGGCCGGGCGCAGAAACGGGAGGTGGAGATCGGTTTGCGCAAACCGGGGCTGGTGGAGATCACCGCCGGGCTCTCCGCCGGAGAGACGGTGGTGCGCAGTGGGCACATGGCGCTGTCTGAGGGCGATCCGGTGCGTGCGGCGGGAGATGAAGCGAGGGCCGGCTCAGGGAGCGGCTCATGATCTGGAATTTCTGTATCCGGCGCCCGGTTCTGACCACCGTTTTCTTTCTCGCCATTGCCATTTTCGGCATCTACGGCTATCAGCAGCTGCCGCTGCGCGAATATCCGGACATCGATTTTCCCATCGTCAACGTCAGCGTCGTTCTGCCCGGGGCCGATCCCGAGGTCATCGAGACCGAGGTAGTCGAACCGCTCGAAGAACAGCTCAATACGATTGAGGGGGTGGAGGAGATCACTTCCACCGCCCGCGAGGAGGTCGGCTCGGTCACCGTCGAATTCGAGCTCTACCGCGACATCGACGTGGCGGCTCAGGACGTGCGCGACCGGGTTTCACGCGCCCGGCCGGAGATGGCCGACGACATCGAGGAGCCGATCGTGCGCAAGATCGATCCCGATGCCCAGGCGGTCCTCTGGTTCGCCATCCAGGGGAACGAGCGCTGGGATATGGTGCGGCTGACCGAATTCGCCGACGACCGGATCAAAGAAGCGCTCGAGGGATTGGAGGGGGTGGGGCAGGTGCAGGTCGGCGGCGAGCGGCGCTACGCGGTGCGCATCCGCCTCGATCCGGAAAGGCTCGCGGCCCACCGCCTGACGGTGCGCGACGTGGTCGAGGTGATCCGCGCCGAGAACGTCGATATCCCCTCCGGGCGCATCACCAGCGAGCAGCGCGAGTTTCTGGTCAAGACCGAGGGGCAGTTCACCCGCGCCGAACCTTTCAACGACCTGATCATCGCCTGGCGCGACGGCGCTCCAGTGCGCCTCGCCGCCGTCGGGGAAGCCGTCGACGGGGTGGAGAACGATCGCACGGTGGCGCGTTTCATGGGCGAGCCGGCCGTGGGGATCGGCGTGGTCAAGCAATCCGATGCCAACATGGTGGCGATGGTCAAGCGGGTCAAAACCCGCATGGCCGAGCTGGCGCAGGATTTTCCTCCCGGGGTGCGCTACACCCTGTCATCCGACCAGTCGGACTATGTGGAGGCGAACATCAACGATCTGCTGACCACCATCTTCATCGCCACCGGGCTGGTCGTCGCCGTGGTCCTGCTGGTGCTCGGCAGCGGTCGGGGAACCCTGATCACCTCGATCGCCATTCCGACCTCGCTGCTCACCGGGATGGCGCTGATCCATCTTCTCGGCTTCTCCCTCAACATCCTGTCCATGCTCGGCTTCATCCTCGCCATCGGCATGTTGGTCGACGATGCCATCATCGTTCTCGAGAGCAGCTACCGGCACATGGAGCAGGGGGCCGAGCCGAAACCCGCGGCGCGCACCGGCACGACCGAGATCGCTTTCGCCGCTCTCGCCAACACGCTGTCTCTGGCGGCGGTCTTTATCCCGGTCGCTTTCATGCCGGGACTGATCGGGCGCTTCTTCTACGAGTTCGGGCTGACCGTGACGGTGACCGTCTTCGCCTCGACGTTAACCGCCCTGACCCTGACGCCCATGCTCTGTTCGCGCTTTCTGCGCGTGCCGCCGCCCGAGGAGCGTCCCTGGCTGCTGCGCATGACCGACGCCGGCTTCGAACGGCTCGAGGCGCTGTATCGGCCCGTCCTCCATACGGCCCTGCGTTTTCGCTGGACCACCGTGCTGATCGGCCTGGCCGCCTTCGCGGGCGGGCTCTACGTGTTCACCCTGCTCGAGACGGAGTTCACCCCGAGCGTCGATCGGGGCGAATTCGTGATCAGCTTCGAGACGGTCGAGGGCGCCTCCCTCGATGCCACCGACCAGTATGCCCGGCAGATCGAGGCGATCCTCAAGGATGTACCCGAAGTTCACAACTTCTTTCTCGCCATCGCGCTGACCCAGACCGGCCCCGGCAAAGTCAACGAGGGGATCGTTTTTACCCGCCTGATACCGCGCGACGAGCGCGAGGCGGACCAGCAGGAGGTGATGGACCGGGTGCGCGGCTGCATCGCCGAGTTGACCGAGGTGCGCGCCTTCATTCTCTCCGGGGGCGGCCCGCTCGGGGCCGAGGCGCCGCTGCAGATCGTGCTGAAAAATCCCGACCTGGAGAGACTGGCGGCGGTTCAGGAGGATGTGATGGCCTGGATGCGCAGCCAGCCCGAGTTTACCGGGTTGCGCTCCAATACCCGCCTCGACAAGCCCGAAGTGCGGGTGCGGATCAATCGCGACAAGGCTGCCTCCCTCGACGTGTCGGTCAGCGAGATCGCCAATACCCTGCGCTTTATCTTCGGCGAGCCGGAGATCTCGACCATCGATCGCGAGAGCGAGCGCTACGAGGTGATCACCGAGATCAACATTGAAGAGACGGTCCCCGCGGCGATCAACCGGCTTTACGTGCGCAGCGGCACCGGCGAGATGGTTCCCCTGGCCAACCTGGTGACCGTGGAGGAGGGGGTCGGGCCGAGCGAGATCCACCACTTCAATCGCGGCCGCTCGGTGACCATCAGCGCCCAGAATCCGCCGGATGTGCCCCTCGGAACGGCCCTGAACAAACTGCAGGATTATCTCGACCGCACCCTGCCCCCCGATTTCGCTATGGAGGTGGCCGGCGAAGCGCAGGACTTTCGCGAGTCGTTCTTCTATCTGAGCATCACTCTGCTGTTCTCGATCATCTTCATCTACCTGGTGCTGGCGGGGCAGTTCGAGTCATTCCTGCATCCGTTCACCATCCTGTTGACGATGCCGCTGGCCGGCCTCGGCGCCTTCGGCGCGCTCTATCTGTTCGGCATGACCTTTAACATCTTCTCCTTCATCGGCATCATATTTCTCACCGGGCTGGTGACGAAAACAGGCATTCTGCTGGTCGACTACGCCAACGTCCTGGCCGCCCGGGGGCTGCCCATCGAAGAGGCGGCCCGCCAGGCCGCCGAGACCCGCTTCCGGCCGGTGCTCATGACCGCCGCGTCGACGATACTCGGTATGCTCCCGATCGCTCTCGCCTTCGGCGCCGGTGGCGAGGCCCGCGCGCCCCTCGGCGTCGCGGTCTCGATGGGAAACCTGGTCTCCACCGCCCTGACGCTGCTGGTGATCCCGGTCGCCTATCTGCTGCTCAACGACTTGCAGGGGTGGATCATGCGCCATCGGCGGCTGACCCTGGCGTCCGTGCTGGTTCTGGCC
>JAGXHK010000102.1 GCA_024636255.1 Desulfuromonadales bacterium | reverse complement strand
TACTGCTCATTTTTCAGAGCCGTGAGCGAGGTTCAAAGCCTGTTCCAGGGCACCGACCTCGCGAAGCCACAGATCGGCGCGGGCATCACTCGGCATGCGCCAGTCACCGCGCGGAGACAGGGAGACGCTGCCGATCTTCGGGCCGTCCGGCAGGCATGAGCGCTTGAACTGATGCGTGAAGAAACGCGTATAGAAGCTGCGCATCCAGCGCAGAATGACCTCTTCCCCATATTCCGCAGCAAAGGCGGCACACGCCAGATAAAACACCTTGGCCGGCGCGAACTGCAAGCGCACCGTATGGAAAAGAAAAAAATCGTGCAGCAGATAAGGCCCGATATGATCCTCCGTGACCTGCTGAATGACTCCGCTCTCGTCGGGCGGGAGAAGTTCCGGTGAAACCGGAGTCGCACAGATATCGTGCAGGATATCAGACTCAGCGCCGGCGAATTCGCTCTCGGCGCACCATTCGACCAGATAGCGCACCAGCGTCTTGGGAACGCCTGTGTTCACCCCGTACATGGACATATGATCGCCGTTATAGGTGCACCAGCCGAGCGCCAGTTCCGAGAGATCGCCGGTCCCGATCACCATCCCCTTGGCCTGATTGGCGATATCCATGAGAATCTGGGTGCGCTCGCGGGCCTGAGAGTTCTCGTAGGTCAGATCGTGAACCTGCGGATCATGGCCGATATCGGCAAAATGCTGCTCGACCGCGTCGCCGATGGGGATCACCCGCAGTGTCGTGCGGAGCATTTCAGCCAGTTTTTCGGCATTTCCCCGGGTCCGGCTGGTGGTGCCGTAGCCGGGCATTGTCACCGAAACCACCCCTTTGCGATCGAGGCCCAGCCGGTCGAACGCCTTGACCGTCACCAGCAGCGCCAGAGTCGAATCGAGGCCGCCGGAGACGCCGATCACAGCCTTCTTGCTTCCGATATGTTCGAGACGCCTGGCCAGCGCCGTGGTCTGCAATGCGAAGATTTCCCGGCAGCGGTCACTGCGCTCGTGTCTTGCGGCAGGGACGAAGGGGCGCTTCGGCACGGGGCGGCGCAGTTCATCCAGGTCCTGATCCGCCAGAGAGAACTCAATCGTGCGGAAAGCGTTCTCATCCCCACGGGCGGAGAAGGTGCTGTTCTTGTGGCGCTCGCTGACCATGCGCTGGATATCCACGTCGGCCAGCTCCAGGGTTGAATCGAAGCTGTAGCGTTCCGTTTCGGCCAGGGTCATGCCATTCTCGCAGATCAGCGAATGACCCGAGTAGACCAGGTCAGTGCTGGACTCACCGGGACCGGCAGAAGCGTAGGCGTAGATCGCATGACAACGCGCCGACTGGGACTGCACCAGGCTGCGCCGATAATCCGGTTTGCCGAGAATTTCCGGACTGGCCGAAGGATTGGCCAGAATGGTGGCACTTGCCAGCGCCAGGGCAGAGCTGGGCGGCTGAACGGCCCAGAGATCCTCGCAGATCTCCACCCCGATCCGGCATTCTGGAAACTGCCGCAGTTGAAAAATCAGATCGGCGCCAAAAGGGATCCGCGCACCCGCATACTCCAGGGTATCACTGGTGCGCTCCCGATCCGAAGCGAACCAGCGCTCCTCGTAGAACTCGTTGCTGTTGGGAAGAAACGTCTTGGGAATCGCTCCAAGCACGCGGCCATGGGCGATAAAGAATGCGCAATTGAACAGCCGCCCGCCTTCTGCGGCAACCGGAGCTCCCAGCGTCACGGCGATTTCTAGATCGGCGGATGTTTCCGCAATCCGCCGTACCGCGTCTTCGGCTTTTTCGAGAAGCAACTGCTGAAAGAAGAGGTCACCGCAGGAGTAGCCGGTCACCGCCAGTTCGGGGAGCACCAGGTATCTGCAGCCCAATGCGGCCGCCCGTTCGATGACACGGCAGATCTCGCCACAGTTGAAGTCAATGTCGGCCACGCGCAGCCGCGGGGACGCAACGCCGATGCGCAGATATCCGAGCTTATAGCTTGAAAATTTCATCATGACCTTCCCTAATTAACCAGGTTAGAGACAGATTGCACCCGGGGCGGTTTCGTCACAATTCAAATGCATTCGGAAAGTGCTCGATAAGAGCCCGCTCGCCCCGCGCGTAAACGGCAACCACATCGAAACGCGGCTGCAGTCCGCCTCCCTTGCCGTCGCCCAGATACCACTGGGCGGCGCGAATGATCTGACGCTGCTTGCGCGGTCCGACAGCCTCCTGCGGTGGGCCGAAGGCCGCCGTTCGGCGCGTCTTGACTTCAATGAAAACAAGATCTTTGGCATGCCGGGCGATCAGGTCGACTTCTCCGACGGGTGTACGCAGATTGCGCGCAAGAATTTTCATTCCCTTGCGGCGCAGAAAAACGGCAGCCGCTTCCTCGCCCCAGGCTCCAAGGCTCAAACGCTCCTGACTCACGATGCCTTGACGTGTTCGCGCACGCCACCAAAGCTGACCCTGTGCAGGGGACATGGGGATAAGCGTTCGATCGCCTCGAGATGCGCGGCACAGCCGTAGCCTTTGTGTCCGGCAAAGCCGTAGCCCGGATAGATGCGGTCGAAGGCCACCATGATCCGGTCGCGCACGACCTTGGCGAGAATAGAGGCGGCGGCAACGGAGTGGGAGCGTGAATCTCCTTTTTTCATCGTGCGTTGCGGCAGCGCCACCGGAACGGGCGTGATGCCGTCCACCAGAAGGTAATCGGCGGGAATGCTCAGGCGTCCCAGAGCCCGGGTCATGGCCAGCAGGGTGGCCCCGAGTATGTTGAGCCGATCGATCTCGGCCGGCGACGCCACACCGATTCCGGTTGCCAGGGCTTTTTCCCGGATCCGCGGATATAATTGCTCGCGCTGTTTTGCAGTCAGTTTCTTCGAATCGTCGAGGCCATCAAGCACGAGTCCCTCGGGCAGAATGACGGCAGCCGCCACCACGGGCCCGGCAAGCGGTCCGCGGCCCGCTTCATCGATCCCGGCGATAGCGCGATACCCCTGGCGCCAGGCCAGCTGCTCGAAATGAAGCGGCGAGAAGATCGGGGCCGCAAAAAGATCCTGCTGCATGCTGATCCCTCCTGCGCAGAAAATATCGACTGGATTTGCACGAAATGCTGTTGTAGTATACGTCTTTATACCTGATATTTTAATCTTTGCGAAGGAGGAAGAGAGCGATGATGGGATTTCTGATCTTCATTGCGGTGATTGCCTATTTGATTTTTCTGGTCAACTGGAAGGATTTCCTCGGCCTGCTCGGACGAGGAGGCTGGGCGGCGGCGGCTCTTTACATTGTTCTGGCCGTCGGGATCTTCACGATTCTCACAAACCCCCACATTCCCTACAGCGAAGCACCAGAGCAGCATCAGGCCCATTGAATCGGTCACCGCGAAACCAAAAAGCCCCGGCAGATGACCGGGGCTTTTTTAATTCCAACGCACTATCATGCAGTACGCTTCTCTTTGATGCGTGCCGCCTTGCCCCGCAGGTTGCGCAGGTAGTAGAGTTTCGCGCGCCGCACGCGACCCACGGTCACCAGTTCGATTTTCTCCAGGTTGGGCGAGTGCAGAGGGAAAACACGCTCCACGCCGTAGCCGCCCGAGATCTTGCGGACGGTGAAAGTCGAGCCGACGCCGCTGTTCATCCGCTTGATGCACATCCCCTGAAAGATCTGGATGCGCTGCTTGTCGCCTTCAACAATCTTTACATGCACCTTCAGGGAATCACCGGCTTTGAAAGGGGGGATATCCTTCCTCATGTGTTCCATGCTCAAACGATCGACGATATTCATCTTGACCTCCTGTATTGTCTGACCAAGCCTTCTTGATCTGTATGATGAGCGGCCAGGAGCTGAACCAGGCCGAAATCCAATTGGCGCGAAATTATCCCGATCCGAGCAGACGGTCAACAATGATCGCTGCAGCTGCGCGAACCGATAAGTGATTGTAGTCTCCGGTGCCGGAGACCGGCTCGAGCACAGGCCAATCATTGCAAAAAAGCTGCGGAGCCAAACCCCATCCCGTCCCCAGCACCAGCAATAATGGCCGCTCGGCCAGAAGCCTGCGACACTGCGCAAAAGACATCCCGTTTGACACCCGGGCACCGGTCAGCATCGGGAGGGCGTCCGATCCGGCGATCCGCCGCCAAGCCTCAATCGCCTCCGGCAGGCTGTCAGCCATCTCAACCAGAGACAGCGCGTCGCCCCGGTCTCGATTATACCCTGCGCCGAAACCCTCTCGCCAATGGCTGAGAATACGCGCGGCAAGCCTCTTTTGCTCAAGAACCGGAGTCACCAGAAAAAACTTCGCGACCCCATACGTCCGAGCCGTGCGGGCGATATCGTGAATATCCAGGTTGGTCACCGCCGTGGTCACCACCTGGGCATTCCGGTCAAGCACCGGGTGGTGAACCAGCGCGACAGCCAGCGCACCACTCATGTCTTCTCCGCGTCCAATTCCTCGCGGAGCCGGTCAAGCTGCCGCCTGTCCTCAGCACTGAGCGGCGCGCTTTCGAGCAGATCGGGACGGCGCCGCAAAGTACGTGCGAGCTGATGCCGCCGCCGCCATTGCTGAATTTCTTTATGGTGTCCCGACAGCAACACCCCGGGAACGTTCATGCCGGCAAATTCCGCCGGACGCGTGTACTGGGGATACTCGAGCAGTCCGTCGGAAAAGGAATCACTCGCGGCGCTCTCGCTGCAGCCAAGAACCCCCGGCACCAGCCGGGCGGTCGCGTCGATCATCGCCATGGCCGCCAGTTCACCCCCGGTCAGGATAAAATCGCCGAGTGAATATTCGACATCAGCGACCGCCTCGCGGATTCTCTCGTCGTACCCTTCATAGCGACCGCAGACAAAGATTACGCCCTTTTCGCGCGCCAAACGCCGGGCATCCTCCTGGCGAAACGGCTTGCCCTGCGGGGTCGTCAGAACGACCTTGGCGCCGGGCGTGCGTTGCCGAAGCTCGCCGACCGCCCGAACGACCGGTTCGACCTTCATGACCATCCCGTCTCCCCCGCCGTAAGGAGCATCGTCGGTGACCTGATGCTTGCCCTCAGCCCAATCACGCAGATTATGCGGCGCGATCCGGATCAGACCTTTTTCGATCGCTTTGCCAAGAATGCTTTCGGCAAAAGGCGAGCGAAACATATCGGGAAACAGGGTCAGGATGTCAAAATTCATGATGACTCAGTTTCGTCGGGGATCAGTCCTTCGGGAAGATCGACCCGCAAAACACCCGCTTCAGCGTCCACCTCGATGATGAATGGATCCACTGCCGGGATCAGCGTCTCCCCTCTCGGACCGCGCACAACGAATATATCGTGAGCCGCGGTGGTAAAAACGTCCTCGAGCGTGCCGATATGCCCACGGGCCCGATCGGCTACCTGCAGGCCCTCCAGCTCGAACCAGTAGCTCTCTTCCTCGGGCGCTTCAGGCAATTCGGACAGGGCCATCCAGACCTCGGCGCCGATCAGCCCTTGAATGGCATCGATACTCTCGAAACCCTCCAGGCGCAGGAGAAGCTGATTTTTATGCCGCCGAACTGCGACCGGACGTGCCTCCAGAGCGTCTCCTGGACCCCGCTGCAGATAAACGCTGCTGGCGTCAAGCAGCGCAGAAGATCCCGCGGTCAAGGGGCGCACCTTGAGGTCGCCGCGCAGACCGTGAATCCCCGCCACCTCGCCGAACTTGAAATAACCCTCCGGCACTGCAGCCGGCATCATTCCACGATCTGCAGTGAGGCGTGCAGGTTCTCCCGGGTGGCTTTGGCATTAAGCAGTGTACGCATGGCCTTGGCCGTGCGCCCCTGCTTTCCGATAATCCGGCCCATATCTTCCTGGGCGGCCGCAAGCTTGATGAGGATGGTGCCATCCTCTTCCCGCTCCTCGGTTACGGTAACCGCGTCAGGATTTTCCACCAGGGACTTCGCGATGAATTCGATGAGCTCTTTCATGAAGACATCCTTGGGGAAGGGGCTGTTGACCGCCTCTATTCAGCTTTTGCTTTTCCGCGCGAGGTTCAAGCCTGTTTGAATTTGCTCCAGATCCCTTTGTCGCGCAGGATCTGCAGCACGGTGGCGCTGGGCACTGCGCCTTTCTGCAGCCAATCCATGACCCGCTCTTCTTTCAGGTTTACATAGTACGGGTCCTGCTTGGGATCGTACTGGCCGATCTGCTCGATGAAGCGGCCGTCGCGGGGATAGCGCTCGTCGGCAACCACCACCTGGTAAAAAGGTTTCTTTTTGGCGCCGCCGCGGGCAAGCCTGATTTTCACTGCCATCTCTCGTTCCTCCGCTATCTTCTGTCTAGAGTATATCCAATTTTTGCGCGGCTACTACAAAGCCCGCAATTCCAGAAATCCGTATCTCTTCTTAAAACGGCAGACCGCCGCCGCGCATCATTCCCTTTAGCCCTTTGGGCCCCATTTTCTGCATCTTCTTCATCATCTTCTGCGCCTCGGTGAAGCGCTTGATAAGGACATTGATGTCATGCACGGTGGTGCCGCTGCCCTTGGCGATGCGCATGCGCCGCGAGCCATTGAGAATCTTGTGATCGCGGCGCTCTTTCGGAGTCATCGAATTGATGATTGCCTCGATCTTCTTGAGTTCTTTATCGGGCAGTTCCATGTTGCCCATCTGCTTGAGCTGCTTGCCGGCGCCGGGAATCATCTTGAGCAGCGATTCCATCGATCCCATTTTTTTGATCGATTGCATCTGATCGCGAAAGGTCTCGAGGGTGAAGCCTTCCTTGCGCAGCCGCTGTTCCATATCGGCGGCCTGCTCTTTGTCGATGGCCGCCTCGGCCTTCTCGATCAGAGACAGCACATCGCCCATGCCGAGGATGCGCTGCGCCATGCGGTCGGGATGAAAGACCTCGAGGGCATCGAGCTTTTCCCCCATACCGACGAACTTGATCGGCTTGCCGGTCACCGCGCGGGTCGACAAAGCGGCGCCGCCGCGCGCATCCCCGTCGAGTTTGGTCAGCACAATGCCGGTCACGCCGAGCTTCTCGTCGAAGCTCTGAGCCACGTTGACCGCATCCTGCCCGGTCATGGCGTCGGCAACGAAAAGAATTTCGCGCGGGTCGAGCGACTCTTTGATGCGCAGCAGCTCGCCCATGAGCTGCTCGTCGATATGCAGACGCCCCGCCGTA
>JAGXHK010000101.1 GCA_024636255.1 Desulfuromonadales bacterium | reverse complement strand
TGAGAAAGGCGCGTTTACCGGTGCCCAGGCCAGCGGCAAACCGGGATATTTTGAGTTGGCCGACAGCGGAACGCTCTTTCTCGATGAAGTCGCCGAGCTGCCCCTGTCCTCTCAGGTCAAGCTGCTGCGCTTTCTCGAAGACGGCTGCGTCACCCGGCTGGGCGGAGCCCAGGCGCGCAAGGTAGACGTGCGCGTGCTGGCTGCCACCCATCGCAACCTGGAGGCGATGGTCGAGCAGGGCAGCTTTCGCCTCGATCTCTATTACCGGCTCAACGTTATCCCGATCCATGTGCCCGCCGTGCGCGAGCGGCGCGAGTGCATCCTGCCCCTGATCCGCCACTACCTCGATCGTTTCGGCGAACGCAACAGCATCCGCAAGCGCCTCACGCCGGCGGCCTCCGATGCGCTGCAGGATTATGCCTATCCCGGCAATGTGCGCGAGCTGATGAATCTTTGCGAGCGCCTGATCGTTATGTGCGACACCGAACTGATCGATCTTCCCGACCTGCCAGCCGATATTGTCCGACCCGCCGGAGCTGCACTGGCTCCGACAGGGGACTGGCCGGCGGAAATGACCCTCACGCAGATTCTCGAGAGCGTTGAGCGCGATGTGCTGCGCCAAGCCCGCGGGCAGGGGCAGAACCAGAGCGAGATCGCCGGCAGGCTCGGGGTCAATCAGTCGACGGTGGCGCGCAAATTGAAAAAGTATGCGATCGCGTGATTTTTCCGGCCTGCCTGTTGCTTCTTGCTGTCGTCTCTCTTTATGCATCGCTGCATAAACCGGCGTTGACTTTTTGCCTGTTCACATGCCAGCCGAATTTTCCCCGAACACTCTTCCTGTTTTTATCTCCAGATTAACTTCTGCGTTTTTAGTCGCTTAGCCTATCTCCAAGATTTCAGAACGGCATTTGGCATTTTGCTTGCTGTCGTATACCTCATAACAGCGCCGCATCGTCCGGCCATGCATTTTTTTCTGGCCCCGGCTCCGGGGCATCACGCCCACGTCCGTCCGGTAATTTTTGGATCGTCGTAACCATTCTATCGACCTGAAGTCCACCGGCTTCTGGTGATTTACACAGCAACCAAACAATCTATCTTTTGCGAGGTGAGAGTCATGCATTTGATGAACAACGCCATCATCAAGGTCCCTTTTCCGGAGAACGAGCCCCAGATTATGTTCGCTCCCGGGACGCAGGAGCGCCAGAAACTCAAGGATGCCCTTGGGGATATCGGCGGAAAAAAAATAGAGATTCCGCTGATCATCGGCGGCAAAGAGGTGAAAAACGGCAACCTCGGGCAGCAGGTGACCCCTGACGATCATCAGCACGTGCTGGCCGATTATCATAAGGCCGGCGAGGCCGAGGTCAAGCAGGCGATTCAGGCTGCATTGGATGCCCAGGAGGTCTGGAACAAAATACGCTGGGAAGAACGCGCGGCGATTTTTCTCAAAGCGGCCGACCTGCTGGCGGGCAAATACCGCTACGCGATGAACGCCGCCTCGATGCTCTCAACCGGCAAGAGCGCCTATCAGGCCGAGATTGACGCCGCCTGCGAGCTCATCGATTTTCTGCGCTTCAACGTCTACTACGCCTCTCAGATCTATGCCGAACAGCCGATGTACTCGCCGCGCGGCTCCTGGAACTATGCGCAGCATCGTCCGCTCGAAGGGTTCGTATTCGCCGTGACCCCATTCAATTTCACCGCCATTGCCGGCAACTTGCCCACATCGCCAGCAATCATGGGGAATACGGTGGTCTGGAAACCCGCCTCTTCGGCAGTCTATACCCCCTATATCTTCATGCAGATCCTCAAGGAGGCCGGGCTGCCCGACGGGGTCATCAACTTCGTTCCCGGCTCCGGCGCTGCGGTCGGCGATGTCTGCCTGCAGGACCCGAACCTGGCCGGTGTGCACTTTACCGGCAGTACCCCGGTTTTTCAGAACATGTGGAAAACGATCGGCTCGAATATCGCCAGCTACAAATCCTACCCGCGTATCGTCGGCGAGACCGGCGGCAAGGATTTCATCTTCGCTCATTCGAGCGCTAACGCGCGCAAGCTGGTCATCGCCATTATGCGCGGCGCCTTTGAATATCAGGGGCAGAAGTGTTCGGCGGCCTCGCGCGGCTACATCCCCAGCTCTCTTTGGGACGACGTGCGCAGCGGACTTCTGACCGAGATGGACAAGATCAAGATGGGACCGGTCACCGATTTCCGCAATTTCGTCAATGCCGTTATCGACAAGAACGCCTTTCGCGACATCACCGCCTACATCGACTACGCCAAAGAATCCCCCGATGCCGAGATCATCAAGGGGGGAGGCTATGACGACAGCAAGGGCTACTTCATCGAGCCGACCCTGATCCTCGCCAAGACGCCGGACTTCAAGACCATGGTCGAAGAGATCTTCGGCCCGGTGATGACCGTGTACGTTTATGATGACGAGAAGTACGAGCAAACCCTGAAGATCTGCGATGAGACTTCGGCCTACAGCCTGACCGGGGCCATCTTCGCGACCGAGCGCACGGCCGTCAGCCGCGCCATGGAGCTGCTCGAACACTCCGCGGGCAACTTCTACATCAACGACAAGTGCACTGGTTCTGTGGTCGGCCAGCAGCCTTTCGGCGGCGGGCGCGCCTCGGGGACCAATGATAAGGCCGGCAGCTTCACCAACCTGATACGCTGGACCTCGGCACGATCGATCAAAGAGACCTACGATGCGCCGGAAGATTTTCCCTACCCGTTCATGCAGGAAGAGTAGCGATGCATGCGGCCGGGCGCCCCGTGTGTGCGCCCGGCCTTTCTCCGATTCCTGAGCGCAGGAGAGGTGACCATGTCCACCCTGTTCAACCATCTGGTTTCCAAAACGATCATGCATGTTCCGGGACCCGTCGTGGGACTCTTCGCCAAGGGTTACATCGCGGGGGAAGAGCTTGGTGACGCGGTTCGTGTCGCCCGCGAGCTCAACGGCCGCGAGATGATGGCGACGATCGACATTCTCGGGGAATTCATCACGACCCGGGACGAGGCGACGTTTTTCAAGGATCAATGCCTCGAAATTCTCCAGGCGATCGACCGGGAGGGACTCGATGCCAACCTTTCGCTGAAGCCGACCCAGATGGGCCTGCTTCTCGATCAGGAATTCGCCTTCGACAACATCCGTGAGATTGTCGAGTTCGCCAGGAGCATCGGCAATTTCGTGCGCATCGACATGGAGGACATCTCCTGCACCGACGCCACGCTTGACTTCTACCGCCGCCTGCGTTCCGAGTACAGGGGGCATGTCGGCACCGTGCTGCAATCCTATTTGCGCCGCACGGCGCGCGATATCGACGCGCTCTCAGACGACCAGATGAACTTTCGCCTCTGCAAAGGGATCTACAACGAACCGCGCACCGCCGCCTGGAAGAATCCGGACGTCACCAACCGTAATTTCGTCTGGTGCCTCGAGAAGATTTTCCGCCAGAAGGGTTACGCCGGCATTGCCACGCACGACACCCGCCTGGTTTTCGAGGCGCAGCGCCTGATCAGCGAATACGGCCTGGCGCGCGAGCAGTACGAGTTTCAGATGCTGCTCGGTGTGGACGAAGAGCTGCGCGGCATTCTGGTCGACGAAGGACATCGCCTGCGGGTGTATGTCCCCTACGGCAAATCCTGGCTGCCGTATTCGAAGCGGCGCCTGAAAGAAAATCCGGGGATCGCCCAGCATGCCCTCAAGCAGATGCTCGGCATGCGCGGCCAGTGACTTTCGTGCGCCTCGTCCCGAGAGAGAGAACAACGCTTAGGATGAGTTAATTAAAACGTCGTTTTGCTTTTCATGAAGAGAAAAAATGTGCTATCAGTAATCGCGTAAACACAATGGTTTGACCATTGCTGCGAGGGGGGTGAGCGAGGCCCCCGCACCTTCGGGATTGCTGAATGACCATGTGGAGTGCAGGGCGTTGGGCTCTGGGCACTGTTTGAATGAGGAACGTCATAAGCAAGGAGAGGTACGCGATGAAAAGAATTCTGGCGATGTTTGCAGCACTCACGGCGCTCGGTCTGATTCCCGCACTGCAGGTTTCAGCCGCAGACGTCATCAAGATCGGCGTGCAGGCGCCGATCACCGGGCAGTACGCAAGTGAAGGGCAGGGGATCGACAAAGCGGTCCGGCTTCTCGCCGAGCAGGTCAATGGCGAGGGCGGCGTTCTGGGCAAGAAGCTCGAGATCGTTTCCTGTGACGACGAGGGCACGGCCATGAAAGTCGCCATCTGCGCGCGCGACCTGGTGAACAAGGGCGTGCTGGCGGTCATCGGCTCCTACACCTCGACCTGTGCCGAAGCGGCGCAGCGCACTTACTTCCAGGCCGGCGTGCTGCAGACCAGCGACGGCACCGCTGACTCACTGACCCAGCACGGCTACTGGACATTCCTGCGCAACTCTTTCCCGAACAGCGCCGAGGCGAGCTTCGTTGCCGACTACCTGGTCAAGGAAAAGGATTACAAGCGCATCGCCATCCTCTCAGACTTCTCGAGCTATGCCGAAGGCCTGGCGGACGCGACCGTGGAAGCGATCGAAGAAGCAGGCGGCAATATCGTCTTTCGTGACAAAATCAAGGCGGGCGCGCAGAACTTCACCCCCATCCTGACCAACGCCAAGTCGGAGAATCCCGACGTCATCTTCTTCGCCGGCTATTACACCGACGGCGGTCTGCTGCGCAGTCAGCAGGTGGCGCTTGGCGTCAATGCAGACTTTGTCGCCGGCGATGCCAACGACAATCCCGACTTTATCAAGCTGGCCGGCAGCGCTGCCGAAGGCGCCTACATCGTCAACGTGCCGACGCCGAACATGCTCCCCTATGAGCTGGCCAAGGATTTCCTCGATTCCTATAAGGCTAAGTACGGCGAAATGCCTCCGAGCATCTGGACCCTGCTCAATGTCGACGGCATGCGCGCCATCCTGCACGGCATGGAAGAGACCGGCGGCACCGACACCAAGAAAATCGCCGAGTACCTGCACGCGATGGAGCCTTACCCCGGCATCACCGGGCCGATCGCCTTCGCCGATGACGGCAACCGGACCGGCAGTGGTTACATGGCCTACCGCATCCTTGAAGACGGCACCTACGAAATCGCCTATCGCCAGAACTGAGCAGCCAAGCACCCGATGCACGCGTGAGCTGAGCAACGCGGCGCCGGAAGCCCCGGCTTCCGGCGCCACCTCCTGCAGCCGCATTTTCGACCGGCCCGCAACGGCCGCAACCGGATAGACACCCTTTCATCCTGGGGCAGTACTTCATGGATACCTTTCTTCAGCAGCTGGTCAACGGGCTGACCATCGGCAGCATGTTCGCCCTGGTGGCGCTCGGCTACACCATGGTCTTCGGGGTGATGAAGCTGATCAACTTCGCCCACGGCGATCTGGTCGCCATGGCGGCCTTCATCGGGCTGACCATCTACACCCAGGTTCTCGGGCAGGCGAACACGCTTTTCTCGGTGCTGGTGATCTTCGCCCTGACGACCCTGATTATCGCCTTTGCCGGCGTGCTGCTCGAGCGCATCGCCTACCGGCCTTTGCGCCGGGCGCCGCGCCTGAGCGCGGTGGTCTCCGCCCTGGGCGCCAGCCTGGTGATCCAGAACGGCATCATGCTGATCTGGGGGCCGCGCATGAAGATTTTTCCTGAAAGCCTGATTCCTTCTGTGACCTGGAACCTCGGCGGCGTGGTGGTGAGCTTTCTGCAGGTGGTCATCCTCGGGCTCTCCTGCTTTCTGATGGTCGCCCTCTACCTGTACGTGGAGAAGACCCGCGCCGGGGCAGCGATCCGCGCCAGCTCCATCAATCAGGATGCGGCCAAGCTGATGGGGATCAACGTCAACCGCATCATCACCACCATCTTCATCATCGGCTCGGCCCTCGGCGCGGTCGGCGGCCTGTTCATCGCCCTCTACTACCGGGGAATCACCTTCAATATGGGGTGGAACTACGGTCTTTACGCCTTTGTTGCCGCCATTATCGGCGGGATCGGCAACATCCCCGGGGCCATGGTCGGCGGGATGCTCCTCGGCCTGTTCAACGCATTTATCGCCGGCTACGTCTCGAGCACCTGGGCCGACGCATTCACGTTCATCATGCTGATCATCATCCTCATCTTCCGGCCGACCGGCATCCTCGGTGAACGCGTAGCGGAGAAGGTATAATGAAAGATCTCAGTCGCTGGGGATATTTCCTCTTCATCCTCTTCATTCTTGTCGCCCCCCTGGGCATGGATCCGCGCTGGATGGCCATCGGCACGACCTTTCTGGTCTTTTCGGTGGTCGCGCTCTCCGAAGATATCGTGCTCGGCAAGGGTGGAATGTTCAACATGGGGCATGCCATGTTCTTCGGCCTCGGCGCCTACACCACGGCCATCCTCAATGTTGAATTCGGCATGCCGGTCCTCTATACGCTCCCCCTGGCGATTCTCATTCCGGCGTTCTTCGGCATCATCCTCGCCGGGCCGATCGTGCACCTGCGCGGCGATTATCTGCTGGTGACCACCATCGGCTTCAATATCGTCTTCGTCCAGGCCGTGCAGAACAATCTGTTCGACCTGACCGGCGGGCCGAACGGGATCTTCGGTATCGACGTGCCGCGCGTGTTCGGGTTCGCCTTCATGTCGCAGACCTCCATCTACTATCTGGCGCTCGGCGTTCTGCTGCTGACCCTGTTCATCATGCGCAACCTCGAGAACAGCAAGGCCGGACGTGCGCTGCACTATTTGCGCGAAGACCACATCGCGGCGCAGAGCATCGGCATCAATGCCCGGCTCTACCGGGTCTTCGCGTTCAGCCTCGGGGCGGGGATCGCCGGGCTGGCAGGTGCGGTCTACGCCATCCAGTTTTCGGCGGTCAGTCCGGAGGGGTTCGATTTTATTCAGTCGGTTCTCTTCTTCAGCATCGTTATCGTCGGCGGCTCGTCGATTCCCGGCGTGCTGCTTGGTGTCTTCGTCATGTTCGTGCTCCCCGAGATCTTCCGCGAGTTCGCCACATGGCGTTATTTCGTCTTCGGCATCGCGATGATTCTGACCATGATTCTGCGTCCGCGCGGCATCTGGCCCGCCAAATTCGGCCGGATTCCCGACTACATCAAGGGATAGGGGAATGGAAAGCAACGCGCTGGTTCTGAAAAACGTCACCAAGCGTTTCGGCGGCCTGGTGGCCGTCGACGATCTGAGCCTGACTGTGGCAGAGGGGCAGATCTACGGCGTCATCGGGCCGAACGGAGCGGGCAAGACCACCGTCTTCAACTGCATCACCGGGATCTATAAGCCAGAAGAAGGCTCGATGCTCTGGCACGGAGAAGATATCACCGGCCTGGCGCCCCACCACATCGTCGGCCGCGGCATCGTGCGCACCTTTCAGACGATCCGCCTGTTCGGCCAGATGAGCGTGGCGGAGAACATCATGTCGGGGCGCCACTACCGCAGCCGCCAGGGATGGTGGCACGGCATTCTGCACACCCCTGGCTCGCGCCGGGACGAGAAGGAGAACTGGCTCAGGGTCCGTGAGGTGATGGAGTTTTTCGACCTCGTGGAACTCGCCGCGACCCCTGTAAGTTCTCTGCCCTACGGCCTGCAGCGCAAGGTCGAGATGGCCCGCGCGCTGGCGGCCGAGCCGACGCTGATGATCCTGGACGAGCCGGCCGCCGGCCTCAATGACCGCGAGACGCTGGCGCTGATCGAAACGATCAACCAGATCCGCGACCGCGGGATCACCATCCTGCTCATCGAGCACGACATGGATATGGTCATGCGTCTGACGCATTATCTGACGGTGATCAACTTCGGCAAAAAAATCGCTGAGGGGACGCCGGCTGAGGTTCAGAGCAATCCGGAAGTGATCGAGGCCTATCTGGGCAGCGATGACGATGAGGACGAGGATGAGGTACTTGGAGCGGGGGCATAAACCTGGCGAACGGCAAGGATAGGGCATGACCGAGAACAAAGAGCTTTTGCTGGACATCAAAGACCTCGAGGTTGCCTATGGCAGCATCGACGCCATCAAGGGAATCTCTCTGCAGGTTCACAAGGGGGAGATCGTCACGATCCTCGGCGCCAACGGCGCGGGCAAGACGACTACCATGCGCACCATCAGCCAGCTGCTCAAGGCCAAAAGCGGCAGCATCACCTTCAAGGGAACCGAGCTCACCGACGTGCCGGCGCACAAGGTTGTTTCCCTCGGCATCAGCCAGTCGCCCGAAGGACGCCAGGTTTTCGGCGTTCTGAACGTCGAGGAGAACCTGCTGCTCGGCGCCTATACGCAGAAGAAGGTCGACCAGGATGTTCTCGCCTGGGTGTATGAACACTTTCCCCGCCTTGAGGAGCGCCGCAAGCAGCTCGCGGGCACCCTCTCGGGCGGCGAGCAGCAGATGCTGGCCATCGGCCGGGCGCTGATGAGCAAGCCCGAACTGCTCCTGCTCGACGAGCCGAGTCTGGGGATCGCCCCGATTCTGGTCAAGGCGATCTTCAAGCAGATCAAAGAGATCGCCAGAAGCGGCGTCACCGTTTTGCTGGTGGAACAGAACGCCCGGGCCGCGCTGAAACTGGCCGACCGGGGATATGTGCTCGAGGTCGGCAAGATCGTCTTCAGCGGGACCTCGAAGGAGCTGCTCAGTTCTGAGAAGGTTCAGGAGGCGTATCTCGGCAAGCAGGCGAAGGACCAGATCCCTTATCCGGCGCCGAATCCGATGTGAGAAGAGTTTAACACAGAGACCACGGAGAACACAGAGACAGGCAAAATCTTTGGAATCTTTGAAAGAATTGTTACAAGCCAAAGATCTTTTTGTTTTTGAGAAAATCCTGTTCATCCTGTAAATCCTGTCGCTTTTAAGATTTTTCACTTCTGTGTTCTCTCTTTTTTCTCTTTTCAATCCTCTGTGTTAAAAAAGCCTTTCAAAGATTTTCTCCGCGTCCTCCTGCCTCTCTGCATCTCCGCGTTTAAACAGGTTTTATGACCAAAGGCTTGATTTTCAATATCCAGAAATTCTGCGTCCACGACGGACCCGGCATTCGCACCACGGTCTTTCTCAAGGGGTGCCCTCTTGACTGCTGGTGGTGTCATAATGTCGAGAGCATTTCTTTCGGCAAAGAGCCGATGGTGCGCGCGGACCTGTGCGGCGCCTGCGGGGCGTGCGTGACGGCCTGTTCGGAAGGGGCGGTTGCCCTGGCCGACGGCAGGGCGGTCACGGATCTGGCGCGCTGCGTGCGCTGCGGTGACTGCGTGGTCGACTGCCCGCAGAGCGGGCGCGCCATCTGCGGCCGGGAGATGAGCGTGGCCGAGGTGGTGGCGGAGATCGCCAAGGACAAGGTCTTCTACGAGCAGTCCGGCGGCGGGGCGACCTTCTCCGGCGGCGAGGCCATGGCGCAGATCGATTTTCTGCACGAAGCGCTGCGGGGCTGCAGGGAGCAGGGGATCCATACCGCCGTCGATACCTCGGGGCAGGTTCGGTGGGAAAGCTTCGCGCGGATTCTGCCGGACACCGGCCTGTTTCTCTATGACCTGAAGATCATGGACGAGGAGCGGCACCGTCGCTTTACCGGTGTTTCGAACAGGCTGATCCTCGAAAATCTCGCGCGGCTTGCCCAGGAAACGGAACAGATCCGTATCCGCTTTCCGGTGATCCCGACGGTGACCGACGACGAGGAAAACATCGCGCGGATGATCGCTTTCCTGCACGGTATCCGTTTTCAGCAGATCGACCTGCTCCCTTTCCATCCCCTCGGAAAGGGAAAGGCGGCCCAACTGGGGCGCGACAATCGGATGGAGGGGATCGCAGCGCCTTCGGATGATAGAATGGAACAAGTCAGACAGCAGTTTGCCGAGGCCGGCTTCGCGGTCCAGGTGGGAGGATGATCATGAACGAGCGCGTCACAAGACTCAGAGACGAAGGCCTCAACGCCGTCCCCTGTATCTCGATGGAGCGCGCGCAGCTGGTGGACGAGGTCTACCGCGCGCAACAAGGGTGCGTACCGACACCGGTGCTGCGGGCGCTGGTCTTTAAGAATGTCATGGAGAAGAAAACCCTCTGGATCGGCGAGGGCGAGCTGATCGTTGGCGAGCGCGGCGAGGCGCCGGCGGCGACGCCAACCTATCCCGAGCTGTGCTGCCACTGTCTCTTATACACATCTGACGCTGCCG
>JAGXHK010000100.1 GCA_024636255.1 Desulfuromonadales bacterium | reverse complement strand
GGGCCCTGAAACAGGGGCACAGCGAAAAAGGGACGTGAACATGATGCGATTGTCCGGATGTTTTCTGGTGCTTTTTTTTCTCGCGGGTTGCGGCGTATCGATTGTTCCGAGTCCCCAGGCCAGCGGAGTCATCGATGTCCAGGAGCGCTCGATCACGCAGACTCGGGACAATCTGGAGGTCACGGTCAAAGTCCAGGATCTCGAATATCGGCCGTATCAAAGAGTCGATAACATCACCTCTTTTTTCGTGTCCGTGAAAAACGCCAAAGCCCGGGAGATCACTCTGCCGCTCAACTCTTTCGTGCTGATAGACGGCCAGGGCAACCAGTACCGGCCGGTGACCGCGGACCGGATCCACGAGATAATCTCCCGCGACAGTTTCTACCTGATGCCCTATCCGTTCGTCGGATATTATTATCTCCAGGACGCTGCACATTCGTATTACGACACCCAGTTCGAAAGTTCACTGCCGTATTTTCCGCAACGCTTCCCCCAGGACATTTATACCCAAGCCCTGCCGGTCGGAGATATCCTTCCCGATGCGCGCATCTCAGGGCTGGTCTATTTCCTCGTCGATCTGACCCGCAAAGAATCCTTCGACGTCCGCCTCTATCTTCCCGGGACGCCGCCGGCGGCGTCTGCCGATTTCACGTTCCCCTTTTTCGTTGAAAAAAAATGACTCATCGGGTATATTCGCCCCGCCTTTACGTTAAGTATTCTGGCATCTTTTAGGTCATCACTATTCCCCGTCTGAAGCGTCTCGGGATCTTTCCGGAGCCTCCCCGTGTCTTTACTGCTCAATCAAGCGCTTATTTTCGGTTTCCTTGGGGGGCTCGGTCTCTTCCTTCTGGGCATGAAAACCATGTCGGAAGGTCTGCAGAAAATCGCAGGCGACCGCATGCGGAAAATTCTCGCCGCTCTGACCAACAACCGGATCGTCGGCACCCTGGTCGGACTGGCGGTCACCGCCCTGATCCAATCCTCGACGGCGACGACCGTGATGGTGGTCGGCTTCGTCAACGCGGGCCTGATGAGTCTGGTGCAGTCGATCGGGGTCATCCTCGGCGCCAACATCGGCACCACTGTCACCGCTCAGCTCATCGCGTTCAAGATCACCAAGTTCGCGCTCCCGGCGATCGGCATCGGGGTCGGGTTCAAGCTGTTCTCCCGAAACAAAAAATGGTCCTATGCGGGAGAGGTCGTTCTTGGCTTCGGGATGCTCTTCTTCGGCCTGGCGCTGATGAAGGACGCATTCGACCCGATCAAGGCCAGCGCCGAGTTTCGCAATTTCTTCCAGCTGGTCGGCGACAATCATCTGATCGGTGTGCTGCTCGGCGCCCTTTTGACGGTTATCGTCCAGAGCAGCACCGCCACCATCGGCATTACCCTTGCCCTGGCAAGCGCCGGAGTCCTGAGCTTCGAAGCGAGCGTGGCGCTGATCCTGGGCGAGAATATCGGTACGACCGTCACCGCCAACCTGGCCGCGATCGGTACCAATCTGGCCGCGCGCCGGACCGCCATGGCCCATTTTCTCTTCAATACGATCGGCGTGGCGTACATGCTGGGTTTTTTCCCTTTCTTTCTGCAGATCATTGCATCCATCACCCCCGGTGATGCCGATCTCGTGATCCAGACCCAACAGCAGGCGACCGCCATGGGCGGAAATATCGGAGACAAACCCTTCATTGCCCGACATATCGCCAACACGCACACCATGTTCAACATTATCAACACCCTTCTTTTCCTGCCCCTGGTCGGCCTGCTCGCCAAGCTGACGACATGGCTGGTGCGCGGACGGGACGAAGAGATGGAGTTTCACCTCAAATATATCGACACCCGGGTTCTTAATACCCCGCCGATCGCCATCGGGCAGGCGCGTTCCGAGACCAGGCGCATGGGTCAGATCGCTCTGGAGATGCTCAACGAGACCAGCGCCTATCTGGCGGACGGCGACAGTAAGCGTCTGTCGATCCTCGAGAAGAAAGAGGAGCTGGTCGATCTGCTTCAAAAAGAGATCACCGACTTTCTGGTGGCGCTCTCGCAACACTCGGTTTCGTCGCAGATTTCGAAGGATATCGCTTCGCTCATGCATATGGTCAATGACCTTGAGCGTATTGGCGATTACTGTGAAAACGTCTGGCGGCTCAATCAGCGCAAGCTCGACAGCAAGATCATTTTCTCAGAGATCGCCAATGCGGAAATCGCCGAAATCTCCGACAAGACCAAGGAGTTTCTCGGCTTTATCATCGCTGCTCTGGAACGAGGCGATACCTCGATCAAAGAGAAGGCGGAGTTCATGGAGCGAACCATCAACGATCTCGAAAGCACTTTCCGGGAAGGCCACATCGCACGCCTCAATACCGGCGAGTGCGCGGTTCAACCCGGCTTGATCTTTATCGATATGCTGCACGGGTTCGAGAAGATCGGCGATCATACGTTCAACGTTACCAAGGCTCTGGTCGGGGCGAGATAGAGTTGACGGAAGTCGATTCCAATCGCTGTTTCCCTCTTTAAAAAAAAATCGTTCATAAAGGTGCAAAATGGAAAAAACGATACTCTCAGGCAATGAAGCCATCGCCCGCGGCGCTTTCGAAGCCGGGGTCATGGTCGCGTCGGCGTACCCGGGTACGCCGAGCACCGAAATTCTCGAAAACATCGTGCACTATCCGAGCATAGATGCTTCCTGGGCGCCCAACGAAAAGGTCTCACTTGAAGTCGGCATCGGTGCGAGCTTCGGCGGCGCCCGGGCGCTTGTCACCATGAAGCATGTCGGCGTCAACGTTGCGGCAGACCCACTCTTCACGCTTTCGTATACCGGCGTGCGCGGCGGACTGGTTCTGGTCGTCGCCGATGACCCTGAACTGCATTCTTCCCAGAATGAGCAGGACAGCAGAAACTACGCCCGCTTTGCCAAAGTCCCGATGCTCGAACCCTCCGACAGCGAAGAAGCCCGGGCCTATACCCGCCTTGGCTTTGAACTGAGCGAGCAATTCGACACACCCGTATTTCTGCGCTCCACCACGCGTATTTCCCATTCGAAGTCGATTGTCTTTCCGCAGGAACCGCTCAGCCCTTCGACAGAGACAGGACTGGTTAAAGATCCGGCCAAATTCGTCATGCTCCCGGGTAATGCCCGCAAGCGGCACTACGACGTCGAGGCTCGGCTTGAGAAGATGGCCGAATGGGCATGCGATCAGCCTTTTAACCGGATCGAGGAGGGGACTAGCGATATCGGAGTGATCACCTCGGGCATTTCCTATCAGTATGCCAAAGAGGTGCTCCCCGAGGCCCATATCCTCAAGCTCGGCCTGGTGCACCCGTTGCCCAAGCGGCTGATCCGCGAATTCGCAGAGCGTTTTGAGTGGCTGTACGTGATCGAAGAGCTCGATCCGATCATCGAAGAGCAGGTGCGCGCCATGGGCATCGCCGTAAAAGGAAAAGATACCTTTCCCATCTGCGGTGAACTGACACCGGGCCGGGTCGCAAAAGCGATCTCCGGAAAGGAGGCAAGCCCGGCCTTCTCGCATGACGAAGTGCTTCCCAACCGTCCGCCGAGCATGTGCCCCGGCTGTCCGCACCGCGGTGTCTTCTTCGGGCTCAATCGCCTCAAGGCCTTTGTGACCGGCGATATCGGCTGCTACACGCTCGGCTTCATGCCGCCGCTCTCGGCCATGGACACCTGCGTCTGCATGGGCGCCAGCATCGGCAACGCCACCGGCATCAGCAAGGTGCTTCCGCCTGAAGAGCGCAAGAGGGTTGTTGCCGTCATCGGAGACTCGACCTTTCTGCATACCGGTATCAACGGTCTGATGGACATGGTTTACAATGACTCCACGGCGACGGTGATCATTCTCGACAATTCCACCACCGGCATGACCGGCCGGCAGGATCATCCCGGCACGGGCTATACGCTTGGCGGGGAGAAGAGCTACCAGGTCGATCTCGAGGGATTGTGCCGCTCGGTCGGCGTCAAGCATATCCACACCATCGACCCCTACGATCTCGACGAGACGCGCGATCTGATCCGCCGGGAGATGGAGCGGCCGGAGGTTTCGGTCATTATCACCCGTCGGGCCTGCATGCTGCACAAACGCGACATTCTCGAGCGCAAGCCGCCCCTTTTCGTCGACCCGGACAAATGCACCGCCTGCAAGGCCTGCCTGCGTCTCGGCTGTCCGGCGATTTCCTGGGAGCCCGAAGCCGGTGAAAAAGGCAAGGCGCAGGTCAACCGGCTGCTCTGCGTTGGTTGCGGTGTCTGTGAGAAGGTCTGTAAATTCGGAGCTTTTGGAGTCTGTGATGGCGAGTGAAGTGAAAAACATTCTGCTGGTGGGCGTTGGCGGGCAGGGCATTTTGCTGGCCAGTGAAATTCTCTCCGAAGCCCTGATGCTCAGCGGTTTCGACGTCAAAAAAGCCGAAGTTCACGGCATGGCCCAGCGCGGCGGCAGCGTTATTTCGCACGTGCGCTACGGGGAGAAAGTGTACTCTCCGATCATCCCCGAGGGCGAAGCCGACATTCTCTTCGGATTCGAGCTTCTCGAGTCGTATCGCTACCTGCCGCTGCTGCACCGCGACGGGCGGGCGGTCGTGAACAATCTGCGCATCAATCCGCCCGGGGTGTCCCTCGGACAGGAAAACTATGTCGAGGGGATCCCGGAAAAAATCACTGGACACTTCCCGCAGAGCAAGATCGTCGACGGGATGACTCTTGCCCGGCAGGCCGGCGATCTGCGCACTGTCAATACCGTTCTTCTCGGCACCCTGTCGCATTTTCTCGAAATCGACGAGAGTATCTGGCAACAGGCCCTGAAGGCCAGGGTTCCCGAGCGGTTTCTGGAGACGAACCTCAAAGCGTTCGCACTCGGTCGCGGCGTCTGAGCACTGATCTGCGGTCCAGACAGGGAAGGAAAGGCTGATATGCTTTGGAATGATGAATTCGAAACTCTGCCGCGCGAGGCGATCGAGTCTTTGCAGCTCAAGCGGCTGCGTCAGACCCTCGAGCGGGTCAACGCGACGGTTCCGTTTTATCGCGAGAGTTTCAGGAAAAGCGGAGTCGCGCCGGATCAGCTTAAAAGCCTGAAGGACCTTGAACGCTTTCCGTTCACGCTCAAACAGGACATGCGCGACAATTATCCCTACGGACTTTTTGCCGCACCGCTTGAGCAGATCGTGCGCATCCATGCGTCTTCGGGAACCACGGGCAAGCCGACCGTTGTGGGCTACACCCGGCGCGACATCGAGATCTGGGCCGAGGTGATGGCACGCTCCTTCGCCGCAGCCGGTGCGCAGAAGAGCGATGTCATCCACAATGCCTACGGCTACGGGCTGTTCACCGGCGGTCTTGGCGCCCATTACGGGGCCGAAAAGCTGGGAGCTTCGGTGATCCCCATGTCGGGTGGGAACACCCGGAAGCAGATCATGATCATGGAGGATTTCGGCTCCACGGTGTTGACCTGTACCCCCTCCTACAGTCTGTTTCTCGCCGAAACGGTGCGCGAACTGGGCAAGGACATCCGCAATTTCAAACTCAAGACCGGCATCTTCGGCGCCGAACCCTGGAGCGAACAGATGCGCGACCAGATCGAGGCGGCGCTGAACATCAAGGCGATCGATATCTACGGCCTCTCCGAAATCCTCGGCCCCGGCGTCGCGATCGAATGCGTCGAAGCCCAGAACGGGCTGCATATCTGGGAGGACCATTTTTACCCCGAAATCATCGATCCGCAGACCGGGGACGTTCTCGCTGACGGAGAAAAGGGCGAGTTGGTCATCACCACCCTGACCAAAGAGGGGATTCCGCTGATCCGCTACCGCACCCGCGATATTACCCGGCTTATCGCCGAGCCGTGCCTCTGCGGGCGCACACACAAGAGAATTGAACGGCTGAGCGGGCGCAGCGACGATATGCTGATCATCCGCGGAGTCAATGTCTTTCCGTCGCAGATCGAAAGCGTGCTGATCAACATCGAGGAGATCGAGCCGCACTATCTGCTGATCGTCGATCGCGAAGAGAACCTCGACACTCTTGAAGTTCAGGTCGAAGTCAACGAGAGGGCTTTCTCGGACGAAATCAAGGTGCTGCAGACCCTCTCTAACCGCATCCGCGGCGAGATCAAAGACCTGCTCGGCATCACCTGCAAGGTCCGCCTGGTCGAGCCGAAGACCATCGCCCGCAGTGAAGGCAAGGCCAAGCGGGTCATCGACAATCGTCCGAAAGCATAACTGCGAGGTCTCTACTCACCTTGTCATGGGCGTTGCGACCCCATGCCGAACAGTTGCACTGCGAGGTAAATGCCATGAAAGTCGATCAGATCTCCATCTTCATCGAAAACAAGTCGGGCCGGCTCGCCGAGGTGACACGCGTCATCGGTGAGGCGGGTGTGAACATCCGGGCTCTTTCCCTGGCCGACACCTCTGATTTCGGTATCCTGCGGCTGATCGTCGACAAGGCCGACCTTGCCAGAGACGTCCTCAAGGACAAGGGATTCACGGTCAACAAGACCCAGGTTGTCGGCGTTGAAGTCCCCGATCGCCCCCTGGGGCTGAGCCGCATCCTCCAGGTTCTCGACGAATCGCGGATCAATGTCGAGTACATGTATGCGTTCGTCGAACGTTGCGGTGAAAATGCCGTCATTATCTTTCGCTTCGACAACCTGGAAGAGGCCATTGAAGCCCTGACCGCAAACGGTATCAACGTGCTTCCCGGAGAACGAATTTCCGGAATGTAATTGAACAGTTCTGTACTTTCTCTAGAAACGGCCTTAGGTTCTATGACGATCTGGAATCCCATGCGCGAATGCATGGCGCGCCCGCAACTCGAGCGCCTGCAACTCACCAGCCTGCGCTCGACTCTTGAGCGCGCCTATCGCAGTGTCACCTGCTACCAGAACAAGTTCTGGGAGGCCGGAGTCGCCCCGGAAGATCTGCGCGAGCTTGGCGACCTGGCCCATTTCCCTTTTACCACCAAAGAAGATCTGCGCCTGAATTATCCGTACGGGATGTTTGCCGTTCCGTTGCGCGAGGTGGTGCGAATCCATTCTTCATCGGGAACCACCGGCAAACCGACCGTTGTCGGTTACACGCACAATGATCTGAACACCTGGACCGAGCTGGTCTCCCGCATGATGAGCGCCGCCGGCGTGACGGCCGACGATATCGTGCATATTGCCTTCGGCTATGGCCTGTTCACCGGCGCTTTCGGCCTGCATTACGGTGCAGAACGCATCGGGGCCTCGGTTATTCCCATGTCGAGCGGCAACACGGAAAAACAGGTGATGATCATGCAGGACTACCAGTCTTCCGCGCTGGTCTGTACCCCGTCCTATGCGCTGACACTGGCCGATTACCTGCAGAAAAAAGGGATCTCTGCCGACACGCTGAAGCTGCGCGTCGGGCTCTTTGGCGCCGAGCCCTGGAGCGAAGAGATGCGCCGCGAGGTCGAAGCGCGCCTCGGCATCATCGCTATCGACAATTACGGTCTCTCCGAGGTCATGGGCCCGGGGGTGGCGGGGGAGTGCCAGCATAAATGCGGCATGCATATCTTCGAAGATCATTTCATCCCCGAAATCATCAATCCGGAAACCGGGAAGGTCCTGCCTGCCGGCGCCGCCGGTGAGCTGGTACTGACTACGCTGACCAAAGAGGCGTTTCCGATGATCCGCTACCGCACCCGGGACATCACCCGGCTGCATTACGAGCCCTGCGTCTGCGGGCGGACCATGGTGCGCATGGAAAAAACTATGGGGCGCTCTGACGATATGCTCATCATCAAGGGTGTGAACGTTTTTCCGACGCAGATCGAAGAGATTCTTTTCCAGGTTGAAGGATGCGAGCCGCATTATCAACTGATCGTCGACCGTAAAGAGCACATGGACACCCTGGAGGTGCAGGTCGAAGTCAACGAGACGATTTTTTTCGACGAGATGAAGCGCCAACGCGAGTTTGTTTCCATGGTCGAGAAGCATATCGCCACGGCGGTCGGTGTCCGAGCCAAAGTCAAGCTCGTCGAGCCCTCATCCATTCCGCGCTCCGAGGGCAAGGCAAAGCGCGTCATCGATCGCCGCCGGATTTAGTAAGGGCGCAGACTCATTGACGTTTTCGATTTTTCGCTGCAGGATATTTTCGCTTGACTTTTCACCCTGGATTGGCCATAATCCCGACGCATTGGTTGACGGGGCGTAGCGCAGCCTGGTAGCGCACCTGCATGGGGTGCAGGGGGTCGGAGGTTCAAATCCTCTCGCCCCGACCAACTAATTCAAGCAGTTAGGTCGATCTTCGGGTCGGCCTTTTTGCGTTTTTGTGTCTCTGATCCACTCCTGAATTCCCTTCTCAGTTCATTTACCCCCCCTTGCTTGACTGAACTATTATCTGTGTCATTTTCCTTATGTCCTCTTCTTTAAAGATACCTTTTCGTAAGAAGCCAAACTGAAGAAAAGGAAAATAAATCTGTCCCCTTTCGCTTTGGTTCCATCGAAGAGATTTAGTTTTTGACTTACATCAAAGAAAAAAATATAAAGTCGTTCTATTCCTTGCGTAGCGCTTTTGGATGACCGAATTTTTTCCAAGCCAAGGAGGGAAGAGCCATGCGCCGGAGGATTCGCCCCAACTGCCTTTTCCTTGCCATCGGGATGTTGTTCCTGATGCTGTCCCTTAATGCCGCTCGTGCTCAGGACACAATTGACGCCGAGCAGGCCCGCCTCGCCGAACAGGGCGAAAGCATATTTCAGCAGAAATGCAGCACCTGCCACACCATCGGCGGCGGTGATACGCCCATGGGGCCAGATCTTGTGGGGGTGACCGAGCGACGCGACCGCCAGTGGCTGCAACGCATCATTACGGAGCCGGGCGAGTTGATTGCCGAAGGCGATCCGGTCGCTTTGCGGCTCAAAGACCAATACGGCATGGCCATGCCGGATATGGGGTTATCCCGGGACGAAGTCGAAGCGGTGCTGGCATTTCTCGCCCATCCGGGAGAGGCAGAGCATCAGGCCAGCGAGGCTTTGGCCAAGAGGCCGCAGAAACAGGTGGTCCAGGGCGACTCCGATCGAGGCAAAGCCCTCTACGTGGGCACCGCCTCCTTCGCCAACGGCGGGGCGCCCTGCCTGGCCTGCCATGGCATCGGCGGGGCCGGTCTGGGAATGGCTGCGGGCGCCAGCTACGGACCCGACCTGACCGATTTTTATCAGAACTACGGCGCTGAAGGGGTGGTCGCGATTCTGGAGACGCTTCCGTTTCCGAGCATGGAGCCGATTTACGCCGGGCGCCCGCTGACCGACAAGGAGCAGCAGGACCTGACGGCGTTCTTCGCCATGACCAGCGAGCAGGAACCGGTTGGCGTGCAGAGTGCCTTCATCCTGCAGGCGGGCGGTGCGTTTGTGGCATTCGGCGCTCTTCTCTACTTCGCCGGGCGTGGCCGCCTGCGCAACGTGCGCCGTTCTCTGGTGGGTAGGGCGCGCAAATCAACCGGAGGGCAGACGCGATGAGCTGGATCAAGGACATCATCAATCCCAAATCACGGGCGTGGGAGGAGTTCTACCGCAACCGCCATCAGCACGACAAGGTAGTGCGCAGCACTCACGGCGTCAACTGCACCGGCGGCTGCTCCTGGAACGTGGCGGTCAAGGACGGGCTGGTCGCCTGGGAGTTGCAGGCCCTCGACTATCCGGCACTCGAGGAAGGCATCCCGCCCTACGAGCCGCGCGGCTGCCAGCGCGGCATCTCGTTCTCCTGGTACCTCTACAGCCCGCTCAGGGTGAAATACCCCTATCTGCGCGGAGTACTCATGGATCTGTGGCGCGAAGCCAAGGCCGAGCACGGCGATCCGGTCAAGGCCTGGGCTTCCATCGTCGACGATCCCGAAAAGCGCCGCAGTTACCAGCAGGCCCGCGGCAAGGGCGGGTTTCGCCGCGCCTCCTGGCAGGAGGCCGAGGAAATTGTCGCCGCTTCGACCATCCACACCATTATCAGACATGGCCCCGACCGCATCATCGGCTTCTCGCCGATTCCAGCCATGTCGATGCTCTCTTTCGCCGCCGGTTCGCGCTTTGTGCAGCTTCTCGGCGGGGCGAATCTCTCCTTTTACGACTGGTACTGCGACCTGCCGAATGCCTCGCCCGAAATCTGGGGTGAGCAGACCGATGTCGCCGAGAGCGCCGACTGGCACAACAGCAAGTTCATTGCGGTGATGGGCTCGAACCTCTCCATGACCCGCACGCCGGATGTTCATTACGTGGCTCAGGCGCGGCACAATGGCTCGAAAATGGTGATCCTCTCGCCCGATTTCTCCATGACCGCGAAATACGCCGACTGGTGGATTCCGGCCCACGCCGGGCAGGACGGCGCCTTCTGGATGGCAGTCAACCACGTCATTCTCACCGAGTTTCATCACCAGGCGAAAACGCCGGACTTCCTTGACTATATGGCCCGCTACACCGACAGCCCTTTCCTTTTCGCCCTCGATGAGAAGGAGGGTGTCTATACCCCGGGCCGCATGGTCGGTGCTGCTCAACTCGATGGATACCAGAACGAGGAGAACGGCGACTTCAAATACATCATCTGGGATGAGACCAGCGACGCCCCGCGCATGCCGCTGGGCACCCTCGGCTTTCGCTGGCAGGAGAAAAAAGGCGAGTGGAACCTGCAGATGAAGGACGGCCGCGACGGCACTGCGCTGACTCCGCGTCTGAGCTTTCTGGAGCACCATGACGAGGTCTGCGAGGTCTCCTTCCCCGATTTCGCGAAAGAGAGCGCGACCCGTCGCGGAGTCCCGGTGCGCACTCTCGAAACGACGAAGGGACCGGTGCGCGTGGCGACCATTTACGATCTGCTCATGGCGCAGTTCGGCATCGATCGCGGGCTCGAGGGGCGCTATCCGCAGAGCTACGACGATGTCGAGGCACCCTACACACCGGCCTGGCAGGAGAAGTTCACCGGCGTCGACCGTGCCAATGTCGTCCAGTTCGCCCGCGAATGGGCCGGCACGGCGGAGAAGACCGGGGGTAAGTGCTGCAT
>JAGXHK010000099.1 GCA_024636255.1 Desulfuromonadales bacterium | reverse complement strand
GAGGTACGCTGGGCCACCTCGCGCTCCATGTGGTGAGCGTGTTGCTGCAGGCGCCGCTCCGCATTCTTCATCCGCGTAATATCGACAAACGATTCAACCCCGCCAATCACCTGGCCGTGCTCATTACGCAGTAGATCGACGCTTTTTGAGAGGATGATACGCCTCCCGTCGCAGGTCTCGACGGTGCAGGTCACTCCGGTCAGCGGTTTCGGCAGCCGGTCGTCGTAGAGTCCGCAGCGCTGCCCGCAGGGGATCCCTTTAAGAAAAGAGCAATGCTGGCCCATCGCCTGCGCGGCCGAGTAGCCGGTTATCTTCTCCGCCGTGGGATTCCAGTAGACGATCCGCTGCTGCAGATCGACCAGAAACAAACCGGCCGGCAAGGACTCCAGGAGACCTTCGAGGGAAAGTTGCGCAAGATAATCTTTCATATTCACCATCGTGTCAGCCGGCCAGTTGATCTGCGTTGAGTGCATTGGGCGGGACGCTGCCTTCCAGGGCCGCCCGGATATTGGCCGCGGCAACCTCCCCCATGCGCCGGCGGGTCTCGGCGGTTGCGCTTCCGATATGAGGCAGGACAACGACGTTGTCCAGTTCGCTCAGTCCCGCCGCCAGGCGCGGCTCGTCTTCGAAGACGTCGAGCCCGGCTCCAGAGATTTTCTGGTTTTGCAAGAATCTCACCAGGGCTTTTTCGTCGATGATCGGCCCCCGGGCGGTATTGATCAATATCGCTTCGGGCTTCATCAACTCCAAAGCTTTTTTGTCGATCAGGTGACGGGTCTGTTCGGTCAGCGGGCAGTGCAGGCTGATAAATTCAGCCTGCCCGAGCAGCTCCCCAAGAGCGACATAGCGCAGGTTCAGATTCTTCTCGATATCCGGTGCCAGGCGGTGGTGCTGATGATAAATCACCTGCATGCCGAACGCTGCGCCGCGTCTGGCCACAGCCCTGCCGATCCGGCCGCAGCCAATGATCCCCAGAGTTTTCCCGGAGACTTCCCGGCCGAGCAGCAACTGGGGAGCCCAGCCGGTAAAGCGGCCCGAGCGCACCAATCGATCCCCTTCGACCACTCTGCGCGCGACAGCCATGAGCAATGTCCAGGCGAGATCTGCGGTACTTTCAGTGAGCACATCGGGAGTGTGGGTTGCATACACCCGGTGACGGGTACAGGCCGGGACATCGATATTGTTGTACCCGGCGGCGTAATTGGCCACGATTTTGAGATCAGGCCCCGCCATTTCCAGCAATCGCGCGTCGATATCGTCCGTGAGATGGCTCAGAATTGCATCCACACTGCGTATGCTCGCGTACAGTTCTTCCGGTGCAAGAGCCCTGTCTTGTGGATTGACGGTGACCCGGGCGATGTCCCTGAGAGAATCGAGGGGTCCGTCGATAATGGGGCGGGTTACGAATACACGCGGTCGGCGCGTCACGGGAGTCCTCCTTTGCTACGGCTTGCGTTATCCGGAATCAGCAGGCCATGGCGCGGAGCCCTGGCCAACACCGCCACAGCCACCTCGGCGGCACCGCCCGCGCGCAGAGTCCGGGCGCATTCCCTGGCGGTCGCCCCGGTAGTCAGCACATCGTCGATCAGCAGCAGACGCCGCCCGGAAACCGGAGTCCGCACGACGAAGGCATCCTTGAGATTGCGCCGCCGATCGGTCTCTTTCAGGCCCCGCTGAGCCACTGTGGCGCGGCAACGGACCAGCAGGCCGGAGGCCACGGGAATCCGCCATATTTTCGCCAGACGACGGGCAAGAAGATCGGCCTGGTTGTAGGTGCGGTCGCGCAGCCGCCGGCGATCCATCGGAACCGGAACCAGGCCGTCGGGGCGAAAATCCCTGACCAGGCTTTCGCAGCGCTGCGCAAGCATCCGGGCGAGCGGCAGATCAAGATTGAGCTGGCCGCCGTATTTGAACCTCTGCACGCCTTGACGCAGCGGACCGTCATAGAGGCCGGCAGCAGCCACCCAGGAAAAATCCGGCACGCGGCGGCTGCAGCTTTCACACAGGTGGTCTGAACCGTCTTCGGCTGTATAAGGAAGAGAGCAGCGTGGGCAATACGGAGAGCACAGTGGCGGAATGGCCATCTGGCAAGGCCGGCAGAGTTCGCCGAGGGAGACAGAGGCGGAAGGTCGGCCGCACAGCAGGCAGGATGCGGGAAGAAGAAGTTCAACCAGTCCGGCAAGTTCACGCTGCAATGTGTTCAGCAGGGCCATCCCTCTCCGGCTGACTCAGGGAAACGGAATCAATCGGCGAGCAGACTTTTTCCGGTCATCTCTACCGGCGCCTCAACGCCAAGTAAATGCAGTACGGTCGGCGCGATATCCGCGAGAATCCCGCCGCGCAGCTTCACATTGCGGCGCGCATCGTCGACCAGAATGATCGGGACCGGGTTGATGGTATGGGCGGTATGCGGCCCGCCCTGCTCATCGGCCATCTGTTCGCAGTTGCCATGGTCGGCAGTAATCAGCAGGGCGCCTCCGACAGCCAGAACGGCATCGACGACCCTTCCGACACTCGTATCCACGGCCTCCATGGCTTTGACCGCAGCGCCCATGACACCCGTGTGCCCGACCATATCGCAGTTGGCGAGATTGAGCACGATCAGATCATAATCCTGCGACTGAACCCGGCGCACGACCTCGTCGGTGACTTCGAAGGCGCTCATTTCCGGCTTTTCGTCGTAGGTGGCGACCTCCTGGGGCGAGGGGATCAGCTTCCGCTCTTCTCCGGAGAAAGGCTCTTCGCTGCCGCCGTTGAAAAAAAAGGTCACGTGCGCATATTTTTCCGTCTCGGCGATGCGCAGTTGCTTTTTACCGGCCGCACTGACCACCTGGCCGAGAATTCTCGGAAGCGCCTCCGGCGCAAAGGCGACGGGCAGATCGAATGTGGCATCGTATTCGGTCATGCAGACGTAAGCCACCAGGTCGGGGTAAACGCGCCGCTCGAATCCCTCGAAGGCATCGTCGGTAAAGGCCCGGGTGATTTCGCGCGCACGGTCTGAGCGGAAATTGAAAAAGATGATTCCGTCGCCGTCGCTGACCGTCCCCACCGGTGACCCATCCTGCACGATGACCTGCGGCTCTACGAACTCGTCGTTTTTGCCGGCGGCATAGCTGCCTTCGATCGCCTCAGCGCTCGAGGCCGCCTGCACGCCCTCCCCTTCGGTCATGGCGCGATAGGCGCGCTCTACCCGATTCCAGCGGTTGTCGCGATCCATCGCCCAGTAGCGGCCGGTGACCGTCGCGACCCGGCCGATGCCGATCTCGTCGAGCTTGTCCTCCAGCTGGCGCAGATACTCGGCACCACTTTTCGGTGGTGTGTCACGTCCGTCCATAAAGGCATGCACGCAGACCTTCTCGAGGCCTCTGCGCCGGGCCAGATCGACCAGCGCATAGAGATGCGTGTTATGGGAATGAACTCCGCCATCGGAGAGAAGACCCATCAGATGCAGGGCTCCGCCACGCGCCTTGACCTTGTCGACAGCTTGGCAGAGCTGGGGGTTTTCGAAAAAATCGCCGTCCTCGATGCTTTTGATGATGCGGGTGAAATCCTGGTAGACGATGCGACCAGACCCGATATTGAGGTGCCCCACTTCCGAGTTGCCCATCTGGCCCTCCGGCAACCCCACAGCCATCCCCGAGGCGCCGAGTTGGGCGCTGGGATAATCAGCCAGCAGCGCGTCGAGACGGGGAGTCTGGGCGTGGCAGACGGCATTACCGCCGCAAGCCGGGTTGATTCCCCAGCCGTCGAGGATAATCAGCGCGACGGGTCGTTTCGCTGCTTCGATCATCATGCCCGCTCGCCGTGATGAATGGCCCGCAGTTCGATGGGCTGAATCTGATCCAGACCCTGCCGCCCGGAAACCGTCAGCGCCCCCCAAGCCCCACACTGGCGACACCGGCTACTCCAGTCCTCCTGAGTATGGCCGCACTGTTCACACTGAAAGTCGAAACGCAGGCGCCGATCGACCCCGATCGCCAGGCGGTACTCATTGAGCGCCTCGTCGGCCCTGTGCCGGCGGCGATGGACTTCGGCGGCCAGCAGGTGCAGGACAGGATGATCCACCCCGGCATTTTCCATGGCGAAGACCTGCTCGCCGGCCTCATCGACCATCTCGAGGCGCAGACAGAGCTTGGCGTAATAAAGACGCAGCAGAGCATCTTCGTTGTTCTCTGCCAGGGACTGACGATAGAAAGTCAGCAGGGTCGAGGGGTCTTCCGCCTCCATGTAGAGATCTTCAAGGCGCGCCAGGAAAATTCCCTTCTTGAGCTTTTTGTAACCTTCCTGCCAGAGCCGGGCGGCGTCTTCGGTGCGCCCCTGCTGCCGATTGGCATCGCCCAGGGAAACCCGGGCGGGAACGAATTCGGGAGCCTGCGTGATAATTTCGGTGAATTCGACTTTGGCCGGTTCGTAGTTCGCCTGCTCCAAATCAAGGGTGGCCACCTCGTATTTGATCTGCAGCAGCTTATTTTTCTCATCTTCGTGGCGTGCGGTCCCCTGGCTGACCTTGATGATGCGTTTTTGCAGCTCAAGGGCGCTTTTCCATTTGCCGGAGTGCATAAACAGGTCGCGCCGTCCGCGCAAGGCCTTGCGATTTTCCTTATCGATCTCCAGAATCTCTTCGTAGATCTTGTGCGCCTCGTCCTCCATCTCCATCTCTTCGTAGAGCGCCGCCAGCTTGAAGTGAACCTCGAGACTTTTCGGCTCGAGCTGGCGGGCCCTGAGCAAATGGCTGACGGCTTCCTGATGATTCCCCTCCTGCTGACAGACGCTGGCTAGTGCGATAAGCGTCTCGACACGCTTGGGCTCCTTATCCAGTGCCTTTTTCAGCAGAATCCGCGCCTTTTTCAAATCCCCGGAGAGAAGCCGTCCGACACCTTCGCGGTAAATGGAAAACGCTTCCCGCGTCTTTTTCTGCTTCCGCTCCTTGCGCCAGTCCTGGAGTCGATGCGAGGCCGAGCCGAACAGGTAAAGCAGCAACCCGACCAGCAGCCCGGCAGCGACGGCTCCGACGACCACATACGGAAGTTCAAGAGTAAAACTCTTTCCCGCATAGTAGAAAATCGTGACATCCTGCTGGTTCAGGGCAGAAAAGTAGATGAAAAAGGCCAGGATGAAGATGACAAACAGAAGGAAGATGATCACGGGCATAGCATGTCTCCCCGGGCTCGCGTCCCGATTTCATGGTTATTCGCCGAAGCGCTCGACTTCAGATTTACATTCAACACAATATCGCGAAAAAGGGCGCACTTCCATACGGCGTGGAGCGATTTCTTCGCCGCAGGTGATGCATTCGCCGTAGTCCCGGCTGGCGATGCGCTCGAGGGCGGCGTCGATATCGCGCAGCAACTGGCGCTGCCCTTCACTGAGGTTCATGAGCATGTCGCGACTGTAGCTGGTGGAGGACATGTCGCCGATATCCGGGACGCCGTCCTGACCGAGCTCTTTATAGGCTTCCTGGGATTTCTGTACTTCCCGGATGACCTCGCGACGCATTTTGAGCAAGCGCTCTTTCGCAGCTTCCAGTTGTTCCGGTTTCATCTGCGTCCTCTCCAGGGCGGTTGCCCCTTAGCGGTTATGGTACGGTTCGTGGCGCACGATGGTCAGACTTCGATAAATCTGCTCGAGCAGAAAAAGCCGGGCCATCTGATGCGTGAAGGTCAGAGCCGAGAGAGAAAGTACCCAGTCGGCTTTGCATTTCACCGCATCCGACAATCCATACGGGCCGCCGATGACGAAGACCAGATCGGAGACACTCTCGACCATGGATCGCTCGATCCGCAGAGCCAGCTTTTCCGAGGCCATTGTCCTGCCCTCCTCATCGAGAGCCACAACGACCGCCCCATCGGGGACTTTCTCGAGCAGCCGCGCCCCCTCGCGTTCAACCAGGTAGCGCGCATCGGCCTTTCTGCCGGCTTTTTCCTCGCGCAATTCGGTGATCTCGAGAGGCAGATAGCGCGCTATGCGCTGGGCGAACATCCCCACACCCTGCCGCAGGTAATCTTCGGAGAGCCGGCCGACGCACAAGAGGCGGAGCTTCATGGCGACTCGGCGGACGCTTCCCTGAGGTAGGCATCGGGAATCGGAATCTCAGCCGCCTCGTGCCAGAGACCTTCCAGGTCGTAGAACTCCCGGACGGACGGCTGAAAAACATGCACCATGACGTCGCCGTAGTCGAGCAGAACCCAGCGACCCTCCTTCATCCCTTCAGTGGCCAAAGGCAGAGTGTCGTGCTCCTTTTTCAGCCCCATGCGCACGGCATCGGCGATGGCCAGAACCTGGCGATCGGAGCGACCGGTCGCAATCAGCAGATAGTCGGTGAGAGTGGAATGCCCCTGCACCTCGAGCAAGCGCACATCGAGAGCTTTTTTTTCAAGTGCGTAGGCGGCGCAGAGCAGAGCGCGTTCTTGAGATTGCAATATCTTAGGACCTCATGTCCCCCTGATAGAGGGTATGGCGATAAATGTATCTCTCGACCACTCCTGGGGTCAGATAACGGAAGGAGCGTCCGTCACCGACAAGCCCGCGGATCTTTGTCGAAGAGATGTCGAGATAGGTTTCTTCCGTGAAAATCACAGAAAAACCCGATTTGTGGTTTAGTTTTTTCGCCGCGTAATCATAGCAGAACTCATCGGCTATAGCAACCGGCAGAAGGGAGAGAGGATCGCCGCCGGGCGCACCGGGACGCGAGATGACCACGATATGCGCCAGAGTGAACAATCGTTCGTATTCCTTCCATGACGCGATCTCTGCAAATGAATCCATCCCCATCAGAAAATAAAACTCGTCCTCTGGATTCTCCCGCCGCAGGATCTCGAGGGTATGAACCGAATAGCTCTTTCCTTCGCGCCGGGCTTCGAGGTCGGAGACAGCGAACGCCTCGTTCTCGGCCGTGGCGGCCTCGACCATGGCCAACCGGTGGGCAAAGGGAACACGCTCATCGAGCTCCTTGTGCGGCGGGAGCTTCGCAGGCATGAACAGGATCCGGTCAAGGGCGCAGCGCTCCCGGACTTCTTCTGCGATACGCAGGTGGGCAAAATGAACGGGGTTGAAGGTTCCGCCGAAAATACCGATCTTCATGACAACCTATCTGCTCACCGGCATCAGGCGCGGACCTGGCCGTCGCCGAATACCACGAACTTGCGCGTGGTCAGATCCTCAAGTCCCATGGGGCCAAAGGAGTGCAGCTTGGATGTTGAAATGCCGATCTCGGCACCGAGGCCGAACTGGTTTCCGTCGGAGAAGCGCGAGGAAGCGTTGACCATGACGACGCTGGAATTGACTTCGCGCAGAAAGCGCTGACTGTTGTGGTAGTCACGGGTCACAATGACCTCGGTATGCAGAGAGGTGTAGCGCTCGATATGGGCCATGGCCTCATCGAGATCGTCGACCACGCGCACGGCTAAAATCAGATCGAGATACTCGGCGCCCCAATCCTCTTCGCTCGCTTCCTTCACATCGGCAAACTCGCGCGTCACCGGGCAGCCGCGCAGCTCCACGCCCTGGTCACGCATGGCCCGGGCGATATGCGGCACGAACGTCTCGGCGATATCCTTGTGAATCAGCAGGGTCTCCATGGCATTGCAGACACCGGGGCGCTGCACCTTTGCGTTGATGCAGATCTTCTCCGCCATGTCGAAATCGGCGCTGGCATCGACAAACGTGTGGCAGACTCCCTTGTAGTGCTTGATGACCGGAATGCGAGAATTTTCACTCACGAAGCGAATCAACCCCTCGCCGCCGCGAGGGATGATCAGGTCGATCAGATCGTCGAGCTGAAGCAGCT
>JAGXHK010000098.1 GCA_024636255.1 Desulfuromonadales bacterium | reverse complement strand
TCCTTTGCGCAGGGTGTAATCCCCTGCCGCCCTGTTCTTCCACAGCGGATTTCCCTTCAGACTGTGGGCGCCCTGTCCCGTTTCTTTTGCGAACGATTCCAGATCCAAATGGCTGGGCCTGTAATCCGCGCCTGTCGTCCAGGCGATCGCGACCTTTTCTCCCCTCGGGTGGTAGAGATTGTAGTCCGCGCGGTTGCCCCGCGCCTTCTGCGGGTGGTGGAAGACGACCAAGTCGACCTGCTCGCTGCCGGCGATGATGTTGTTCAGCACGGCGTTGTTTTTCAGGGTGTCGTGTTCCGGCCGGGGCATGCCGTGAAGGACGATCCCGAAGCCGTTTTTGTCGACGGTGTTGTTGATCACCTCGACATCGTTCGAAGCCGAGACGTAGATCCCCTGGTATTTGCTCGCCGTGACCAGGTTGCCGGTGATCAGGGCCTCTTCGGAGATTTCCACCGCGATGCCGACCAGGTTGCCGCGCGCCACCGAGCCGGCCACAGTGATGTCCCTGCAGAAGGCGTCGAACCAGATCCCGGCGCCGTTGTTGTCGATCGCCTGATGATCGCGCACCTCCACCGCCGTGCAGGAGACCGCTGCCTTGATCCCGCCATGCTGCCACTCGTACGCGAAGTTGCGGTAGTTGTTGTGGCTGGTCTCGTTGCCCTCGAGAACGATGCGCTGCGGCGGCCGGTCGGGGACGGGCGCCCAGCGGTGCGCGTTATCCGAGCCGTTCAGGGCGATACCAAGATTGCCGTTGCCGTTGAACCGGCTGTTCTCGATGCGGTGGTCTTCGCCGATGATGGAGACGCCAGCGAAGTCGCCGTCGTTGAAGGTGCAGTCGGAGACCAGCCAGGAGTGCCCCCAGATATTGACCTGCCCCATGATGAGCCCTTTGGAGGTGAGATTGGAATGGGCGAAATTGAGACCGCTCAGCCGGATGAAATCGACCTCGCGCGGGGGGATGTTGAAATCCCGGACCGACGCTTCCATCAGATGCCGGTTCGGATCGGCGCCCTGCTCAAGCCACAGGTAAAGAAGCTGCTCGCCCTGGTCGTAGAAAAAGCTGCCCGGCTTCATATCCGCGATCCCTTTTCCCACCGGCGGCAGAATCACCGAGGCGCCGAACTTCTTGCGGTTAAGGGGGGTCCCTTCACCGATCTGCTGCAGCGGCACGCCGTCGACGAACACCTGCTGACTGTTGACCGTCCACCCCTTTTTCATCCAGATGGCCCCTTTGTATTTCTGCCACCCGGTCACCGGGTCGGAGCCCTTGACGACGACCTCGGCTCCGGGCTGGGACCGCAGCGTGATCGGCCGACCGGTTTCGCCGCTGCGGGTGATGTTCAGGGTCTCGCGATAGGTGCCGCTCGCGATCCAGACGGTATCGCCGGGGCCGACCTCGGCCAGGGCGGTGGAAATGTTCTGCAGCGGCTCTTTGCGGGTACCCGCGTTGCGGTCACTGGCGGCGGGATGCTCCGGGTCAACGTACAGGTCAGCGGCCTGAGCACTGCTCGCAAGGAGCAGAAAGCCGGTCATCAGAAGAATGAATATCGGGTTGACTCTGTCCATGTGGGATCACCTGAATGCAAGGGAAGTTCCGTTCGAAGAATTTCGGCAGCCAATATCCTGTCCCTTATATTACCAAAGGTCTTCGCAACCACTTCCGATGAGGGAAAAAATCCACAGGAACCACGGATCACTATCTTGCAGAGCCCGGCGTCGCTGTTAAAGTTAGACATTTAAATTAATAGCAGAAGCGGAATGCAGCCCTTTATCCGGAGTCACCGTCCGATGCGTACACTGATCTTCCGGCACCTCGCTCTGGCATTGCTTCTGAGCGCGGTGTTCACAACAACCGCTCAAGCGAAACTGACTCTGGGGCTGGTGCCGACGGATGAAGGCGTGTTTGCCACAAAAGCCGAGGCCTGGAAACTGGCCCGCTATCTCACTCAACAGATAGGCGACCCGGTGCTGGTGAAATCGTTCAACAACGAGGAGGTGCTGTACGACTGGATCGCGACCTACCAGTTACTGGACCTGGCGATTTTCAGCCCCGCATTTTACGCGCAAAAGCCCGATGGAGCATCCCGGTATCTGGCCGACCTGGTGAAACCCGGCACCACGCCCTATGGGCAGCGCGGTGGTACCCTGGCGGCACGGCAGGGGCTGCAGGCGACGCAAATTCACGATCTCTCCAGAGCTCTCTTTCACATGTCCGATGAAAACCACGGGCGCTCGGTCCTGCAGGCCATCGGCCTGGCGCGCGTTGACCCGCCGGGCGGGGTCTCCATCCGGCCAAATCAGAAACATCTTCGTGCCAAGTCTGACAGGCTGCCTGCAGAACGCTCCGGCGCAGTTTCCCTGAATCCGCAGCCGGCGCAGGAAAGAGCCGCGTCCGATAAAGGCGGCGGTCAAATGAGCTGGACGCTCGAGCCGATCGACCAACACATCTATGCAGCGCTTGCCCGTCCGCAGGGTCCGGCACGTTCCAATGCCTTCTTCATCATCGGTCAAAACGAGGTATTGGTCGGAGGAGCGCACATGACTTCGCAGGCGCTGGAAGATCTGATTACGGCGATTGCAGAAGTCACTGAACAGCCGCTGCGCACCTTCGTTCTTGCCCATCATCATCCGGCAAGCCCCGAAACCGACGCGGAATTTCCACCCGGAATCGAGGTGGTCATGTCCCGGCAGACACAGCAGGCCCTCGCTGAGGACCTGCAGAGTCTGCCCTATCGCGCTGTGACCTATAAGGGGCAGCTGCACCTGCAGGTCGGCGGAGTGGATATTGTCCTTACCGAGGTCGGCAAAGGGCATACGTCCGGCGACACGTTGGTTCACCTGCCCAAAGCAGGGATGGTTTTCACCAGCGATCTGGTTCACGTTCACGGTGTCGGCGATTTGAAAGACGGATACATGCTGGACTGGGTAGTGGCGCTCGAGTACCTGGAAGGATTGGAGGCAAAAACAGTGATTCCGGGTTATGGTCAGGTGAGTGGCCCCGAAGCTGTGACTCTGTATAAGAATTACCTGAGATATTTCCTGATGGTCGTGCTCGATCATATCGAGGCTGAAGAGAATCTCGAAGAGACGATCAGCGGTTTCTCTCTTCCTGAGTACCGCAATTATGCGGGTTACGATCGACTCCTGCGCCCGAACATCAGGCGTGCTTATACGGATCTCAAGGAAAATGTCCTGCAGAACTGAAAAATAAGACTGCAGATCGCAGACCGGCGGGTTGTCAACCGATGCTGGCCAGTTCGAGCCGATTTCCCCAGCGATCCAGAAGCGCCTGACGGGTTTCGGCGTATTTTTCGGAATTGAAAAATGCCGGGTCATTGGCCAGACGGAACGCTTCTTTTCGGGCCAATTCAAGGACGGATCCGTCACGCAGGAGATTGGCGACCCGGAAATCGGGAAGCCCCGCCTGGCGGGTACCGAGAAATTCTCCGGGACCGCGGATTTCGAGGTCGGCTTCGGCTATGCGAAAGCCATCGGTGGTCTCGGCCATGACCTGCAGGCGCTTGCGGCCGTCCTCGCTGCCGCGCCGCGAGCGCATCAGGATGCAGGTGCTGGCATCGGCTCCCCGACCGACGCGACCACGCAACTGATGCAGTTGGGCGAGCCCGAATCGCTCGGCATGCTCGATCATCATCACCGTTGCATTCGGCACATCGATACCGACCTCGATCACGGTGGTAGAGATCAGCATCTGGATTCCACCCTCCTTGAACGCCGCCATGACCGCCTCTTTTTCGGCTGTTTTCATGCGTCCGTGCAGCAGGCCGAGCCGAAAATCGGAGAAAATTTCCTGCTGGAGACGCTCCGCGTCCGCCGTTGCCGCGAGCAGATCGCTTTTTTCGGAATCGTCCACGAGTGGATAGACGATATAGGCCTGTCTCCCCTGCTCAAGTTCCTTTCTGATGAAAGAATACGCCTCGGCGCGTTTCTCTTCGCCGATAACCCGCGTACGGATCGGCGTGCGCCCCGGCGGCAGCTCATCGATAACCGACAGGGCCAGATCGCCGTACAGGGTCAATGAAAGGGTCCGCGGTATGGGCGTGGCCGTCATCACCAGAATGTCCGGATTTTCACCCTTTTTGCGCAGAATTCCGCGCTGCACAACGCCGAAACGGTGCTGTTCGTCTATCACACCGAGGCCGAGGCGTTTAAATGCGACGCTTTCCTGCAGCACGGCATGCGTGCCGACAATAAGCTGAACCTCCCCTGCCCTTATCCTCTCGAGAATTTCAAGGCGTTCAGCCGGCTTCTGGCCGCCGCAAAGCAGGGCCGTTTTCAGGCCGAGAGCTTCGAGCCAGCGCTGAAACTGCAGATAATGCTGCTCGGCGAGGATTTCGGTGGGCGCGATCACCGCGACCTGAGTCTCGTTTTCGATGGCGACCAGGGCCGCCATCAGGGCGACGATGGTCTTTCCGCTGCCGACATCGCCCTGCACAAGGCGATTCATGGGATGAGGCGCCATCATGTCTTTTTTGATTTCGCCGAGCACCCGGCGCTGAGCGGCCGTGAGGCGGTACGGAAGCATGGCGGCAAGCGGCTTTGTGTAAAGATGGGAGACCTGAAAAGGGATACCTTTTTCCAGGACGATGCCGCGCCTTTTAAGAGCCAGACCCAGTTCGAGAAAGAAAAACTCATCAAAAACCAGAGACCTGCGCGCCTGCTCCACTCCCTTTTCAAGCTCTTCCGCGGGAATGTCGTTCGGCGGCCAGTGCACCCGGGCAAGCGCGTGGTCCAGCGGTAGAAGCTGATTGCGCTCGATGATCTCGCGTGGCAGAGGGGAAACGGCAACGGGAGCAAAGCGCTCGAGGATATTCTTCCAGATTTTGCGGGCCGTCTTCTGGGTGAGGCCTTCGGTGAGGGGATAAACGGGAAGAATGCGTCCGAAATTCATCGGATCGGCGGCCATGGCCTCTTCAAGAGAGCGGCCATCGAGAAATTCGCTGTCCGGATGGTGCACCTCGCGCAATGCACCAAAACGCTTGACCTCGCCAGTGAAAACCGCAGAGGTTCCAACCGTGAAGCGCTTTTTCATCCACTCTTTGCGGTAATGGAACCACTTCAGCGCGACCTGGCCGGAGCCATCGCCGACAATCACTTCAAAAATGCGCTTGCGAGCCCGTGAGGTCACAGACTCGTTTACGGCCAGTATCTCTCCGGAAAAGACCTCCGTAAATCCTTCACGCAGTTGGGCGATCTTGCGGATCTCACGTCGGTCTTCGTAACGGTGGGGGAGCGTGTAGAGGGCGTCCTCAATCGTGCGAACGCCCGTCTTGGCAAGTTTTTCGCGCAGGCGGGGACCTACGCCCCGGATATTCTCGAGCGAGCCGGAGAGCAGCTCGCGGCTGCGCGGATAGGAGGGGGACGGGGCCATCTCCCCTTCTCTCTATTCGTCGGTAAACAGAGCGTTCAGGTCGCGCAGCAGATCGTTCGGGTCGATCCCGTGCGCCTGCGCGCCCTGTTTGAGGGTCTCGTTCATGGCGCCCATGCAGCCGACACATCCCATGTTGTACCGGGCCAGCACATTTGCGGCATCGGGATGGGCCTGGAGAATCTGGTGAAAGGTCATGTCCTGGGTGATTTTCTGGCTCATGGCATTCCCCTGTTTCGCGTTATTCGAATTTGATGTCGATGATTTCGTACGTCTTGAGCCCAGAGGGAACTTTGATCGTGACTTCATCGTCGAGACGGTGGCCGATCAGGGCCTTGCCCACGGGAGAGGTCACGGAAATCTTGCTGACCTTGATGTCAGCTTCATCCTCCCCGACAATCTGGTATGTCACTTCATTGCCATTGTCGACGTCGAACAGGGTCACTTTGGCCCCGAAAACGACTTTATCCGTATCGAGTTCAGCCGGGTCGATGACCTGGGCACGGGCGATTTTGTCGTTGATCTCCTGGATGCGCCCTTCAATGTGCGACTGACGGTCCTTGGCGGCATCATACTCTGCATTCTCCGACAGGTCACCATGGTCGCGAGCTTCAGCGATATCCTGCACGACCTTGGGGCGTTCTTCGCGAATCAGCCGCTTGAGCTCTTCCTGGAGTCGCTGGTAACCCTCCCGGGTCATCGGTACCGATTGAGACATGTGCTTAGGTTCCTTTTGTGTCCTGGTTAAGAAATTTTCCCGGGCCAACAATAAAAACTTCCGGGCGGGGTAACCCGCCCGGAAGAAGAAAGTCTGTTGACCGACAAGCATTAATGCGGGGAATAATACTCTTGCAGGGGCGTCACGTCAAGGCTTTCCCGCTGCATGGCAAGGATTCCGTCGACTGCGGCACGGATTCCCTCGACCGTTGTATAGTAGGCAATATTGTTCATCAAAGCGTTGCGTCGGATGGAATAGGAATCCGCCACGGACTGAGGACCGAACGTCGTATTGAAGACCATATCGATCTGGTGGCTCTTGAGGGCGTCGACGATATGGGGCCGCCCCTCTTGCACTTTGTTGATATTCTCGGCGGCCACCCCTTTTTCGTTCAGATAGGAGCAGGTGCCGCGTGTGGCCACAATCTTGAAGCCGGCTTCACAAAGTCGGCGGGCAGGCTCAACGATCAATTTTTTATCGGCGTCTTTGACGCTGATAAAAACCGTCCCTTTGAGCGGCAGTTTGACATTGGCGCCGAGTTGGGCTTTTGCGAACGCCTTGCCGAAGTCCCAGTCGATTCCCATGACCTCGCCGGTCGATTTCATCTCCGGGCCGAGCAGGACGTCGACGCCGGGAAATTTGACGAACGGAAAAACCGATTCCTTGACCGAGACATAGGCTGGTGAAATGTATCCCGAGACATCCAGATCCTTGAGTGTCCTGCCGCCCATCAGGCGGGCCGCGATCTTGGCCAGCGGTCGGCCGGTTGCCTTGGAGACAAAGGGAACGGTACGACTGGCGCGAGGGTTGACCTCAAGCAGGTAGATCGTTCCGTCCTGGATCGCATACTGGATGTTCATCAGGCCGATAACTTTCAACTCGAGCGCAAGGGCCACCGTCTGGCGCTTGATCTCTTCGATCGTCGTCTCGTCCAGAGACCAGGGCGGCAGGGCGCACGCCGAGTCGCCGGAATGGATACCGGCCTCCTCGATATGCTGCATGATCCCGCCGACCACCACATCGGTCCCATCGCACAAGGCATCGACATCGACTTCGATGGCATGCTCGAGAAATTTGTCGATCAGAATCGGGTGTTCGGGCGATGCTTCTACCGCATGCTTCATGTAGCTGCGCAGTTGGCCGACATCATGGACGATCTCCATGGCGCGCCCCCCCAGCACGTAGGAGGGGCGTACCACGACCGGATAACCGATGCGGGAAGCGATTTTTTCGGACTCTTCGAATGAGCGGGCAAGTCCATTGGCCGGCTGCAACAGGCCGAGTTTGTGCAGCAGGGCCTGAAAGCGCTCGCGGTCTTCAGCGCGATCGATAGCATCGGGGCTGGTGCCGATAATGGGAACCCCGGCCTTTTCCAGCTCGACCGCCAGTTTGAGGGGGGTCTGCCCACCGAACTGCACGATGACGCCATGCGGCTTTTCCAGCTCGACGATCTCGAAAACATCTTCAAAGGTCAAAGGCTCGAAGTAAAGTCGATCGGAGGTGTCGTAGTCGGTCGAGACAGTCTCCGGGTTACAGTTCACCATGATCGTTTCGTAGCCGTCCTCTTCAAGGGCGAAAACGCCATGAACACAGCAGTAGTCGAATTCGATCCCCTGTCCGATGCGATTGGGACCGCCTCCGAGGATGATGATTTTCTTGCGATCGGTGGGAGCGGCCTCGCATTCCTGCTCGTAGCTGGAATACAGATAAGGCGTAAAGGCTTCGAACTCAGCGGCACAGGTGTCCACGCGTTTGTAAACCGGACGAATGCCATGCTGGTGGCGCAGTTCGCGCACGACTTTCTCGGTCATGCCCCACAGGGTCGCCAGACGCTTATCGGAAAATCCGTACTGTTTGGCCTCCAGAAGCAGTTCCCTGAAAGCGTCCTTGTCCTGGGCGACCAGGCCGCGGTTTACATACAGGCGCTCCTCCATAACAAGGATCTGGCGGATGTTGTGCAGAAACCAAGGATCGATGTGAGTCAATGCGTGCACTTCCTCGAGGGAGAAGTTCGCGCGCAGGGCGTCGGCCAGATACCACAGCCGCTCCCAGTTGGGTACCCGCAGCTTGTTGCGCAGCAGGTCGAGTTCCTCGCCGGTGAGTGCCCGGCGGTAGTCCTCGGGACTGTCAAACATCCGGCTCTCGAACCCTGACGATCCGATCTCGAGCGAACGCAGCGCTTTTTGCAGACTCTCCTTAAACGTACGGCCGATCGACATCACCTCCCCGACTGACTTCATCTGGGTCGTCAGCGTGGCATCCGCCTGGGGGAATTTCTCGAACGTGAAGCGGGGAATTTTTGTCACCACATAGTCGATGGTCGGTTCGAAGGAGGCGAAGGTTTCGCGGGTGATATCGTTGGGGATCTCGTCCAGAGTGTAACCGACCGCCAGTTTGGCGGCGATCTTGGCGATGGGAAAACCGGTTGCCTTTGAAGCCAGCGCGGAAGAGCGCGAAACGCGGGGATTCATTTCAATGACGACCATGCGTCCATTGACCGGATTGATGCCGAACTGAATATTCGAGCCGCCTGTATCGACGCCTATTTCCCGGATGATGCGCAGCGAGGCATTGCGCAGCAGCTGGTATTCCTTGTCCGTGAGCGTCTGGGCCGGTGCCACGGTGATCGAATCGCCGGTATGCACACCCATCGGATCGAGATTCTCGATCGAGCAGATGATGACGACGTTATCGGCCATATCGCGCATGACCTCGAGTTCAAATTCCTTCCAGCCGATCACCGACTCCTCGACCAAAATCTCGTCGGTCGGCGAGGCGTCGATACCTGCCATGGCCATCTCTTCGTACTCTTCACGATTATACGCGATGCCGCCGCCTGTACCGCCGAGAGTATAGGAGGGTCGGATAATAGCCGGGAAACCGACGTGCTCCACGATCTCCATCGCCTCCTGATAACTGTGTGCCAGCGCTGAGCGCGGAACCTCGATCCCGATACGCTCCATCGCCTGCTTGAACAGGGTGCGGTCTTCGGCCATCTCGATCGCCGGCAGCCTGGCACCGATCAATTCGACGCCGAATTTATCGAGGGTGCCGTTTTTGGCGACCTTGACCGCGCAGTTCAGCGCCGTCTGTCCGCCCAGCGTAGGGAGAACCGCATCCGGCCGCTCTTTTTCGATGATCTTGGCCAGCACCTCCGGCGTGACGGGTTCGATGTAGGTGCGATCAGCGAATGTCGGATCCGTCATGATGGTGGCGGGGTTTGAGTTGAGCAGCACCACCTCGTAACCCTCCTCTTTCAGAGCCTTGCAGGCCTGGGTGCCGGAGTAGTCGAATTCGCAGGCCTGGCCGATAACAATCGGCCCGGCGCCAATGATGAGAATCTTCTGGATGTCTGTGCGTTTGGGCATGGGTCTTCCTGGCTGTGTGGGCTTAAGACGAAAGGCTGCAGTCGGTCATCAATACAGAGGTAAGGTCAGATCACTTTTGCTGCCCTGCTCCCTCTTTCTGTTTTTCATTCTCCATCAGATCGATGAAGCGCTCGAACAGATAATTGGCATCATGAGGCCCCGGCGAAGCTTCCGGATGGTATTGCACCGAAAACGCCGGAAGTTTTTTGTGAACCAGTCCCTCGACGGTATTGTCGTTGAGATTGGTATGCGTCTGAACGGCCTCGTCTTTTATAGAGCCGGCCTCGACCGCAAAGCCGTGATTCTGAGCAGTGATTTCAATCTTGCGGTCATCGCCGCGCTGTACCGGCTGGTTGCCGCCGCGGTGACCGAACTTGAGCTTGTAGGTTTTGCCGCCAAGCGCCAGAGCGAGCAGCTGGTGGCCGAGACAGATACCGAAGATCGGCGTCTTGCCGAGCAGTTTGCGGATGTTTTCCTGCGCATAGGTGAGAGGCTCCGGGTCGCCGGGGCCGTTGCTGAGGAAAACCCCGTCGGGTTTCATGTTCAGAACGTCTTCGGCGGGTGTATCCGCCGGCACAACAGTCACATCGCAGCCGGCGCCGACGAGGTTGCGCAAAATGTTGCGTTTAATGCCGAAGTCGTAGGCGACCACCTTAAAACGAGGCGGGCGTTCCATACAGATAAAGCCGGTTCCGAGCTGCCAGAGTCCTTCGGTCCAATTATAGATCTCTTTGGTTGTCACGGCCTTGACCAGATCGCGACCGACCAGCCCCGGTGCGCGGCGGGCCTTCTCAACCAGGCTGTCAGGATCGAGATCGATGGAGGAAAGAACGCCTGTCTGGGCACCCTTGTCGCGAATATGCCGAACCAGGGCGCGGGTATCGATCCCCTGCACACCGACGACTCCATGCTCCTTGAGATAGGCATCAAGACTGATCTCTGAGCGCCAGTTGCTGGGAAAGTCGCACAACTCTTTGACAATGAAACCCGAGAGATGGGGGCGCTGCGATTCCACGTCCTCCAGATTGACCCCGTAATTGCCGATCAGCGGGTACGTCATGGTGACGATCTCGCCGCAGTAGGACGGATCGGTGAGGATCTCCTGATAGCCTGTCATGCTGGTGTTAAAGACAACCTCACCGCTCACCTCACCGGTGGCGCCGAACGCTTTGCCGTAAAACACCTTGCCGTCGGCCAGGGCCAGAATGGCTTTCATTTTATGTGTTCTCCTTGTTGAACTGGTTCAACTTATGTGTCGTAAAAACTTGAATTAACGCTTGAAAACAATTTTTCCGGCGACCAGAGTGTGGGTCGCAGCCCCCGTGAGCTGCCAGCCGTCAAAGGGGGTGTTTTTGCTTCTGGAGATGAACTTTTCCGCATCGACCGTCCACTTCAGGTCCGGATCGATGATCGTGACATCCGCCATGCGGCCGACTTCGAGATTCCCGCGCTCGATGCCAAGCACCCGGGCGGGGTTGCACGTCAGCTTGGCGATCGCATCGCTGAGCGAAAGATAGCCATCGGCCACCAACCGCAATGTCAGGGGCAGAGATGTTTCCAGGCCGACAATGCCGTTCATGGCGATATTGAACTCGACATTCTTCTCGTCGACATGATGCGGCGCATGATCTGTGGCAATCACCTCAATCGTGCCGTCGGCCAGACCTTCGCGAATAGCGGCCACATCGTCGGCGTGGCGCAGGGGCGGATTCATCTTGGCGTTTGTATTGTAGCCGCGCACCGCCTCTTCGGTCAGTGTGAAGTGATGGGGCGTCGCCTCACAGGAAACGCGCACGCCCCGTTGTTGTGCGGCGCGGATAACATCAACGGCAGCCCGGGTGGAGACATGGGCGATGTGCAGGCGTCCCCCGGTGAATTCAGCCAGCATCACGTCGCGAGCGATCGGCGCCGCTTCTGCCACCCAGGGGATACCCTTGAGGCCGAGTTCGGTGGCGACGAAACCTTCGTTCATCACGCCGTTGCAGACCAGGGAGAGATCTTCGGAGTGCGCAATGATCGGCGTTCCGAAGGGGCGCGCATATTCAAGAGCCCGGCGCATCAGTTCGCCGCTGATCACCGGCAGCCCGTCGTCGGAGAAAGCGACGCAACCTGCCTCTGCCATATCGCCGATTTCCGCCAGCGACTCGCTTTTGCTCCCCTGAGTAATGGCGCCCACCGGAAAAATGTTGGCCGGGGCCTCGGCGGCAGCCTTGGCGAGGATGTAGCGTGTCACGCTCTGGTTGTCGTTGACCGGCTTGGTGTTGGGCATGCAGGCGAGCGAAGTAAAACCGCCGGCCACCGCCGCCCGGGCTCCGCTGACAATGTCCTCCTTGTACTCGAAGCCGGGATCGCGAAGGTGCACATGGATATCGATCAGCCCGGGAGTGACCAGCTTCCCCGACGCGTCGATCCGTTCGCACCCTTCAGCCGCAATGTCTTTATCGATGCGGGCGATCCTGCCGTCTTCGATCAGCAGATCGAACGTACCATCGATGCCATGAGCGGGGTCAAGGACCCGCCCTCCTTTGATCAGTATCCTCATCGTCAACCTCTCAACGCATGGGTTAATCGCTTGCGAATCAATCAGGCGTCCTCGACCTGCTCGCCGCCGGAGACCAGATAGAGCAGCGCCATGCGCACGGCGACGCCATTTTCGACCTGGTCGAGAATCACACTCTGCTTGCTGTCGGCCACATAGGAACTGATCTCGACCCCGCGGTTAAGCGGTCCGGGGTGCATGATCAGGGCATCGTCTTTGGCGAGCTTGAGATTCTGCGGATTGAGCCCGTAAAATTTTGCATATTCGCGCATCGAGGGCAGTAGAGTAT
>JAGXHK010000097.1 GCA_024636255.1 Desulfuromonadales bacterium | reverse complement strand
GTTCAGATAATTCTGAGCAATTTTGCCTGCTGGCAAGGCGCGCCGACGCAGGCCTAGCCGAAGCTAAGCCGAGGAGGCGCAACGAAGGCAGCGGGCAAAAGGGCCATAATTAATGAATGGAATTAACCGCACGGGACACTAGGCCTCCTGCAGGCAAAAGTATGAGAAAAACCATTCTTTCCGGTCGATTGTTCGCAGGTCTCTCTTGTTTTAAATAAGTAGGAACAAGTTTCTCTGCCGGTCCCCGCGATGGAAAACCAAATCATCATGTGGCTGGTCTGAACTTGTTTTCCTGGGGCAGGAAGATCTGAGAAGGGGGTGGTGCCGAGCGTAGGTCAAAGCAAAAACATGCGATGAGAACCATGTCGCTCGGGGCGAATCTGGCGCTTTTTCATGACCTCTAAACTAAGGGAGTGAATCGATGAAAACAAACCTATCATCCGCATGCAGGCAATTCGGCATCGCTGCAGGTATTCTGATGATGGTGGCGACCCTGTCCTTTGCCGTGCACGACAACGAGCTGTTCGAACTCGATGTCGTCAATGGCGTTGGTGACGGCGACACCATCAATGATCCGGCGGTGCCCGGTGAAGACTGGGAGGATGTCTATAACGGAACCTCCAGCGCTTTCGCCACCGCGTTCATCGTTGACACCTTCGCGAACGGTTCTATTGTCGGCTACCCGACCCCTGAGAACAGTTTTTTCACGGGTGGTGGCTCGAAAGATACCGACGATCTTTCAGAATGGCAGTACGATACCACCGATGATGTCGTGCCGGATAAAAATGACATCGTCACGGCGTTCGCCGCAGCGTACGACGACCCGACGGACGGCCACACGATCTTTTACTTCGGACTCGACACCTATTCCGTTCAGGGTGCCTCCAACGCAGGTTTCTGGTTTTTCCGCCAGCCGGTGACCCTGAACCCGCTCGGTCCCGGTGAAACCACCGGAACATTCAACGGCCAGCACTCAGACGGTGACCTTTTCGTCTCGGTCTCGTATGAGCAGGGCGGCAAAGTCGGGCTGGTCGAGGTCTATGAATGGGACAGCACGCTCGGGCCCGGCAACAAGCCCCTCGGTCCCCAGCTTATTCTGAGCGCGGCGCAGGCCGACTGCGCCAACGCCCCAGCGGATGACGATGTCTGCGGGGTGATCAATTTTACTCCCGGCGAAGATCCGCCCTGGAACTATCTGAGCAAGGCCGGCGACCCGACCTATGAATCGGCTGCCTTTGTCGAATTCGGCCTCGATGTGACGGCACTGCTCGGGCCGGAGATCGGCTGCTTCAGCGCCTTTTTGGCCGAAACCCGCTCTTCTCCCTCACTTGAAGCGCAGCTTAAGGACTTCGCCATCGGCGGCTTCCCGGTCTGCGGCATCGAGGTGGCCAAGGGGGCCGATGAACTGTCGAAGGTGGGTGATGAAATCAACTACGAAATCACCATCGAAAACACCGGGCGGGCCACGCTTTACAAGCAGAGTATCAGCGACAGCCTGGTGGGTGACCTGACCAGCGACTCCGGGTGTGGTTCCAGCCTGGCCCCCGGTGAGAGCTGCACGATCAATTACGCCTACACCGTGATGGAAGGTGACCCGGACCCGCTGGAGAATACCGTCGAGATCCTCTACACCGAGTTCGCGTTTGGGGGGCTCGAATTCGCGGACAGTTACACAGCCATGGTGAACCTGTTCCAGCCGGCGATCAGCTTTGACAAGCAGGCTGAAGGCACGGACGGGCCGTTGACCGTACTGCAGGGGGCAAATGTCGATTACGCGCTCACTCTGGAAAATGAGAGTTCTGCAGATACCCCGACGCTGGACTGCACCCTCACGGACCCTATGCTGGCCATAGAAGAAACGCTGGAACTGCCATCAGGTGACAGTTTCACCGCGACCGCAGCGAAAACGTTCCTGGAGGTTGGCACATTCACAAACACTGCCGATGTGGCCTGCTCGCCGGATGGGTTTGAAAACGCGCTGAGCGCATCCGATTCGGTCCAGGTCGTGGTGCTGCCGGCGAAAGATCTTATCTCCGTGGCCAAAACCGGCGATGCGTTCTCGAAAGCGGGGGATCCGGTCGATTATACGGTGACAATCCAGAACATCGGAGAGATTCCGGTGACGATCGATGCGATCGATGATGCGAACAACGCCGGGGAGAGCAGGGATCTCACCGATCCCGCGAACTACACGACGAACGATTGCCCGCTAGCTCCTGCAACCCTTGCGGCGGGGGATTCCTGTACGGTCGAGTTTACCCGCACCACCCTGTCCACGGATCTCGATCCGTTGATCGATGAGGTTCTCGTTGCGATCAGCGACCAGTTCGGCGGCGCGGGCAGCGTCACCGAGGATCATTCCGTGGATCTTGTCGCTCCGGACTTCACGGTCACCAAGAGCTGCCTGACCGATCCGGTCCCCGCTGGAGATTTCGCCAATTTCCGGATCGATATCGTGAATACCGGCGACGTTCAACTGCTGATCGACGTGAGCGACCCGGTGCTCGGCATCGGGCTGACGGACGTCCTTCTCGGTCAGCGCGGCGCAGCCGCCTGCACCGAAGAAGAGCTGGACGGCAATGCTGCGGACGGCTGCTATCGCATCGAGGCAAGCGTCCAGGCCACCGGCGATCAGATCGTGAACATGGTTGAGGTGTTGGCAACCTTGCCGATACAGTACGGTCTGCCCAACGAGATCGCAAAATCCGATGAAGCCACCTGTGACGTCGAGCAGGGGGGTATCTCCCGCACCCTGGGTTTCTGGAAGACCCACGGCAGCGATGGCTACACCTTCGTGCCGCCCGATTATCCGGCGAGCGTGAGTAAAGGCTATACCTGCTATGTGGCGACCACTAAGCTCGGCTTCAATATCGATCTGGGTTGGACGCAGCTGCAGGATTGCGAAGATGTCTTCGGCATCTTCTGGGAGAACAAGGCGCAGTGCAGCCAGATCGAGAAGGTCCAGATCCAAGCCTCGCGCCAGTTCCTCGCCGCAATGCTGAACAATGCCGCGTTCGGCACGCCGATACCCGAAGACTGCAAGAGCAAGCAGTACCAGGGGATGAGCACCAGCGATCTGTTCGCCGCCATGCGCCTCGCGTTGGAGAACGAGGATCGCCAGGCCATCCAGAAACTGGCCGGAATTTTCGCCTGCTACAATGAATCGGGCGACGATCAGACCATCGTGGATGACGTGCCGGTGCCCCATGCCGACCCGAACGGCACGCGCGCGATTGCAGATTTCGATCTGATCGAATGCGGTAAATGAGCTGACGCCTTTCGTCAGAGATGAGCAGTCAGGGCCGGTCTTCGGACCGGCCCGTTTTTGCGCCATCCGAGCCTAAGGGAGAACGCAAGTGAAAACCCACCCGAGTCCCGACGCTTGTTGCCTGCCTTTTACGAAACTGTACTTCATCTTCGGGATGATCCTCCTTTGGTCATCGATCCCATGCCCACTGAACCGTCCGCTCGTTTTGGCCCGGACTCCCGCCGTGACAGCGGACTCCAGACAGTTTCTGGTCGCGACAATCGAGGATGGAGGTGCTGGTTCGCTGCGCAACGCCATCGAGATGGCCAATGCCCATGGCGGACCGGCCGTGATCCACTTCGATGCGCATGAGGGGCCTTTTGCCGATCCGCAGACACTTGTCCTCGACCGCCCCCTGCCGGCGCTGACAGGTGAACTCACGATCGATGGCTACATCCCCGGCCGGCTCTGGCAGCCAAGCGGAGTCACTCTCAGCGGGGAGGATGAGCAGCGGGTTTTCAGTATCGCCCCCGGAGCCGAAGTCACGCTTTCTTCACTGTCGATAGCGCGTGGCCGGGCCTCCTGCGGGGGTGGGGTTTTCAACCGCGGGCACCTCATCGTAAAGAGCGTGACCTTTATCGAGAATCGCTCAAATGCGGACGGCGGGGCGATCTGCAACCAGGCGGGAAGCGTTCATGTCATCAACAGCACCTTCGCGGGAAACGCAGCGCAACACGCCGGCGGCGCCCTGGCGAATCTGGACGGCAGGGCCATCGTGACCAACTGCACGTTTTCCGCGAATACCTCGGGCAGACCCGGCGGGGGCATTTTCAGCCGCGGTTATCTTCTGTTGCGCAATTCCATCGTTGCCGATAGCCACGGAGAAGCTGACTGCCTGGCGGAAGGTATTTTCGATCAGGCCGGCAGCCACAATCTGATCGAGAGTCACAGCGGTTGCGGTCAACCGATCAGCACCGCCGATCCGCGGCTTGGTCGACTGGGCGGCTACAACGGGCCGACCCCGACCATTCCGCTGGGAAGCGGCAGCCCCGCCATCAATCTTGGGGACAATGCCTCTGCCTTGGACGAGAACGGCGCGCCTCTGAAATGGGATCAGCGCGGAAACGGCGATCCGCGCTACGTGGCAGGTATCACCGACATCGGCGCCTTCGAGCATCAGATGCTGCCAACGCTTGTTGTGGATACTGCGGAGGATATCGATTTGCGCGCATGCACCCGTGCCGGTGTAGCGGACTGCTCGTTGCGCGGAGCGATAACGCTGGCCAATGCGATGGGAAAACCTCAGACGATTACCTTCGATAGCCATGTTTTCTCCCACCAGGCGATGCTCACTCTTGTACGCCCGCTGCCAACGATATCCACGGATCTGACCATCGGCCGTGGTGAAGCGCGAATGATCCGCATCCTGGGCGATGCGCCGGTTTTCCGCACCCGGGATGAGCACCGCCTGATACTTAAAGGGATCACGGCCGAGCACATCAGATAATCCTTTTGCATTGCAGGCCGCGTTGTCGCTGGAGACACGGGACCGCTCATTGCAAACCCTCCTGCGCATGTAATACTGGACATGGCTTTTAATCAACTTTCGAAGCGGAGGTGCAGGATGAGAACGAAAATTTCAGGCATTGTGTTTGCGGGCGTTTTCGCCGTCTCCCTTTACGGCTGCGGCGGTACTGTCTCGCAGGATTACGAGCGAGAAGCCAAGGGCGCCGGGATCGGCGCCGCCACCGGAGCCATCGCAGGCGGGGTGCTCGGCGGCGATATCAAGGGGGCGGCGATCGGGGGGCTTGCCGGAGCCCTGATCGGCGGCACGGTCGGGCACTTTACGGCGGAAAAGGAAGAGGACGCCAACACGACGGCCGAGAAATACGGCTACGATCAGGACGAAGGGACGCGGGTGCGGATCGAGCAGATCGAAATCGACCCGCAGGTCGCCAGCCCCGGGGAGAAGGTCGAAATCCAAAGCACCTATGCGCTGCTCAATCCGGACACGAGCGAAGAACTCGATATCACCGAGTCGGTTGAAATCCGCCACAACGGCGATCTGGTGGGAAGCCCGAAGACCACCTTGACTCATGATGCGGGCACATATGAGAGCTCGGTGCCGCTGTTTCTGCCGGACAACGCCCCTGAAGGGACCTACGAGGTCACCACCACCATCCGCGCCGCGGGGGCGAGCGACAGCCGGATGAGCACGTTTGAGGTGCGCTGATGGGTGTCCCTCGATAGCAAAATGAACATGCCGGGCCTTCGCAGCCCGGCATGTTCATTTCAGATTATTTGCCGTTCGGACTGATTTTTCAGCTATATTCGGGGGCAGAAGCGGCAAAGTTCATGGGGGAAACGCACGCTGATGGCGAAGAATGGCGTATCGGCTCTAAAGTATGACTTTCAGCGCTGCAAATTCTGCGGCGAATGGGCAGCGGCGCCCCTGTACCGGCTGGGCGCAACCACCGTTTACGGCTGCGCGGCCTGTGATTTTCACGCCATCGACTTTCTCGACGCGATCGAGGCCGATGATTCGAAAAACCCGGCGACCGGGCTCGACGCCAAAGCGCGGGCATATATCGAAGAGCGGCTGCAGTCTTTCGATCCCCTGCCGGCGCTGCGCCTCGATTTTCTGCGCAGGCACTTAACCCTTGGCGGGGCTTTGTGCCTCGACATCGGTGCGGGTG
>JAGXHK010000096.1 GCA_024636255.1 Desulfuromonadales bacterium | reverse complement strand
TTATAGGCCTGCTCGTCCTCCTGATCGGTGCGGTCTTTCTGATTTCCGGACGCAATGCCTTAAAGCCTGATCGCCTGAGCCTGAAGAGGACTGCGAGATCCCTGAAGATGCAGAAATTCGTTCTCAAGGAGCAGTTAAAACATGAATCGCAGGAATGAGCAGAGCGCGCTTGAATATTTCCCCGAAGCTGAACGCAAAGGCAGCGATCCGGGGGGGATTTATCATGGGAAGGATTCCGGTGAGATCGAGCGCGACGTCGAATTCACCATCCTGCAGATGCGTGAAACCCTCGATGCTATCGAATACAAGCTGTCTCCGCGTCAGGTGAAGAAGAAAATGCAGGGCTTCTTTTCGACCCCTTCCGGGAAGCTGCTTGTCGGATTTGGCGTCCTTACTCTGATCAGGCGCAAACCTGTTTTGAGCACACTCGTTGGGTTGGGAGGTGCGATGTACGCGTTGAACCGCATGCGCATTCAATATGCCGTCTGCGAACCTGAAATCATGGAGGCCCTGGAGGCAGAGAGGGACCGTCGAGCCCCCCGGAGTCTTCCAATGCGACGAGAGGTTGGGTTCGAAGAAAGATGAGATCCGTCCGGAACATTTTCTTTTGCCAAATGCCTGCAAAGGCGAGCTGAAAAGGAGAAATCATATGCGTATAAAAAAAATAGGTTCACTGCTTTGCATCGGATTGCTGGCGTTTGCCCTGGGGGCCTGTGATGGGCCGGCGGAAGAAGCGGGCGAGGAGCTGGATGAGACCGTTGAAGAGACCTCAGAGCAGATTGAAGAGGCCAAAGAGGAGATCGAGGAAACCCGGGAAAAGATTCAGGAGAATCGACAAGAACTGCAGGAGGCACAGCAAGAGCGCCAGGAGTCGTTGCAGGAGCTTGAAGAGGCTAAACAGGAGCGCAGGGAAGCTCTCGAACAGATGGAGCAGGCCATCGAGGAGGAATCTACCGTGCAACCCGGGGAAGAGAGCCAGCAGCAGTAAAGGCTCTTCCCAGCGTGCTGGATCAGTCCAGATCCTCCTCGATCTGCCCGCGCCTTTGCAGCCAGAAGGCGGTAAACCAGCAGAGCAGGGCCCAGGAGGCTCCCGCTGTCCAGCCTGCGAGTACGTCTGTGGGCCAGTGAACCCCGAGATAAACACGGCTGAAGCCGACCAGCAAAGTGAGCACAACAGAGAGGCTCAAGACATAGATCTTGAGCCTTCTTTTTTTTGTGTATTCGGCCAGTAGTCCCCCCAGAGTAAGAAAGGCGACGGCGGCGAGCATCGAGTGGCCACTCGGGAAACTGGCCGTCATCACATAGGAGCCATGGGGTACCAGATCCGGGCGCGGACGGTCGAAGCCGTACTTCAGAACAAGGCTCAACAACAGCCCGCCCCCGACAGATGCCACCATTAACAGTGCCATGCCTTTCTTGTGTTGCATCAGAAGATACCCGACCACCGCAAGAGTGAGCATCACCAGTATGGCCATCCCTCCCAATGCGGTCAGATCTCGCATGACCTCCTCGAACCAGTGTGGCCCGATCGGGTCCGTGAGATCGCCGGCACTGCGAAGCGAAAGAAGAATCTTTTTATCGAGGGCGCGCGTTTCGCCCTCGAGCACTTCGTCGGCGAGTTCCACAAATCCCCAGATCCCGCCTACGACAAGCAGCAGGGCGGCGAGGACTCCGAGCTCGACCTGGGCAAGTACATGAAAAATATTTTTCCCTTTTTGGCGACGATCAGGCGTTTTCTCAGGCATGGTTTATTCCAGTCCTCATCTCCTCAGGGGGGTATCGTATCGAGAAAGTATAGCAAATCGATTTGCCGCATGCAGGCTGCCCAAAAAATGAGGGCGGCACTCGGGCCGCCCTCATTCCGGTCAGAAGATGAAACTTTTAGAGCATTTTGAGGGATTCTTCGATAAATGCGGGGATATCCCCCGGATTGCGGCTGCTGACGAGATTGCGGTCTACAACCACCTGCTGGTCCACGAATTCGGCGCCAGCATTTTTGATATCCTGCTCGATCGATTTATAGCCGGTGAACCTGCGCCCTTTCAGAACCTGAGCCGTAACCAGCAGCTGTCCCGCATGGCAGATGGCGAAAACCGGCTTGTCGCTTTTGACGAAATCGGCTGTGAATTCGACCGCATTCTCGTCCACCCGCAGCTGGTCCGGCGAAAAACCTCCCGGAATCAGCAGCGCATCAAAATCCTGGACGGATACGTCGCTTACCGCCTTGTCGATTTGAACCTCGGTCCCTTCTTTTTTCCCCTTGACCGTCTTGCCGGCCTCGAGCCCGACGTTGATCACATCGTGCCCTTTATCCCGAAACGCTTTGACGGGTTCGGTATATTCCGAATCTTCAAACAAATCGGTGAGGATCGCAGCGATTTTCTTTCCCATAGTCGAGTCTCCCGTGGACGTCAGAGTCATTTATCAGGCGCGGTATTTCTCCAGAGGGTGAGGACCTTCGATTTCCTGGCGATACTCTCCGCTTTTTTCCTCGATATGGTCGCGGATGACCGTCTCGCTCGGCGTACCGCCTTCATTGACGATGTCCTGATGCTTCCAGAAGCGGTGATCTTTCGGCAATTTGTCCATTTCGGTGTAATCGGTACCGTCGCCGGTGAGGTCGGCCTGCTCGGCGATGATCTTGCGCACGTAATCGATATTCGGTTTGAAGATCGTCAGCTCGGGGACCTCTTTGGGCAGTTGTTCGATGCGCCGCGTCATGGCCAGTTTGCGTTTGATCTCGAGGTCCGCGGTGTGCCGGGCGAACTGATGGCTGAACCAGTTGCCTTCGAATTCGGCGCCGCACATCAGAATGATGCGGCAGCGGCTGTAGGGGTGAATGTCGTTCTTGTTGAACGGTTTCACGTTCAGTTTGGACCAGTTGGTGAACTGTTTCTCCAGCGGCATTCCTTTTTCTTCAAGCGGATTAAAGCCCATTTTTTTCCTCTCGTTTTAATTTCTCTCTTTAACAACCGAAAAAAATCGAAGTGCCGGTTTTGGGCACTTGAAAATCAGTTTAGGAGCCATTGAAGACCTGTCAAGAGGAGAGGGGGGAATTTAAAAACGAACGATCAGAAAAAGCAGAAGGGAGATTGTAATGTATTTGATATCAGTAGGTTAGGGTATGATCTAGAGAAGTCACTGAAAGATTATTTTATACTTTTATTTCTTTCGGTAAGGATTCCAAGTCTATCAGTGAGCAGATGGTATACTGCATTCTTCGAAGCGTAGCATTGTTTTCACAAACAAAAAAAGTGTCCCTGCTCATTTGAGCAGGGACACTTTTGAATTCTATGGCGCCCGATCCGTCAGGAGGATTTGCGCCGGCTGCGACTCATGCCCCAAAGTCCGAGACAGCCGATGCCGATCAACAGCACTGTGGAGGGTTCCGGAATCACGGCGGCATCGCCGCTGACATCGACAAACAGGCCGGTCGGGTTGTTACCCGTGCCGGCGTTGTTGACCAGAAATGTCAGGGTATTCTGCCCGGCCAGGAACCCGGAATCAAGTGTGAATAGGCTGAAGTCCTCAAATCCTCTCACCGTTGTGGTAAAGCCTGTCGGGTTGTTGTTCAGCAACAGGGTGGCACTGTTATCGGTCGCCCAGCGGCCGGTAACAGTCGCGCTTGAAGCGATCAGGCCAGAGAGGTCGAAGGTGAGGTTGTAGGCATAATCGCCGGCCGGCAGATTCGTCGTGCCGAGGTTGTTTTCGGCCGGATTGATCCACTGAGCGGGGACGCTGGGATCGTTCTCCCATGCCGGATGAGGAGTAATGGCGCGGGCCGTGAGAGAGCTGTCCATCAGCGAGTAATGGGGGTCGGCGGTTCCGATCGTCAGGGCATTGCCGGCGTCATCAACGCCGGTGCTGAAAAGGCCCGGAATGGGAATCGCGAAAGCCTGGGCCGATGTGAACAGAACAAGGGCAAAGATAAGAGCAATTTTTGAAGTCATGTGACGCCTCCGTAGCAATAAAGAAAAATAATCAGTCATTTCATAGGCTTTTACAGCAAGTCTCGTTCCAACTCTATAAAACTACGGATTTGCGCGTGAAAACAATTTCTGGAGCCGGAAGGTCGGCTGGGGATGTAAAGAAGGCCGACAGTTTTGTTCGATTCTCCGACAGAATACTTATTAAAAAAGGATGACCCCGAGGAGCACGAGAGCGGCCAGGCCGAGCGCGAAAACCCCCAGTACGATCGCGCCGATGCTCAGGGGACCGCCGCCGACGCGCGGCGATGCCGACATCGCCAGGCCCACGATGCCTAGAGGGATCGCGATCAGGCCCGCCAGAAAACCCCAGATGGGATGCCCGCTGAAGGAGAGAAAGAAGCTCACGATGGCGAAGATTATGGCTGCTGTCGCGCTGGTTCCCGCTTTTTGTTCCATGCTTTATCCTTTCGGTTGGCAGAGGCCGAGGCTCAGTAGAGGTGACGCCGCGCGCTCCCGGCGCGGCGCCCGGTTGTATTGCTGTCGCTAATGCGCGGCACGCATCTGTGCCCGACTACGGCTTCATCACCACCTTGATGCAGCCGTCGGCTTTCTCCCGGAACATCCGGTAGGCTTCGGGCCCCTGGTCGAGGCTCAGGCGATGTGAGATGATATCGTTCGGCGCGATCTCGCCTCGGGCAATACGCTCGAGCAGATCGGGCAGATATTTCTGCACGTGCGTTTGTCCCATCTTGAACGTAAGGCCCTTGCCGAAGGCGGCGCCAAAGTTGAATTTATCAATCAGGCCACCGTAGACGCCGGGGATCGAGACGGTCCCGCCCTTGCGGCATGCCTGAATCGCTTCGCGCAGCACGGTCGGTCGGTCGGTTTGCAGCCGCACGGTCTGCTTGGCCTTGTCGTACCAGCCGAGAGGGCCGAAGCCGTGAGCCTCCATGCCGACCGCGTCGATGCAGGCATCTGGACCGCGCCCGCCGGAGAGCTCGCGCAGCCCCTCGAGAACGCTTTCTTCCGCGAAATTGATGGTCTCGACCTGCCGGGTCGCGCGGGCGAGCTCAAGCCGCTCCGGCACGCAATCGATGGCGATGACCCGCTCGGCGCCGAGCAGCCGGGCGCTCTGCATGGCGAACAGTCCTACCGGTCCGCATCCCCAGACCGCCACGGTGTCTCCGCCCCGGATGGCGCAGTTGGCTGCGGCCTGGTAGCCGGTGGGAAGAATATCCGAGAGAAAGAGGACCTGCTCGTCACTGAGTTCATCGGGTACCTTGATCGGACCGATGTCCGCAAAGGGAACGCGGGCATATTCGGCCTGTCCGCCCGCGTATCCGCCCAGCATGTGAGAGTAGCCGAAGAGAGCTGCGCCGGAATAGCCGTACATTTTTTCAGCGACGGCCGCATTCGGGTTCGAATTATCGCACAGGCTGTATTCTTCCTGATTGCAGAAGAAGCAGTGGCCGCAGGAAATAGGGAAGGGGACGACAACCCGGTCGCCCTTGGCCAGCTTTTTCACCTCCGGGCCGATCTCGACGACCTCTCCCATGAACTCGTGGCCAAGGACATCGCCCTTGCGCATGGTCGGGATGTACCCGTCGTATAGATGCAGATCGGAGCCGCAGATCGCCGTCAGTGTTATCTTTACGATCGCATCGTGTGGATTCAGAATCTTCGGGTCCGCAATTTTCTCGATCCGCACATCCTCTTTGCCGTACCAGCATAAAGCTTTCATTGCCGCCTCCTCGTGCCGGGATTTCCTGGTCTTACGACCCGGTGGGCTGTCCTTCGATGGTGGGAATTTCGCCGACTTCCATAAGGCTTTTGAAGCGGCGGATGTCTTCCCTGGCCATCTGCGCGAACAGAGGATTCGCCAGCTTCGCGGCGGTTATGCCCAGGCGTCCTCCGGGGGGGTGATAAACAATGATCAGGCCCACCTCGGTTCCCCGGCCCACGGGGGCTTCGCGAAAGGTGACCGTACCGGTATTGTGCAGCTCCGCCCCTGGAAGCGAGCGCCAGGAGAGCTGCTCTCCGGGGCGGTCCTCAGTCAGTTCGGCATCCCATTCTACCGACCCGAGGCCTGAAGCGAGGCGCAGCCTCCAGTGCGAGTGGCTTTCATCCGTCTGCCGCACTTCGGCCAGGTGGCGCATGAAGAGCGGGAGGTTTTCGAAGTTGCGCCAGAACTGGTAAAGATCCTCGCGTGAACGGTTGATGGTAACCGTATCGCTGATACGGATGATCTCGGGCCCGGGTGACGGTTCCGAGCGGTCGATGTCAAGAGCGCTATAGACCGGGCAGATGCCGGTCGATCCGCGGTGGTAGAGCAGACCGCCGACCCCGGCGACGAGCAGACCGCCGAGCGATCCGCGCGTCAGTCCGTACGCCCCGAGAAAAACGCCCCCGACCTTGGAGATCAGGCGTTCCGGATACCCCATGTTGCGCTGCGGGGCTGAGCCGTACTGGCTCTCCTGCAGAGTTTCGTTGGCGTATTCGGGCCGGGCGTGCATGGGTGTGGATTGTTGCATCATCATAGGCCTCCCTGTTCGACTGTCATGAAGTGAGCCGGTTTTCTCTACGCTAGCAGGTTTGAATCGATTCACATCCCGGTGTGCGTTTTTTTTGCAGCGCGCGCCAGAAAAAGGCTGTTTGACAATCGATGACATTCTGTTAGCAACATGAAAAGAAGATGGTATCTCTAAGTTCCCATCGCACAGGAGGAAATCCATGTAACAGGCCAGCACGACGGAGCGCGTGGTTCAGCATACGGACCCTGAGCAGAATCGGAAGATCCGCGAAGAGATGCGAATACGCATCTCTTATTATGGCGCGCATCCGGAAAAAATCGAAAAGCGTCTGCGCGACCTCGATCGGGAATGGGACACCGAGCGCACCCTCGAGGCGAATGCGGCAACCCTGGCGCTCTCCGGAACCCTCCTGGGGTTGCTGGGCCGTCGCAGGTATCTTCTTTTGCCGGCGGTGGTGACCGGGTTTCTGCTCCAGCACGCCCTGCAGGGATGGTGTCCTCCGCTCTCGGTGATCCGCCGACTGGGAGTGCGCACCCCGGCCGAAATCGAAGCGGAACGCTATGCCCTGAAGGCGCTGCGCGGCGATTTCGATCTGATGCTCGAAACGAAGGACCCGCAGGAGCGGATCGACCGCGTTCTGCAGGCGCTCGGCCTCGAGAATTGATATGGAATGCGAAGGGCCGCACACCCGCGGCCCTTCGCACATCCCGCAATCCGCCCGTTCATGCCTCCCGGTCCCCGTGGTGGATCTCCTCCATCGTATGACGCATATAATCGGCCAGGCTCTGGATATGCGGGTACCACTCTGTCTCTTATACACATCT
>JAGXHK010000007.1 GCA_024636255.1 Desulfuromonadales bacterium | reverse complement strand
GCACCAGCCAGTCGAGCAGAGAGGTTCCGCCGGCCGGATAGGCGCCGCCGGTGCCGGTGGCGGTGAACTGCAGGGCGGTGAGCGTCCCGTCTTTTTTAACTCCGGCCTTGATCTTCATATCGGCGGGGGGGCGGTTGCCGACGGCGAGAAAGGTCTCTTCGCGGGAAAGAAACATTTTCACTGGACGGGCCGCTTGTCTGGCCAGCAGGGCGGCGATGACCGTGTATTTTCCCGGTTTGAGTTTGCTGCCGAACCCGCCGCCGAGATAATGGCCGATCACCCTGAGCTTGGAGAGGGGCAATCCGAGAGTCTCGGCGACCTGGGACTGAACGGCATAAACGCCTTGGGTCGACTCCCAGATCGTCAGACTGTCACCGTCCCAGTTGGCCACGCAGCCGTGCAGCTCAAGAGGGGTGTGCAGCTCGGCGGCTGTGCGGTATTCGCGCTCGATGACCGCATCCGCCTCAGAAAAGCCTTTCTCCAGATCGCCGCGGCTGTTGCTTTCGGTCTTGACCGTGTTTCCCTTCTCGTGAATCTGCGGCGCACCGTCTTTGCGCGCTTCGGCCATATCGACGATGAAGGGCAGGACCTCGTACTCGACGCTGATTTTCGCGGCCGCATCCCGGGCCTGCTGCGGCGTGTCGGCAGCCACGGCGGCAACCGTCTCCCCCTCGAAGCGGCAGTGCGGATCGAACAGACGCGACTGCACGTCTTTCGACCAGCTCCACATCACGTCCGCTGCGGAGGATCTGTCGCTGATCACTGCACGCACGCCGGGCATCTTTTCAGCCGCCGCGACATCGATTCTTTTAACTTTTGCGTGCGGATGCGGGCAGCGCACGATCGTCCCATAGAGCATGCGCGGCAGAGAAAGGTCGGAGGGATAGACCGCCGTGCCGCTGACCCGCTCGTATCCGTCGACGCGCAAAACGCGCTTGCCGATGATGTTCGTTTTATCGCCCCAGGGCTGCGGCTCTTTACCTGCCGGCGGGGTCTCCGGGACAGGGATGTCCTTGGTGTAATAGAGGTCCTGCTGATCTTTTTCCATGAAAACCTCCTCGAATATTAAAGGCGATCAGGCTGCCGTTCAGCCTTTCCGCTTCATCTCACCAGCTTTTTTCACCGCTTCGAAAATATGCGTATAGGCCCCGCAGCGGCACAAATTTCCGCTCATCCCGTGGGCGATCTCCGCCATGCTCGGGGCGTCGTTGTCAAGCAACAGGCCCTCGGCGGCCATGATCTGCCCCGGCGTGCAGTAGCCGCATTGGTAGGCATCCTGGTCGAGAAACGCCTGCTGCGTCGTGCCGAGCTGTTCGCCCTTCATCAGGCCTTCAAGGGTTGTGACCTTCTGGCCCTGCGCTTCGACGGCAAGGGTCATACAGGCATAGCGTGGCTGACCATCGATGAGTACGGTGCAGGCGCCGCATTCGCCGCGCTCGCAGCCGAGCTTGGTGGCGGTCAGGCCGAGGCGGTCGCGCAGCACATAGAGCAGGGTCCAGCGCGGCTCCACCAGCAGCCGCTGGGCGCGGCCGTTGATATCGAGGGTGATTTTGGCCATGTCTTCCGAGGTGATCTCGGCAGCGTGGGCCGGTTTGGCCACGTTCACACGTCCGGAAATCGCGACCGCTGCCGCGCCGGTCCCCATGGTGGTGAGAAAACCTCTGCGGCTCACGCCCCGCTGACAGGCGCAATCTTTTTTTTCCTGATCCGGCATACGTTCCTCCGTCACTCTCGCGTTGCTTTGAGAAAGGGCAAAATTTCATTGAAACATAAATGCATTGGAAATCAACGCAGCCGCCAATGAAATTTCAAGCATTTTCATTTTCAAAGCTCCATATCTTTCTTCAGCAAAGCCGGATTTGCAAGCTAAGGGGCTAGAAATTATTGGATGTCGGGTTGATTTGGCCTCCAAGTGAGTTACAGTGAATTCAGCAGTTAATTTTCTAAAGGAGGCAGATTATGTTGAAAAATCTAATCATCTTAATATTGGCGGGGATTCTGATGAGCTCGGGCCTGACCGCCTGTCATACCATGGGAGAATGGACAGGAGAGGGCGCCGAGGAGGTTGAGGAAGGTGCGGAAGAGTTCGAAGAGGGGTATGAAGAACGCAAGGATTAATCCTCCGCGCTGGTCCCGGACCGGGGCGCTCCCGGTTCGGGACCCTATTCTCAAGACGTCGGCCGGGACTCAACTCGTCTCGACAGGCGTGGGGCTGCAGACGTAGCCGGCTTCGTTTGCCCTGGCGCCGCAGTTGTAGCAGACAAAGGACGGGTTGCTGGAGTGCCGGCTGATCTCTTCATATTTTCCGGCTTCGCGCAGCACGCACATGTGAGTCCGATGGTTTTGAGGATTCGTGCAGAGATTGTCTTCTTTCGTCGGATAGTTCTTAGTCTTCATTTTTGGAACCTCCGCCAGTAGATCAACCTTCAAATGATAACCGAACCGCTCAAGGAGTCCATACTCTTGACGGAAAGAACTGAAAAGACCCTGCCGGGAAAGGCTGGTCGGGCGCGGGTCTCCGAAGAGGCGGCCGGATCTTTGTAGGAAACGGATGCATATGGGAACGGTCTCATCGATGGAGCCGAACGTTCTGCTGCGCAAGATCTTTGAAAGCCTGAGCGATGCGGTTTTCATCATCGATGCGGCGGATCGCATCATTTTCGACTGCAACCCGGCAGTCGAGCGCATATTCGGGTATTCCCCCGGGGAGCTTCGCGGCAGCAGCTCCGAGCGGCTGCACCTGAGCAGGGAGAGGTATCTCGAATTCGGCCGGGACAGCGAAAAAGTGCTTGATGCCGGCGGTTCGTACAACAGTTGTTTCGCCATGCGGCGTAAAGACGGTTCGGTCTTCACCAGCGAACACACGGTGACCGGACTTCGCGATGAGCAGGGCCGGCTTGTCGCTGCCGTGAGCGTGGTGCGCGATCTGACGCCGCAGAGGGTGGTCGATCGAACGCTGCAGCTCTCAGAGGCCCGCTTTCAGGCGTTGTTCGAAAACGCCGCGGTTGGCATGGTCATGGTGAACGTGAGTGGCCGGATCATGCGTGCCAATCCGGCCTTCTGCGCCATGCTCGGCTCCCCGGAAGAGGAGCTGCGGGGGAAAACCATCCTCGAGATCACCCACCCCGATGACATCCACCTCTCTAAAGCCAAATTCGAATTCGAGAAAGACTGCTCGCGGCGAATCGTTCATCTGACCAAGCGATATCTGCGCCGCGACCGCAGCTTTGTCTGGGCCCGGGTGACGGCCAAATGGATCTGCGATACCGAAGACAACCCGCTTTTCTGCGTCACGGTGGTTCAGGACCTGACCCGCGAGAAACAGATCGAGGAGACACTGCGCACCAGTGAGCAGAAACTGCGAAACTTCCTGAACGGGCTCGACGAATTAGTGTTCGAATTCGACGCGCAGGGCATCTATCTCAACGTCTGGACCAGCGACGAGGGTCTGCTCGTCCGCCCGCGCGGGGAGTTGGTCGGCCGGGGCGTCGACGAGGTGGTCGGTACGGAGCTGGGCGCAAGGTTGCGTGAAGCGTTCGCCCGCGTGCTGCGCAGGGAAGAAGGAGAAACACTCGAGTATTTACTGCAGATCGGCGGCCGGGAGCGCTGGTTTCTGGCGCGCATCGCGCCGATCCCCTCCTTCGACGGGACTTCGCGAACCGTCTCGTTTCTGGCGCGCGAGATCACCGAACGCAAGCAGCTTGAAGAGCGCCAGCATCAGATTGAAGAGGCTCTGCGCCGCAGCGATCAGCTCAAAAGCGAACTGATCTCCACCGCGGCGCATGAACTGCGCACGCCCCTGACCGCCATTCAGGGGTTTGCCGAACTGCTCACAGACGAGGGGTTCGGTCTTTTCGATCCGCAGGTGCAGAAAGAATTTCTCCTTGAAATCCGCCATCAGAGCGAAGCGCTCAACAAAATTATCGACGTCATGGTCGATATGACGCGCATCGAGGCAGGGATTCCCATCGCGCTTGATCTGCAGCCGGTCGAGCCGGACAGGATCCTGCGCCGGGCGGTCAAAGCGTTTCGCCTCAAGTTTCCGGCCCGGCGCTTCGAAGATGATGAGATCGAGGCGACTCCATCGCCGATTCTCATCGATGCGGACCGCCTCGAGCAGGTGCTCGACAATATTCTGAGCAATGCGGTGAAATACTCCCCGCCGGACCGGCCCATTACGATCAGCGCCGCATGCCGCAAAGAGGACTACCTGGTGTGGATAATAGATCGCGGCAAAGGGATGACGCAGGAGCAGGCCGGCCAGGTGTTCGAGAAGTTTTTCCGGGCTGATACGTCCAATACCGCTCTCGGCGGCCTGGGGTTGGGGATGAGCATCGCCAAAGGCATCATCGAGGCGCACGGTGGCCGGATCTGGGTGGAAAGTGAGCCTGGAGCCGGGGCGACCTTCTTTTTCACTCTCCCTCTTGCCGTTTCCTGATCCTTCGAGAAAAAATCTCTTCCAGACACCGTGCAGACCCGCTTGCCGTCTTCGATGGAAATCCGTAAGATAGTGGGATTTTCACTATTTTCCGAAGAGGACACGTCGTTTATGGCCCTGCTCAGTCTGCATAATCTCCACCTCGCCTTCGGCTCCGCTCCTTTGTTCGAGGACGCCTCGCTCAACGTGCGCTCAGGCGAGCGCATCTGCCTGCTCGGGCGCAACGGGACAGGCAAGTCGACCCTCTTGAAGGTGATCGCCGGCGAACTGGCTCCCGACTCGGGCGAGGTGATCCGCCGCCAGGGGCTGCGCATCGCCCGGGTGGCTCAGGAGGTTCCGGTGCAGCTCGAGGGGAGTGTTTTCGATCTGGTCGCCGGCGGGCTCGGCGAACAGGCCGGTCTGCTCGCCGCCTACCATCGCACAACGCAGCAGTTGGCGCAGTCGCAGACACAGAATGACGCGCTCCTCGAAGAACTGGGCCGGCTGCAGAAACGCCTCGAAGAGACGCACGGGTGGAGCCTGCACCAGCTTGCCGGGCAGGTCATCGGCCATCTCAAGCTCGATCCCGACCTGCCGGTGGCCGAACTCTCCGGCGGACTCAAGCGGCGTGCCCTGCTCGGGCGGGCGCTGGTGAGCGATCCGGAGGTTCTGCTGCTCGATGAACCGACCAATCACCTCGATATCGAGTCGATCGCCTGGCTCGAGGATTTTCTTCTGAGGCGCGGGCGCACCCTGGTCTTTATTACCCACGACCGCGCGTTTCTGCGCCGGCTCGCCACCTGCATCGTCGAGCTTGACCGGGGGCGGCTGGCCAGGTGGGACTGCGACTACGACACCTATCTCGAACGCCGGGAGGAGACCCTTGCCGCCGAGGAGAAACAGCAGGCTGAATTTGACAAAAAGCTGGCCCGGGAGGAAACCTGGATCCGGCAGGGGATAAAGGCCCGCCGGACCCGCAATATGGGGCGGGTGCGCGCCCTCGACTCACTGCGCAGCGAAGCCAGGGCGCGTCGTGAGCGAACCGGCACGGCCAATCTGGCCGTCGACGAAGCGACGCGCAGCGGCCGCCTGGTTATCGAAACCGAGAATGTCGCATTCAGTTATCCCGGCAACGAAGTGATCCGTGATTTTTCAACGACGATTCTGCGCGGCGACAAGATCGGCCTGATCGGCCCCAACGGTTCGGGCAAAACGACCCTGTTGCGCCTGCTGCTTGGCGAAATTGCTCCGCAGCAGGGACGCGTCCGCCACGGCACCAACCTGGAGATCGCCTATTTTGACCAGTTGCGTGCCCAGATCGACGGGGACAAAACCGTGCAGCAGAATGTCGCCGGAGGGAACGACTGGGTCACCGTCGGCGGTGCTCAGCGGCACGTCATCGGCTATCTGCAGGACTTTCTCTTCTCGCCCGAGCGGGCGCGCACGCCGGCGCGGATTCTCTCTGGGGGGGAGCGCAACCGACTGCTGCTCGCCAGGTTGTTCACCCGGCCGGCCAATCTGCTGGTGCTCGACGAGCCGACCAACGATCTTGACCTCGAAACCCTCGAGCTTCTCGAGCAGCTGCTGGTCGAGTTTTCCGGGACCCTGCTGCTGGTCAGTCATGACCGCGCTTTTCTGGACAACGTGGTGACCAGCACCCTGGTTCTGGAGAGCGGCGGGCGGGTCGGCGAGTACGTCGGAGGATATGCGGACTGGCTGCGTCAGCGCCGCGAAGAGCTGCCTCTTGAGCTGGAAAAAGAGGCGAGGGCGGCCGCGCCTCAAACCGCAAAGGCAAAGCCGCGCCGGTTGAGCTACAAAGAGAAGCAGGAGCTTGGCACTCTGCCAAAGCGCATCGAGGAGCTGGAGAGCGAAGTGGCCGCGCTGCACGCTCGTATGAGCGATCCTGCTTTTTACGTCGGCGGTGGCGGCGATGAGGTGGCAATCGCCGCCGATCGCCTCGAAGAGCTGGAAAAGGCGCTGGAGAGGGCCTATTCCCGCTGGGGCGAACTCGAAGCGGTTGCAGAGCAAGCGGGCTGATGAATGGCAGGGACGGAGCAATCTGTTATCCTTACCCCCTGAAATTTCGGCACATCGAGAACTTCACGAAAGGAAAAGAAGCATATGCGCAGCGGAAATCCCGTTTTAAAGGAAGAAACGTTTTCACAAGCGCTCCCCGGGGCAGGGACCATGACCCTGCAGGGGGCGGTGAACAAGACCGTGATCCTGCTCGCCCTGGTGGTGATCGGGGCCGCCTGGACCTGGAACCTGTATTTCCAGCAGGGTCCGCAGGCGGTGCAACCCTGGATGATGGGCGGTCTGATCGGCGGCCTCATCGTGGCTCTGGTCTGCGCTTTCAAGGCGCCCTGGTCGCCTTTTCTCGCCCCGCTCTATGCCGGTCTCGAGGGGCTTGCCATCGGCGGTATTTCGGCTATTTTCGAAGCGCAGTTTCCCGGCATCGTCATTCAGGCGGTCGGCCTGACCTTCGGGACTTTGTTCGCTTTGCTGCTGGTCTATAAATCGGGGATGATCAAGGTAACGCAGAACTTCCGCCTCGGCATCATGGCGGCCACAGGCGGCATCCTCCTGCTCTATCTGGCCAGCTTCATCGGCGGGTTTTTCGGCTGGCAGATGCCCTATATTCATGGCAGCGGGCCCATCGGCATCGGTTTCTCGCTGGTTGTTGTGACGATTGCCGCCCTCAACCTGGTGCTCGACTTCGATTTTATCGAGCGCGGTGACGGCAACGCCCCCAAATACATGGAGTGGTACGCCGCTTTCGGCCTCATCGTCACGCTGGTCTGGCTCTACCTGGAAATGCTGCGCCTGCTCTCCAAACTGCGCAGCAGGTAAAAAGGATCCGGTGGCCAGCAGTTATAAAGCCCGGGCGTCTGTCCGGGCTTTTTTATTAAACACAGAGGTGCGGAGGGGCGGAGAACGCAGAGGATAAAATCAGGAAGGTCGGGAAAATCACTTCAACACAGAGCACACAGAGACAAAAATTAAAATCTTAAAGGTGTTGTTTGTCAAAGAATTTGAAATCAAAAGACTTTTTTGATGCTTATTTCTTTGTGGCCTCTCTTTTTCCCTCGGTTTTTCCCTCTGTGTTGAAAGCTCTGTGTTGAGCGCTTTTGATTGGCTTTTTTCTCAGCGCCCTTTGCCCCTCCCGCTCCTCTGCGTTTAATGCCTGCTTATCCCAGCGTATGCTCCACCAGAATCCGCACGCCGATGCCGATCAGCACCAGTCCGCCGATGATCTCGACCCGCGGGCCCCAGCGCGCTCCGATTCGGCGGCCGAGAAGCATGCCGGCAACGGTGAAGACGGCGGCTACCAACGCGATCACCAAGGCCGGCAGCCAGATGCTGACGCCGAGGACGGCGAGGGAAAGGCCGACCGCAAAGGCATCGATGCTGGTGGCCACAGAGAGCATGACCAGGGTGAGTCCGCGGGTTGGGTCGCTCGTCGGGCTCTCCTCGTCCTCAACGCGCAGGGCCTCGTAGATCATCTTGCCGCCGACGAATCCGAGCAGTGCAAAGG
>JAGXHK010000095.1 GCA_024636255.1 Desulfuromonadales bacterium | reverse complement strand
TCGTCGGCAGCGTCAGATGTGTATAAGAGACAGTGACAGACCTCGCCGGGTTCAACATCTATCGCCTCGATTTCGATCCAGCCGAAGAATGCCCGGAATGCCGGGAGATCAACGATCTTCTGGTGCGCCTCGATCTCGCCTACCTGCAGCAGGCCCGCCGCCTTGGCGAGCGCATCTATCTGCGTGACGATCAGGTGGCCCTCGATCTCGGCTATCGCTACCGCATCGCTGCCGTGACGGATAAAGAACGCGAAGGCGCATCCGCCGTGACCGCCCTGGTGCTGTATCAGCCGCCCGCGGCCCCGACGCAGCTCTCCGCGCAGGGGTTCGATCGGATGGTGCGCCTGCGGTGGGCGCCGATCCAGGAGCGCCGTCAGGGCGCCGAGCTGCTCGGCTACTCGATCTACCGGCGCACCGCAGAGACCGCATTCGGACCGCTTCCGGTAAATACGTCGCTGGTCTCCGAAGCTGTCTACGAGGATTACGAGGTCGAAAACGACACGCGCTACGAGTACGCAGTACGCTCCGTCGTTCGCATCGCAGAACAGATTGTGCAAAGCCCCCTCTCACCGGTCGTAGAGGCCGAACCGCACAGCGGCCGGTAGGGCCATTTTTGACTTTGCTTTGCGAGTATGTTAAAAATTCTGGTTGATTCCAACCGTGAATTCACCTTTCCCATAGTTCATAACACTTTATTCTTTCAGGAGGATATCCAGGCTTATGCATTATTTCCAGTACAGGGATAACGAGCTTTACGCCGAAGATGTGCCGGTGCGCGAGATCGCCGCCAAGGTCGGCACTCCGGTCTATGTTTACTCGCAAACGACTCTCGAACGTCACTTCAAGGCCTTCACTGAGGCGTTCTCGGGTGCCCCCCATACCATCTGCTATTCGGTCAAGGCAAACTCCAACCAAGCCGTCCTCAAAACCTTCATCAAAATGGGCGGAGGCGTCGACATCGTCTCAGGCGGCGAACTTTCCCGCGCTCTTAAAGCCGGCGTCGATCCGAAGAAAGTGGTCTATTCCGGGGTCGGCAAGCGCGACGACGAAATCGAGTACGCCCTGAACACGGGAATCCTCATGTTCAACGTGGAGTCCGAGCAGGAGATCGACCGCCTCAACGAGGTGGCCGGGCGCGTCGGCAAGAAAGCGGGCATTGCCATCCGTGTCAACCCGGATGTCGACCCTCAGACCCACCCCTACATCACCACGGGCCTGAAAAAGGCCAAGTTCGGCATCACCATGGAACATGCCGTGGCCGAGTACAAGCGCGCCAGCGAAATGCCGAACCTTGAGATCCTCGGCATCGACTGCCACATCGGCAGTCAGCTTACCAAAGTCGAGCCGTTCGTCGATTCCATCAAGAAGCTCAAAGAGCTCATCACAGAACTGCGCGGCATGGGTATCGAACTCAAATACCTCGACCTCGGTGGCGGCCTCGGCATTCAGTACGACGCTGAAGCGCCCCCTCTGCCGGCCGATTACGGCAAAGCGATCAAGGAAGAGACCAAAGACCTTGGCCTGCACCTGATCTTCGAGCCTGGACGCAACATTGCGGGCAACGCCGGCATTCTGGTCGCAAAAACCCTGTTCACCAAAGAGCGCGACGAGAAACATTTCATCGTCATCGATGCTGCCATGAACGACCTCGCCCGGCCGTCCCTGTACGGCTCTTTTCACGGCGTGCAGCCGGTGGTCAAGGATCAGGACGGCCTGATCGGCGCCGACATCGTCGGTCCGATCTGCGAGACCGGGGATTTTCTGGTCAAAGACCGCCAAATTCCCATGTTCAAGCAGAACGATCTGATGGCCTTCATGTCGGCCGGTGCCTACGGATTCACCATGAGCAGCAATTACAACAGCCGCCCGCGCGCGGCCGAAGTCATGGTCAATGGCGATAAGTTCGAAGTGATCCGCGAGCGCGAGAGCGTCGAAGATCTGGTCCGCGGGGAGAGCCTGCCCTCCTGGCTGGCCTAATCGCTATCCGAGAGGGCCGCCAGGCGCGGCCGTCTCAACACTGATCTTGCAGAAAACTCATTTTATCAGGCGGAGCCGGCAATGCCGCCGGCAGAAGACGATCCGCCGTTCCCCTTCGGGAGGAGGAAAAACATGATTCAAGGCTCAATGGTCGCCATCGTCACCCCCTTCACCGACGAAGGAACCGTCGATGAGAAGAAGTATCGCGAGCTGATCGAGTTCCAGATCGAGAATGGCACGGATGCCATCGTTCCCTGCGGAACCACTGGTGAATCTGCGACCCTCGACCCCAAGGAACATCTCCAGGTCATTAAAATCTGTATCGACCAGGTCAACAGGCGCGTTCCGGTGATCGCCGGGACCGGCGCCAATTCCACCTCGGAAGCGATCGAGCTCTCGAAGGAGGCGAAAGATCTCGGCGCCGACGCGCTGCTGCTGGTCTGCCCCTACTACAACAAGCCCTCGCAGGAGGGGGTTTACCGGCATTACAAGGCCATCGCCGAAGCGGTCGACCTGCCCCAGGTGCTCTACAATGTACCCGGCCGCACCGGCATCAATATCGCCGCGGACATCACTGTGCGCCTGGCCGAGATCCCCAACATCGTCGCCACCAAGGAAGCCGCCGGCGATATCACCCAGGTCAGTGAAATCATCGCCCGCGCAGGGGATAAAATCAACGTGATCTCCGGCGACGATTTTCTGACCTTCCCGATGATGGCCTGCGGCGCAAAAGGCGTGATCTCGGTTTCCGCCAACGTGGTCCCCAAAGAGGTCAAGTCCATGGTGGCCGCAGTCCAGCAAGGGCGCTGGGACGAGGCGCGTAAAATGCACCTCGATCTGCTCGAACTGCATCAGGCCATGTTCATCGACGCCAACCCGGTCCCCGTCAAGACGACTTTGAAGTTGATGGGCAAGGCCGGCGGCCACCTGCGCCTGCCGCTGTGCGAAATGGACAGCGCCAAGCTAGACCAGCTCAAGCAGGTTCTAAAAAAATACAACCTGATTTAAAACCCCCGTAGGGGCGAACCTTGTGTTCGCCCATGGTTCGCCCCTGCGTTCGACCTTGCGTTCGACCAGGGCGATGACAAGCATCGCCCCTACGTCATTAAAGAGGATTTTTTTCCATGATCAAGATTGCTGTCACCGGTGCCGCCGGTCGTATGGGCGGGCGCATCATCACCGCCGTCAAGGACGCTGAAGGACTCGAACTTGGCGGCGCCGCCGAACGGCCCGGACATCCGATGGCTGGGCAGGACGCCGGCCTCGCCGCCGGATGCGGCGACCTGGGCGTCGCCATCGTCGACGATTTGGAAAAAGCGCTTGCAAACGCCGACGTTCTCATCGACTTCACCTTTCCCGAAGTCACCCTCACAAATGCTGCGGTGTGCGCTCGTATGGGAAAAAAGATGGTCATCGGCTCGACCGGCTTCACGCCTGAGCAGAAAGCTCAGTTCCAGAAAATCGCCGCAGATATCCCGGTTGTACTCGCACCCAATATGAGCGTCGGCGTCAATGCCTGCTTCAAGCTGCTCAAGGAAACAGCGAAAATCCTGGGCGACGGCTTCGATGTCGAGATCGTCGAGCTGCATCACAATAAGAAAAAGGACTCCCCATCCGGCACCGCCGTGCGTATGGGCGAAGTCGTCGCCGAGGCGCTCGGCCGCGATTACAACGAGGTTGCCAATTATCACCGCGAAGGGATGTGCGGCGAGCGCAGCAAAGAAGAGATCGGCATGCAGACCGTGCGCGGCGGCGACATCGTCGGCGAGCATACCGTTTACTTCATCGGCATGGGCGAGCGCATCGAAATCAGCCATCGCGCCATGAGCCGCGACATGTTCGCCCGCGGCGCCGTACGCGCCGCCGAGTGGCTCGACAGCCAGCAGGCCGGGATCTACGACATGCAGGATGTCCTCGGGCTCAGATAAGAACCGAAAAGCTCTCAACGCAGAGGATGCGGAGAAGCAAAGAGCGCAGAGAAAATCTTTTAACACAGAGAAAAAAACCGAAAGAAACGAGGGTGTAAAGAGATTCACAGGTGAGAGAGCATGTTTGGATTTGATTCTCTCTGTGCCCTCTGTGCTCTCTGTGTTAAAAACAAAACCTTTCAGCTTTTTCTCTGCACTCTCTGCCTCTTAGCGGCCTCTGCGTTTAATCTTCAACAGGAGGAAAAATACAAATGGCACGTGCCAACGAGAACTACCTGAAGCTGAAAGCCGGCTACCTCTTCCCCGAGATCGGCCGTCGCATCAACGAATTCGCCACGGCCAATCCCGATGCCAAAGTCATTCGCCTCGGCATCGGCGATGTCACCCGCCCGCTCTCGCCGACCGTGCTCAAGGCGTTTCACGCGGCCGTCGATGATCTCGGCAGCAGCGAGAACTTCCACGGTTACGGCCCCGAACAGGGCTACGGGTTTCTGATCGATACCATCATCGAGAAATCCTACAAGCCCCTCGGCGTCGAAATGAAGCCTTCTGAAGTCTTTATCTCAGACGGCTCGAAGTGCGACTGCGCCAACATCCTCGATATCTTCGACCTCTCGAACAAGGTCGCCATCTGCGACCCGGTCTACCCGGTCTACAATGACACCAACGTCATGGTCGGCCGCACCGGCCAGGCCGACGAGAAGGGCTACTACGAGGGGATCGTCTATCTGCCCTGCACCGAGGAGAACGGCTTCACCCCCGAGCTGCCGAACCAGAAGGTCGATATCATCTACCTGTGCTATCCCAACAACCCCACCGGCACCGTCGCTACCAAAGACGAACTCAAGAAGTGGGTCGATTATGCCCTGGCCAATGACGCGGTGATCTTCTTCGACGCGGCCTATGAGGCCTTTATCACCGAAGATAATATTCCCCACTCGATCTACGAGATCGAAGGCGCCAAGCGCTGCGCCATCGAATTTCGCAGCTTCTCCAAAACCGCCGGCTTCACCGGCGTACGCTGCGCTCTGACGGTTGTTCCCGAAGAGGTGATGGGCAAGACCGGCGCCGGCGAGCCGGTGAGCTTCAACAAGCTGTGGAACCGCCGCCAGAGCACCAAATTCAACGGCGTCTCCTATCCCGTGCAGCGCGCCGCCGCAGCGGTCTATTCCGATGAAGGATGGAAAGAGACCAGAGAGATCATCGACTACTACATGGAGAATGCCCGCATTATCCGCGAGGGCCTCTCCGCCGCCGGCATCACCTGTTATGGCGGCGTCAACAGCCCCTACATCTGGCTGAAGTCTCCCGAGGGTAGCAGCTGGGATTTCTTCGACAAGCTCCTCCAGGAGTGCCACGTGGTCGGCACCCCCGGCAGCGGCTTCGGTCCGAGCGGCGAAGGCTACTTCCGCCTCTCCGCCTTCGGCGACCGCGAGAACATCGAGACGGCAGTGAGCCGGATCAAGGAGAAATGGGGCAAGTAACCATTTTCTCACCCTTTCGATAGCGACAAAGGCGGCCCGTATGGCCGCCTTTGTTGTTTCCGCCTTCCCCCTTGCTCTTTGCCATCGGCGCGGTTTCAGGAACCATCCTTTCCTTTGGACTCGGTCTGCTCTGGCGTGAATTCATGGAGTTCAGCGGCCCGTTTATCGGCTTTCCGTTCTGGATGGAGGGGCGCTCTATCCCAACCTGGTGATCAGCGAGATCGCCATCTATGCGGCCGCAGCCCCCCGGGCGTTCCTCGTCGCACTTTTCACCGTCTTCCTCCCATTCGAGGTGCCGATCCTCGCCCCTTCCCTGATTTTCCTCTACTGGACCTTCCGGACGGCCGGACCCGCACGCGCCCGCCGGAGAGCTGAGCGTCGAGGAAGTCTCCGCCCGTAGCTCGCCCAACCGCACTTGTTGCAGAAAAGCGACATGCTAATACACTGTTTTATCTACGATATCATTGACTCCGGGGCCAAAACGTTGTCGGGGGTCATGGTAATTGAGCACCTTGACAACTGTTTTATCTACGATAGCATAGACTCCGGGGCCAAAACGTCGCCGACGAACTACGATTTTTCAGAACAGTGATGCACAAAGCCTACGCGTAATCAAATAACCGCTTGATTAATATACGTTATCTGGTTTGGACCTGGTTTTGCTGTATACCCGAGGTGCAAAGGCTCTTTGCCATGGAATGCGACCGGTGCCCGGGATGGTCTCGGTTCCACCGGCTGTATCTCGTGAACATTCTTTCTGGGAGGTCGTATGAAAAAGGTATGGTATGTCAGCTTGGGTTTGTTGTTCCTTCTTTCCTTGCCGCTGGCGGCTGCCGCCGAAGAAGGCGCCAACCGTGAAGAGGTCAAGTCGAAGACTAAGGAAGCGGCGGCCCTGGCCGGCAAGGACAAGCAGGCCGCAATCGAGAAAATCGGAGACAAGCAGGGTCCCTTCGTCTGGAAGGATACCTATGTGTTTCTCATGGATCTGGAAGGCAACATGCTGGCTCACCCGATGAAGCCGGAGCTTACTGAAAAGGGAAGCCTCCTCGGCGTGCCGGACAAAAACAAAGAGAACCCGAAGATGCTCTTTGCCGAGTTCGTTGAAGTCGCAAGGGATCAGGAAGAAGGCTGGGTCAGCTACATGTGGCCCAAACCGGGAGAGGAAAAGCCTTCAGAGAAAGTGACTTACATCTACCGTGTGCCGGGGACCGACATGTTCACAGCGGCGGGAGTTTACAAGTAAAAGTAAGCGCCTGTTCCTGTGGTGGAGAGACAGGCCGTCCGAATCGGGCGGCCTGTTTTTTTTAGAGGACCCTGTCTTCGGAGATCAGGCGATCGACAAATCCCCTCGATGCGAAAAATTATCCGGGCCTCCCATCTTGCCTTTTCATCAAAAAGGGATAAAAGAGAACTTACCTCCAGTCTCTTCCGGCAGTAACTCCAACAGCGAAGGAGAAAAGCTATGAAGTTACCGTCCTGTCCGAGTATATTGGTCTTTCTTTTGGTCATATTTCTCGGCATCGCGGGAACGACCGCCCTGGCCGAGGGGCCTCCGACCACGGATTATCTCGTCACCATCAAAAACCTCGCCAGCGGCCAGCCCCTCTCGCCGCCCGTAGCCGCCACCCACAAGATCCCCGTCCGCATGTTCAAAGTTGGGTCGCCGGCCTCGCCGGAGTTGGAATCCATCGCCGAAGACGGCAATCAGGCGCCTATGTTCAACCTTCTGACCGGAGCCGCGTTCGTCACCAAAGCGGTCGATGTCGGCATGCCTCTGACGCCTTTCATGACTTCTGTCGGCGACTTTACCGACTCCGCTTCATTTATGATCGCTGCCAGTCCTGGCGACCGCCTGTCCCTGGCCACCATGCTGATCTGTACCAACGACGGGTTCACAGGTCTCGACCGGGCCAAGCTGCCGGTCAGAGGATCGGAGATCTTCTGGACGAACGGCTACGATGCCGGTACGGAGAATAACACCGAAATGAGCCAGGATATCGTCGATCCCTGCTCCGCCCTCGGACCCGTTGCCTTGGTCGGCGACCCCAATGGCAACGAAAACGCCGCGGTCGACACCGACCCGCAGAGGGTCATCCGTCACCACCCCAACGTTCAGGGCGATTGGGACCTGAGCATCGTCGACCACGCCTGGATCGACCCGGTTGCCCGGGTGACGGTAACCCGCATCGGCGAGAATGCCACGCACTTCGAGACCGACCTATCAGGAGCGGCTGAAAATCCGTCCGTTGAAACCGACGCTTCCGGCCAAGCGAAGCTGAGGCTGAACCGCAGCGAAAGCGCTCTTCACTACAAAGTCAACGTCTTCAACCTCGAGCCAGTTGCAGCGCATATTCACCTCGGCATGCCGGCTATGAACGGGCCGGTCGTAGCGCCACTCTTCATGCAGGGCGACCGGATCCGCGGCACTCTGCTGGCCAAGGGAACAATCCGCGAGGAGGACCTGGTCGGTCCATTGGCGGGAGATTTTGCGGCCTTCCTGGAAGCGCTGCGCGCGGGAAAACTCTATGTGAATGTCCACACCCCGGACAATCCGCCGGGAGAGATACGCGGCCAGATTGGCGCGGCACCCTGAAATTGGAAAAAGCTCCGGATCAGAAAGAATCCCGGCCGAAGTCACCGGCCGGGCTTCTTTTTTCATTGCGGATCAATTCTTGCCCGGGTTCATTTTTTCGGTAAATTTTGAGATTCGAGACCGCATTCTGGAACCCAATCGTTGGAAATCGCCGACGAGCAGTCCAGACTCTCGGTCGAACTCACCGAGTTGACCCAGTTCAAGAGGAGGCTGCTGCAGATTTCGCTCTATGGCTGAGATGGGTATTTCAACCCCCGCGTCCGACGGCCTCCTGGAAACCTGAGAAACACCAGGTAAACTAGTGTCCCGTCCGGTTAGTTCGTTCAGAAAATTCTGAGCAATTTTGCCTGCTGGCAAGGCGCGTCGACGCAGGCCTAGCCGAAGCTAAGCCGAGGAGGCGCAACGAAGGCAGCAGGCAAAAGGGCCATAATTAATGAATGGAATTAACCGGACGGGACACTAG
>JAGXHK010000094.1 GCA_024636255.1 Desulfuromonadales bacterium | reverse complement strand
GAACTGCGCGAGCGCGCACTGGCGATGCTCAAGACCATTTGCGGGCGTGGGCAGCTCTCCCTCAAGCTGGCCAAAGAAGTCATGGACGCGGGATGTGATCTGAATCTTGGCGCGGCCTGCCTGATGGAGCGCGACGCTTTTGCGCTGTGTTTCTCGACCGAGGATCAAAAAGAGGGGATGAGGGCGTTTGCAGAGAAGCGTCCCGCCCGGTTCAAGGGAAAATAAATCCGGATGCGTACCACGCGTAGAGACATTATCGTGCGTTATGCCGAAACGGACGCCCAGGGTATTGTGCATCACGCCAACTATCTGATCTGGTTCGAGGAGGGGCGTTCCGATTTTCTGCGCCAGCAGGGCGTGAACTACAGCGACTTCGAGAAATCCGGATACTTCGTTGTCGTCGCGCAGGCCGAAGTCAAGTATCGCGCGCCGGCCTTTTACGAAGACCGGCTGAGTGTCGAAACTACCCTCGAGAAGATGCGCGGCAAGGTGCTCGCATTTACCTACCGGGTATGCAATCAAAACGATGATCTGCTCGCCGAGGGGCGCACCGTGCATGTGGTGCTCGGCTCCGACCGGCGCCCAGCGAGCCTGCCCGCTGAATTGACCGACCCGTTGCGATGGAGCGAGAGCGATGAGTGAGAGTACGCAGCATCCCCTTGAAGCCGGCCTGGTGCAGGTCTACACCGGCAGCGGCAAGGGCAAGACGACCGCCTCCCTCGGCCTGTCCCTGCGGGCTGCCGGGCACGGCCTCAAAGTTTTCGTGATGCAGTTCATGAAGGGGAGTACGGTCTACGGCGAACTCACCTCGGCCCGCCGCCTGGCTCCTGAGCTGACCATCGAACAGGTCGGGCGCGAAAGCTTCGTCTCGCGGGCCAATCCACACCCGGAAGACCTGCGCATGGCGCGCGAAGGGTTCGCCCGGGCGCAGAAGATTGTGCTGTCCGGGGACTACGACCTGGTGGTCCTTGACGAGATCAATTGTGCGGTCGACTTCGGACTGGTCGCCCTGGACGAACTCAAGGCTCTGGTCGCCGCCAAACCTTTCCATACCGAGCTTGTTCTGACCGGCCGCGGCGCGCACCCCGATATCATCGAGCTCGCCGACCTGGTGACCGAGATGCGCGAGATTAAACATTACTTCAATGCCGGCCGGGCGGCCCGCACGGGGATCGAGTCCTAGGAGGCTGTCGGACAGCCTCAAGAAAACATTTATCCTGTTTCGAGATGATACCAGGTAATAGCTTGATTGAACGATGGTTTTTAAATTCTGATTTGACAAGGAGAGTCGCCGATGAACGAGAGAAGACTGAGGATCCTGGTGGCCAAACCCGGCCTTGACGGGCATGATCGCGGGGCGAAAATTGTCGCCCGGGCATTTCGCGATGCGGGCTTTGAGGTCATCTACACCGGCCTGCGCCAGACCCCCGAGCAGATTGTCAACACCGCGATCCAGGAGGACGTCGATGCGGTCAGCCTCTCGATTCTCTCCGGCGCGCACAACACTCTTTTCCCCCGCGTCATCGATCTGCTCCGGCAGAAAGGGGCCGAGGATATGCCCGTCTTCGGCGGCGGCATCATCCCCGATGACGACATCCCTGGCCTGAAGCAGGCCGGGGTCGATGAAATCTTCACGCCGGGAGCCAGCACTGAAGACATCATCGCCTGGGTGAAGCAGAATGTCCATCCGCGCGCCTGAGGATCGGTTGCGGACGTGAACTTTACTTATCTCTCGCTGCAGGTCGAAGCGCAGGTCGGGTATCTGACCCTCAAGAGCCCGGAGCGTTTCAATATTCTGCACAGCCGCTGCATCGGGGAGCTCCGCCAGGGGCTCTCCATTCTGCTCGGCGATCCGGATGTGCGCTGCGTGGTGCTTGGCGGCGAGGGCGAGAGCTTTGCCGTTGGCGCCAATATCGCCGAGATGGAGGGGTTCGGCCCGGAGCAGGGTCTGGCGTTCTCTGAACTGGGGAGCGCCCTTTTCCGCCAGATGGAGGAGGCCGACACGCCGATTATCGGCGCCTTGGGCGGCATCGCGATGGGCGGCGGACTCGATCTGGCTCTGGCCTGCGACATCCGCCTGGCCAGCGACCGGGTGCGCATCGCCCACCCCGGCGCAAAGCTGGGCATCATCACCGGTTTCGGCGGAACCCAGAAGCTCCCGCGCCTGATCGGGCGCAATCTCGCCCGTGAGGTGTTCATGACCGCGGCCGTCTACGAAGCCGACAAGGCACTGGCAATGGACTTGGTTGACCGGGTTTTTCCTCACGAGCAATTTGCCGCCCGGGTCACGGACTATGCCCGGCATATTGCCGGTCAGGACCCCGCAGCGCTGGCGTATGCCAAAAAGCTGATCAACGCAGCGCAGGAGATCGATCTGAAGAACGGCCAGCTCCTGGAGCTGGGCGCCTTCTCGACCCTGTTTTCCTCGGGCCGGGCGCGGGCGACGGCGCTCGCATTTCTCGCCGGCTGAAAGATTCCTATTCAAGAGGTCACATGTCACTGGCACAGCGTATTCTGCAGGGAGAAATTCGCGCCGCGGCACGCCTGATGCGCGATGTGGACGATGGCATCGCAAGCGCCACACGCGAGCTTAAGGAGCTTTACCCGCACACCGGCAAGGCCTATATCATCGGGGTGACCGGCCCTCCGGGGGCGGGAAAGTCGACCCTGACCGACAAGCTGATCGAGACCTACCGCAGCCAGGGTAAAACTGTCGCCGTCGTCGCCGTCGATCCGACCAGTCCGTTCTCTGGCGGCGCCATTCTGGGCGACCGCATCCGCATGAACCGCCACGCTACCGACGAGGGCGTCTTTATCCGCTCTCTTGGTACCCGCGGTCATCTCGGCGGGCTCTCCAATTCGGCCAACGACATCATCCACATCTTCGATGCTATGGGATGGGATGTTATTCTCGTCGAAACCGTCGGCGTCGGGCAGGACGAGGTCGAGATCGTGCGCACTGCCCATACTTCCGTTGTCGTTATGGTGCCCGGGCTCGGCGATGAGATTCAGGCGATCAAGGCAGGCATTCTCGAGATCGGCGACGTTTTTACCGTCAACAAGGCCGACCGCCCCGATGCCGACCGCACGGCCCGCGAACTCGAAACCATGATCGCCATGGTCATGCGTCCCGAAAGTGACTGGACCCCTCCGGTCGTCAAATCGGTGGCCCAGAAAGTCGAAGGTGTAGCCGATCTTGTCGCCCGGATCGACGACCATCATCGCTATCTGGTCAATTCGGGCAAGATGCATCAGCATGAGAAATTCTACAGCGCCCAGCGCTTTGCGGATCTGCTCAAAGAGCGGCTGTTCGCGGAGGTGCATCAGTGCCTGAGCGACAACGGGCGACTGAGCGAGACGGTGGACGCCATTGCCCGTCGCGAACTCGACCCGTACACGGCGGTCGAGACGATTCTCGATGACGCGCTGCAGTGCGCGATGCGGAAAAATAGGTTGACATGAAAAGGCCTTATTGCTATTAATCTGCCTGACTTCGGGCGCATAGCTCAGCGGGAGAGCACTGCCTTCACACGGCAGGGGTCGCTGGTTCAATCCCAGCTGCGCCCACCAAGAAAATCAAGGGGCTAAGCCGATATGTTGCAACTCGGTTTAACCCCTTTTTCATTGGAAACTGCCCGCGCGATATCCGTTCTGAGTTCTATGTCATTTTCACGTCCTTCCGTTATTCCCTTCCTGATGCTCGAGAAAAATGGACCTGAGTGCATGCATAATAACGGATTCACGGTATCATCTTGTAGCTTCAAAATTTGCCGTTCTGCGTACTTGCAAATTTTTTAGTAAAAATCTTTAATTTCCTGTTTGAAAGTATTAATTTTCTCTGATATGATTGGTAAACAATGCAACAATTCAGAGCGGTGGCGCGCGATGGGCGGCAATCAGGAAGAGAGAATGGAGATATACGAGGGTCTGCGGGCCCTGCAGGCGGATTCTTTTCCGAAGCGGTGCCGGTGTTGCGGAGTTGTCTATGAATCCGAGAAAGATTTTATTCGCCGGACCCGCCGCCTGTTTCGCAACAGCGGACTGTGCGGGGAGACGCGCGGCGAGAATCTCTTCGTTCATCTCTATCGCAACTGCCGGTGCGGCTCGACCCTGCTTGAATTTTTTCAGAACCGGCGCGACCAGACAGAGGCAGGTCTTGTCCGGCGGGAGAAATTTCAGAGAATCCTCGATCAACTCACCAGCATGGGTTGGGACGAAGCGATCGCCCGCGAGGAGGTGCAGAAAATTCTTCAGGGCGAAAGAAGTTCGTTGCTCGAAATATTCCTGACCCGCTCGATTCTCTAACGCATTCGGAAACCCGCATCCACTCGGATGCTCCGGTTGTCAACCACGCGGTCCTGCTTGATCGGTCAAAGACAAATCCCCTCAACGATTCACTCCCAGGTTTTCTCACATCTGCGTTTCGTTTGGCAATCTCCAGTGATGTTCACATCCTGCGATTGGCTTCCGGGCCCTTGATTGGCTCTTAATGCATGCACAGGATCTCGGTCGGCTCGCGAACAGACGCGGCAGGTTCGGTTGCTTGAAGTGGACGTTGTTATTGCCATTTTCAGGATGAGTGTTAATGTTTTAAATAGCGGTTGTTTACTTTACCCCTCATCCCTGATCCCCGGCACGTCAAAGAATCGCAAAGGAGCAGTGTTCATGACCGGCTCGCAAGATATGAACTTCAATCTTGGCCCTTGTCCCTTTCCCTCTCCGCTGAAGAAGGCGCAAGAATTCTTCGTGACTGACGACGATCAGGTTCTACTTGCCTCTACGCTGCGCGAGCTGGGCGCTGCCGGGTCGGATGCGCCCACGTTTGAGATGGCTGGACCGCGGGAGAAAATTTTCTTCGACCCGCGCAAGACGAGGGGCGGTATCGTAACCTGCGGCGGGCTCTGCCCGGGGATCAACGACGTCATCCGTTCTTTGGTCATGACTCTGAGCTATGCCTATGGGGTGCCGAAGATCCTCGGTTTCCGCTATGGATACCGGGGGCTTTCCTCTGCGGGCAAAGGGTCGGCTCTCGAGCTGACCCCTGAGAAGGTCAAGAATATCCATGAGGACGGCGGCACACTGCTGGGCTCTTCGCGCGGCCCTCAGGATGTCTGGGAGATGGTGGACACGCTGGTGGAGTTCGGAGTGAATCTGCTTTTCGCCGTCGGTGGCGACGGCACTCTCAAGGGCGCCTCCGCCATCGCCGAGGAGATTGCTCGGCGCGGACTCGAGATCGCCGTCATCGGCATCCCCAAAACCATCGACAACGATCTGGAGTGGGTGACCCAAAGCTTCGGCTTCAACACGGCAGTGGAGGAAGCCCGCAAGGCGATCACGGCGGCGCATGCAGAAGCGATAGGTGCCTTGAACGGCATCGGGCTGGTGAAACTCATGGGGCGCCATGCCGGATCCATTGCCGCCCAAGCCGTGCTGGCAAGCGGCGATGCCAATTTCTGCCTGGTTCCGGAGGTGCCTTTCCGCCTGGAGGGGAAGGGCGGTTTTCTGCAGGCCCTGGAGGAGCGGCTGCGGCACAAGCGACACGCGGTCATTGTGGTCGCCGAGGGGGCGGGGCAGGATCTGATGGAGAAGTCGGGAGAGAGGCAGAGGGATGCTTCAGGGAACGTGCGTCTCAAAGATATCGGTGATTTTCTTCAGGAACACATCGTGCGCTTCCTCAAAGAGCGTAAGCTGGAGATGACCCTCAAATACATCGATCCCAGCTATATCATCCGCAGCCTCCCCGCCAATGCGTTCGACTCCGGGTTCTGCCTGGTTCTGGGGCAGCAGGCTGTGCACGCCGCCATGGCGGGCAAGACGCAGATAATGATCGGACACTGGAACCGCCACTTCACCCATGTTCCCCTGGAGATGGCGACCAAGCGCCGTCGCCAGCTCGACGAGAAAACCTGGCAGCGGGTTCTGGAGGCCACCGGACAGCCCACCTCTTTTTTCACGGATTGAGGGAAAAGCTTGATCTTCCCGTCTCGAACCATTTCTGCTTCTGCCCTTGACAGACGCCTCTTTCTCATCCATCCCATTTCTCGGAAAAGCCGGTCGAAGATTTATATCCACAGCGGATCCTGTTTGCGTCGCTGGCAACGGTAACGTCCGGCATGCGCTTTTCAGATTGAACTGAAAGGGTCAACATGGTGTAATGCATGACCTTTTTTCTGTCCTTCTTCAGGGGGGTTGGTCCATGGACATCGCAAAAGACAGGCTGTATGCCGCCCTCACCGGCGATGTGATCGGATCTTCGAAACTCGGGACAGAAGCGCGCAGCCGACTTCACGATGCCATTCTGGGGGCAGGAGATGAGCTTCGCGTGTCCTTTCCGCAACTGGTCATTGGCGATATTTCGGTTTTCAGGGGCGACAGTCTGCAATTTCTGGTGGCCGAGCCAGCCCGGGCCTTGCGTGCGGCCCTGTTTTTCCGGGCTGCTCTGAAAGCCTCGCCGATCTCGGTAAAAGCCGATGCACGTCTTGCCATCGGTGTCGGCACGGTCGATTTCGTGCCTGCAGAATCCGAGGGTGGGGCAGATGGTGAAGCCTATCGTCTTTCCGGTCCCGAGTTGGACGATATGCCTCCCAAACAGACTCTGGGCATCGCTATGCCGCAGGACCTGAAGACCCGGTACCAGCAGGAGGCCATGAAGACGACCGTTGCCCTGGTGGGGGTCCTTGCCGAACGCTGGACACCGAAGCAGGCCCTTGCCGTCAAAGGAGCTCTGCTCGGTCGGACCCAGGAAGAGATCAGCAGGAGCTGGCCCTCTTCGGTCAGTCGCCAGGCGATCGCCAAGAATCTCGACGGAGCGGCCTGGTTTGCTGTCGAGCGATCCCTGAAGTTTTTTGAAGAGTTCATGGAAGAGTACTGAGCAACCTGTGAGGGTTGCAACGACTGTTTGCAACCCCATTGGGTTGCTTTTGGAGGGCGAGTGGCATCTGAATCGCTTGATATCGTCTTCTGTCTGATCGCCGGCCATCTGCTTGGAGATTTCGTTCTGCAAAGCGATGGTATGGCCCGCGGCAAAAGAGATCCTGCGATTCTCTTTATTCACATCTCCCTGGTTACGGCCGTCACTTATCTCTTGTGCGGCGCATGGACCAGCTGGCGGATTGTTGCTGGAGTTTTCGCCACGCATCTGGTGATCGATGGAATCAAGGCCGCATCAGGCCGGGACGGACCCAGGGTCTTTCTTCTCGACCAGGGGGCGCACCTGGCGGCGTTGACTGCTATCGGAGTTTACGGCCTGTCTCCGGCCATTATGCCTTACTGGCAGGTGCATCTGCCCTTTTACAGCAAGGCGATGCTGCTGCTGGCCGGTGCAATTCTCTGTGTGCGGGTGGGCGGCTTCTGGATTGCCAAGGCGGTGGCGCCGTTTCAGGAGGCCATCGGGCAGTCCACGGAGAGTCTACCGAACGCTGGCCGCATCATCGGTCAGCTGGAACGCGGGCTGATCTTTCTGCTGGTTCTGGCCGGTGAGCTGCAGGGAGTCGGTTTTCTGATCGCCGCCAAGTCGATCCTGCGCTTTGGCGAGGTCAGGGAATCGAGCCAGCGCAAGGAGGCCGAATACATCATCATCGGGACGCTGATGAGTTTCGGCTGGGCGCTTCTGGTCTCTTTCGCGACCCGATATCTGCTCTCCCTTCTATAGAAACGCATCGACCCCGTCCGCGATAAACGGACGGGGTCGATGCGTTTCTGGTCAGGATTGAGGGTTACTTCTCGTCCGTGTAGGACGTCTTCAGCTTCATGTCCTCGCGGGATTTCGGGTCGAGCAGCTCGTTGGCCCTGCCTTCCTCGAACCATTCCTGCTTCGTAGTTTCCAGAAATTCCTTCTTCTCTTCGACCAGCTTCTCGTAAGGCAGGCCGATGATCTCCTGGGCTTTTTCCTTGGTCGAGAAGTCGGCGGCCTGGTAATCGGGCTCGCCGTGCTTGGCGAGGATGGCGCGCAGCTTGACGCGGGCGTCCTGCCCCTTGTTGATGGCGCTGCCCAGCACGCGCAGGGTTTCCTCAGGAGCGTGGAAAAAGGCGCCGTGGGCGGCTACCGCATAATCCCAGCGCCACTGGCCGTGACGGATGTCCTGCAGGGCCGGCTTCATCTCCTCTTCGCTTGCGCCGAGCTCCCAGGCCCGCGCGGCTTCGAGGTGCGCTTTGGCAAGAACATCGGTGGCCGCAGCGGCCAGCTCGTCCTTGCGCTCGAGTTTGCGTTCCACGGTGGCGCGGAATTCTTTCTCGGTCCCCTGGTGGCAGTTCAGGCAGGTGTTGGCGATGTTGTCCAGTGGGCTCTGGACCTGGTGGTCCGAGTACTTGACGCCACCCTCGCGCACATAGGGCATGTGGCAGTCGGCGCAGGCCAGACCGCTCTTGCCATGGACACCGGTGATGAAAGTTTCATAGCCGGGATGCTGGGCTTTGAGCATGGGGGTTTTGCTCAGCTTGTGGGTCCAGTCGACGAAGTTGCGCTGATCGTAGTAGGTCTCAATGTCTTCGGCTCTCATGCCGTTGTCCCAGGGGAAAGTGACGACGGCAGCAGTCTGCTCGTTCCCCCCGTCATCGGTCCAGGCGGTCTTCTTGAAGTAGTACTCCGCGTGACACTGGGCGCAGACCAGTGAGCGCATGTCCTGATGCGTGGCGTCCTCGTACTTCAGGCTGCCCTCGGCGTCGAGGGATCTTTTCAGATAGTCGCGGGTCACGGTCAATTTCATGGTCTCGTTGTCGTGGCAGTCGGCGCAGCCGATGGTGTTGACCACCTCGCCGCCATGTCCTGCCCACTTTTCGGTGAAGAAGGCGAGCTCGCCGATTTCATCGATCAGCCGCGGCACGTCCGGGGATTTGCAGGTCCAGCAGGCTGCGGGCATGGGACCTTCCTTCGGGCCATCCGGTGCTCCGGTACGCAGGGTGTTGATGTTGTCCTCGAGGGCATAGTAGTGGCCGCGCGGGGCGTTGTAGTCCTTGGAGAAGCCGTATCCCGCCCACATAACGACCAGGGCCGGCTGCTCTTCGAGGACGTCCTTGATCTCGTCGCTCTTCTTGGTGCGCATGTACGAGTCGTACTGACGGGGATAATATTTGCCCCATTCCGAGCTTTTCGGATTGAATTTCTCGATCTCGGGAACTTCGCTGATGGCTCTCTGCTCCGCTTTGTTGTCCTTGATGGAGACGGCCAGCAGCAGCAGCGGAACCAGAATCGCAACAGATACGATGGTAATGATCCATGATTTCTTCATACACTTTTCTCCCTGTCTGAATTTTTACAATGCTTCTTTGACGCCGAGATTGTTCTGGGTCGCCATGAGACTTCTCGTCAAGCCGTGGGGCAGTCCGCGATGACATTCCCAGCAGGTGCGTCCCATCGGCACATCGGACTGCTGGTTCTGATAGAGTTCAGCGCTGGCCTGCATCTGCGAAACGGCCTCCTGGTGGCAGGAGATGCAGTTCGTCTGAATCCTCTGCGCTGCATCATCGGTGATCCGCAGGTTGCTGCCGTAGTCGCCAAGGGTCATTGCGACGGAGTGATTAAAGCCGTCGCGGGCCTTGGCGAGCATCTTGTTGACGAAAGAATCTCGGGGCAGGTGGCAGTCCACGCAGGTTGCCCAATTGCGGTGCGAACTGTGCTGCCAGTTTGCGTAATGCGTGTTCATGGTGTGGCAGTTGATGCAGACCTTCGGATCGCTCGACAGATAGGAGAGCGCCCGCGATTCATACACCACATAACCCGACACGACGAGCACTGCAAGAACGCAACAGGCGGCCACGTAGGTCATGACGCTTCTGTTCTTCATAGGCAGCCTTTCAAAAGATGCGGGTTGACAGAATTTTCTCTTCTCATTTCATTCCCCCTTTTCGCATGTGGCACGTATCGATATGTAGAGCAATGCCTGTGCCATTTTAATGAATGTCGAGAAAACAGCAGGTTAAGAAGATGAGTGCAAGGTTTGCGTTACCATCCGGTAGCTTTTCATGAGGCGCGTGTGTTACCATTCGGTATCATTTTGCTTGCTTCAGCGAGACGAACCGGAGCATTTCCTTTTTAAATCGAGGCCGTCATGCAGTTACGCACCAAATTCATCCTGCTCATCGCGCTTGTGACCAGCTGTTCTTACGGGGTGACATTTTATCGCACGTCGAGCTTTCAGGAAGAGCTGGTCGTCGAGCAGGTGACCCGGCAGGCCAAGATGCTTTTTCATCAGATCCGCCTGACCCGCCAATGGGTGGCGGATCACAACGGGCTTTTCTTCATGAAGGAGCCCGGGGTGGAGAAAAACCCCTTTCTCGAACAGGGAATGATCCGCGATGAACTGGGAAACTGGCTGGTCAAGCGCAATCCGGCCATGGTGACGCGTGAGCTCTCTGTCTATGCGGCCCGGGAGGGGATGGGCAAGTTCAACGTCACCAGTCTCGATCCGCTCAATCCGCAGAACGCCCCGGATGCGTTCGAGCAGCGCAGCCTGAAGAAATTCGAGGCAGGGGCCGAAGAGGCGATCGAGATTGAAAAAATCACGGGGCACTACCGGTTGCGCTACATGGCCCCCCTGAAAGTCGAAGACAGCTGCCTGGCGTGCCACTCCGGGCAGGGATACGAGATCGGCGACATCCGTGGCGGCATGAACGTGACCATTCCGATGGACGCGGCGTTTGCCGAGATCGGAACCAACAATCGCATGTTGCTCAATATCGGTGTGGCCACCATCGTCATCGTTTCTCTCATGATCTTTTTTCTGTTTGAACTGCTGGTTGCCAGGCGCCTGAAGATTCTCGCACGGGATATGGACGAGTACCCGCGCCGGCGCAGCGACGAAAGCCACCTGCTGCAGGATGATGACGAAATCGGGGTGCTGGCCGGGCACTTCCGCAAACTCTGTCAGCGCCTCGAGCGCTCGCGCGAAGACCTCGAATCCAGCCGTCTGCAGGTCTTCCAGAGTGAGAAGATGGCGGCTCTGGGCCGGCTCGTTGCGGGCGTCTCGCACGAGATCAACAATCCTCTGGGAGGAATGCAGAACTGCGTGCAGACGATGAGAAGAAATATGGACAAGCCGGATCTGCTTGCCCGCTATCTCGATCTTCTCGATCAGGGGGTTGAGCGGATCAAAGGAACGGTACAGCAGCTGCTCAATATCGGCCGCAAAGAACCTCTTGAACTGAAGCAGGGCGATGTGGACAGGATGATTCGCGACTGTCTGGAACTGAGCAGCATCGGCCGGCGCAATCTCAGGCTTGATCTGCGCCTCGAGGTGAAACGTCAGGTTGTTCTCGGCATGGAAGCCCTGCGCCAGGTTGTGTTGAATCTGGCCGGCAACGCCGTTCAGGCCATGGGAGAGGACGGCGGAATCCTCAATGCCCACAGTCGGCTCGAGGGCAGCTGGCTGATGGTGGAAATCGCCGATACCGGACCGGGAATCGATCCGCAGCATATGGATAAGATCTTCGAACCGTTCTTCACCACCAAGGGGGTCGGCGAGGGGACCGGGCTCGGATTGTCCGTCTCGCATTCGCTGGTCGAACAGATGGGGGGTGAACTTACCGCCCGCAACGCGCCCCACGGCGGGGCGGTTTTCACCCTTACGATTCCTCTTTCGGACACCAGGGAGTAAGCGATGGTCCCGCGAATACTTGTCGCAGAAGACGAAGAGATCATGCGCATCACCGTACTCGATCATCTGCGCAGCCTCGGATGGCAGGTCGATGAGGCGGCAACCGGCACCGAAGCTCTGGAGCTGATCCGAGCCAACCGCTACGAATTGATCCTCTCGGATATCCGCATGCCGGGCATGGACGGCGAAGCTTTGCTGACGCAGGTAAAGCGCCTGGCGCCGCGCACCGAAGTGGTCCTGATGACCGCCTACGGCAGTAGCGACAATGCAGTGAACTGCCTGAAGAAAGGGGCGGCCGACTATATTCTCAAGCCTTTTGACCTTGATGATTTGAGCTTGCGCCTCGATCGGCTGCTCGAGTTGCAGAAGGTCAAGGCGCGCTGCGTGTCGCTGGAGCACTGCGGCGGCCAGCGACGCCCGATCATCGGTTCGAGCCCGGCCATGCAGAAAATGCTCAGCCTGGTCAGCCAGGTCGCAAAATCTGATTCGACGGTGCTGATCCACGGCGAAAGCGGAACGGGCAAAGAACTGGTCGCTGCGGCCATCCATTACGAAAGCCGCCGGGCCAGCAAGGCCTATGTCCGGGTGAACTGCGCCGCCATCCCGGCCGGACTGCTGGAATCGGAGCTGTTCGGTCACGAAAAGGGCGCCTTCACCGGCGCGGACAAGGCGAGGACCGGAAAATTCGAACTGGCGGATCAGGGCACCATTCTGCTCGATGAAATCGGCGACATGCCCCTCGATCTGCAGGTGAAGCTGCTTCGGGTTCTGCAGGAGCGCGAAATCGAGCGGGTGGGCGGCAAACATCCGGTCCCGGTCGATGTCCGGGTGGTTTGCGCCACGGCGAAGAATCTGGAGACTGAGATTGAGAAGGGCAATTTCCGCCAGGACCTGTTCTACCGGCTGCAGGTCATCCCGCTCGAGATTCCTCCCCTGCGCAAGCGGGAGGAAGATATCCTGGAGCTCGCCGATTTTTTCCTGAAAGAATTCGGCCAGGAGAGGGGACTTCGCTTTGACCTCTCCGAGGAGGCGCGCCGCGCCCTGGAGGGTTATGCGTTTCCTGGAAATGTGCGCGAACTACGCAATATTCTGGAGCGGGTCTCGGTTCTGGCGCCTGCATCGAAGATCCAGCTCTGGGACCTTCCGATGGAGATTCGCGAGAGCGGCAAGGGAAACGAGAACAAAGGGGACAGCCTTGCCGCTGCCGTCGCCGCTGCCGAAAGAGAATGCATTCAGCGTGCCCTGCAGAAGGCCGGCGGCAGCAAAACAGAATCCGCCTCTCTCCTCGGGATCAGTCGCAAAAACCTCTGGGAAAAGATGAAGCTCTACGGTCTGTAACCGCTTGGCAAAGACATTGCCAGAAAAATCGATTTTTGCAAAACGCGACTTAGAAGATAGACTATTAAATAGAACCCAGCGGTCAACGTTTTCTAAAAATTTCACTTTGGGAGGTCGATCATGAACGGAAAAAAACTGCTTTGCGTTTGCTTTGTCTCTGTGCTTACATTCGGGGGCCTGGCGGGATGTGAGTCGGAAGACGAGGCGGCCAACGCGCCTCTTCCCCGCGAGGTCGGTGAAAGAGCCGAACGGGAGGCCGAGGGGAGCGCACCGGCTTCATCCCAGGAAGCCTCTGTTGCAAAAGATCTGTTTGAGAAGCACTGCGCGGCTTGTCATCCCAACGGGGGCAACATCATGAATTCCGAAAAGACCCTGGCAACCGAGAGCCTTGCCGAAAGTGGCATCAAGACTCCCCGGGATATCGTTCAGGTCTTGCGGAATCCGGGCGAAGGAATGCCGAAGTACGATGAACAGAAGATTCCCGAGGACCAGGCACTCAAGCTGGGCGAATACATCCTCGAGACGTACTGAACGAGAATTTTTCCCCGAACGAAAAGAAGCAGGCCCGATGAAGGTGGCCTGCTTTTTCTTTTTAAAACAATACGTTAACGGTAAACCCTTAAAGTAATATTGTCATCTGATCAAAAAAACCCGACTTCGGTCGGGTTTTTTATTGACCTTTATCCGCGGACGGTCTTAGAATCGACCGGTATTGAATATTAATCCCCATTATAGAAATGGACCCAAACGGGAAGGGCGTGCATGTGAGCGGAATTCGCGAAACCAGAAAAAAGCAGACGCGCAAAGCGATTCTGCAGGCGGCCATTCGCCTCTTTGCTGAAAAAGGCGTCGAAAAAACCAGTATGGAGTCTCTGGCGCGGGCCGCCGGCGTGGGTAAAAGCACAATTTATGGTTATTTCAAGAACAAGCAGGAGGTCTTTCTGGAATTCTGTGAAGATGAAATGAACTTTGCCTTCTCGCGCCTGGACCAACATGCGCCAGATGCCCCTGTCCTCGATCAGCTGCTGACCCTGTTCATGAGCCAGTTTCAGTTTGTGACCGAAAACTATGAATTCGGCCGGCTCATGATCCGCGAGACCGCGTTTCCCCATCAGCCGTCCTGCACGCAGGTGCGGGAGATGAATGCGCGCTATTTCGAGGCGATCGAGCAGATTCTGAGCCGTGGGGTCGCCAGGGGCGAATTGCATGCCGGTCATGACCCTTTTTATGCCTGCGTGCACTTTATCTCTCTTTACTTCAGTGCCCTCTCCGGGTGGTATACCGGCTACGCGAGCACCCATGAGGAGGTCGAAAAGTCACTTCGGACTCTGTTCGGACAAGCGCTTGCCGGCCTGGGGTTGCCACCGGGAAAACAATATGAAGAGGAACTCTCCGCATGAAAAACCATTATCTATTGATCGTTGCGCTTCTTTTTGCCGGTCTGGTCTCGGGCTGCGGGAATGGGAGCCAGGCGCAGACCGAAACCGAAGAGAAACAGTCTCCTGCGCAGAAGGTGACCCATGTCGTCGTGCAGAACGTCGAAAAAGAGACGATCGCGGAGACCTTTACCTTGCCGGGAACTCTCGAGGCCTGGGAAGACCTGCGCCTGGCAGCCGAACTCGAAGGGCCGGTGAGATGGAACGGCCCCCAGGAAGGCGATCGCGTGCTCAAGGGCGAGGCGATTCTGCGCATCGATCCGGAGACGGTGAATGCCAATCTGGAGCGTGAACGTGCCGAATACGAAAAGGCCCGCAAGAATTTCGCGCGCATCGAGCAGTTGCTCGAAGACAAGATTGTCAGCGAAAAAGAATACGATGAGGCCAAGGGAGCGTGCGATGTGGCACGCGCCAATCTTAAAAACTCTGAACTCGAGTATGAAAAAAGCACAATGCGCAGCCCGGTCGACGGGGTGCTCGACGAGCTTCTTGTCGACCGTGGCGAATACGTCGCTCCCGGCACTCCGGTCGCCGTCGTGGTTGCGGTTGATCGCCTCAAGGCCTTGGTCGAGGTGCCGGAAAAAGACGTGGCTTTGCTGCAGGTGGGGCAGGAAGTCAACGTACATCCGGCTACTCTTCATGAGCAGCGCTCGGCAATGCTCAACGGCGAGATCATTCATATCGCCTATCGGGCCGACCCCGGAACACGCACCTATCTGGCCAAAATCGAGGTGGATAACCTCGACCGGCGGCTTCGTCCCGGAATGATCCTGCGGGTCGAATTCGCCCGGCGCGTGCTCGACCAGGTCATCTCGGTGCCTTTGTACGCCATCATCGAACGGGATAATCAGAAAGCGAT
>JAGXHK010000093.1 GCA_024636255.1 Desulfuromonadales bacterium | reverse complement strand
CCACAGCTCCCAGCCGCGGTATATGAGCGCCGCGGCCCCCACCAGGCCCAGGACGAGGTACACCCACGGCGAGTCCAGGACGAACCCCCATCGGCCGCGCATGTAGCCGATATCGAGCAGGACGAGCACCTGCGCCGCGCCCTCGAAGTGGGCGTCTTGTGCAACAATGCCGAATTCCGCGACGAGAACGAGGCGGTCGGCGATCCGATGGAAGTTGCTCTGCTCGACGTGGGCGCCGCCGCAAAAATGCCCCGTCGCCAGTTGCTCGAGCGGTTTCCCGAGGTCAGGGAGGAGGCCTTCTCGCGCGAAACGAAGATGATGGCGACCTATCACGACAGTGAGGCCGACGTGCGCGTGGCCGTCAAAGGCGCGCCCGAAGCCGTTCTCGAGGCCTGCACCGGCAGCAAAAGCAGTGCCGATGCAGAAGAGAAAGCCTTCTCCTCCGAGGACCGGAACGCCTGGTACGAGCGCAATCAGGAACTCGCCGCGCAGGGACTGCGGCTGCTGGGTCTGGCCGAAAAGCAGGTGGACAGCAAGGATGACCCGCCGTATGAAGACTTGCGCTTTCTCGGCCTGGTCGGGCTGCACGACCCCCCGCGCGACTCGGCCCGGGATGCGATCGCCACCGCGCGCGATGCCGGGATCCGCGTGATCATGGTGACCGGCGATCATCCCGTCACCGCCCGCGCCATTGCCGAAGACATGCAGCTCGAGTCCGACGGCGATCTCGAGGCGTGCGAAGGGCGCGACCTGGCTGATCTTGAAAATCTCCAGGAGCAGGAGCGCGAGCGCCTGGTGAAAGTTTCGGTTTTTGCGCGGGTCAGCCCGGAGCAGAAACTCAACCTGATCGCCCTTCACCAGCAGGCCGGCGACATCGTCGCAATGACCGGCGACGGCGTGAATGATGCCCCCGCCCTGAAAAAGGCCGATATCGGCATCGCCATGGGAAAACGCGGCACCCAGGTGGCCAAGGAAGCCTCCGATATGGTCCTGCGCGACGACGAATTCGCCTCGATCATCGCCGCCATGCATTACGGCCGGGTGATCTTCGGTAATATCCGCAAATTCATCTATTTTCTGCTCTCCGGAAACGTGAGCGAGGTTCTGATGATCACCCTCGCCTCCCTGGTCGGCACACCTCTTCCCCTGTTGCCGCTGCAGATCCTCTACATCAACCTGATCGGCGACGTCTTCCCCGCCCTCGCTCTGGGGGTCGGCGAAGGCGATCCGGGCGCCATGAAGAAACCGCCGCGCGATCCCGGCGAGCCGATACTGACCCGCGGTCACTGGCTCGGCATCGCGGGGTACTCGGTCGTTATCGGCGCAGCCGTTCTCGGCGCCTTTGCCATCGGCATCCGCAATATGGGGCTCGAAGGGCACGCGGCGGTGACCATCTCGTTTCTGACCCTGTCGTTTGCCCGCCTCTGGCACGTCTTCAACATGCGCGATCCCGGAACGGGCCTGTTCAAAAACGACATCACCCGCAATCCCTTCATCTGGGGATCGCTCGTTCTGTGCATCGGCCTGCTTCTGCTGGCCATCTATCTACCGCCGCTGGCAAAGGTCCTCGGATTGCAGCCGCCTTCGGCCGGGGGATGGGGACTGATCCTGGGGATGAGCCTGGTTCCCCTGGTGATCGGGCAGCTGACGAAAATCAGGGGAAGATTCAAGAAGGGAGGCCGCGAAAGAGAAGGAGAGCGCCATGCCTGAGTTGCCTGACGTTCAGATCTTCAAGGAATATCTCGATGCCACCGCGCTGCACCAGAGAGTCGCCGAGGTGCTCGCGTGCCAGGGCAGCCTGCTCGAAGACATCAGCTGCCCGGCCCTCGCGCGGCGGCTGACCGGCAATGCGCTGACCGTCACCGCGCGCCACGGCAAAAACCTGTTCGCCCGAATCGGCGACGGCGGCTACCTGGTAATGCATTTCGGCATGACCGGGTTTCTGCGCTACTTCAAGGATCGGGACAAGAGCCCCGAGCATACCCGTTTGCTGCTCAGACTGCACAACGGCTATTTTCTGGCGTACGTCTGTCAGCGCAAACTCGGGCGAATCGGCCTTGCCGATTCGCTCGAGGATTATGCCGAAAAAAAACAGCTCGGCCCCGACGCTCTTGAGTTGAGCCGCGATCCGGACGCTTTTGTCGGGCGTCTGCAGGGGCATCGCGGCGCGCTCAAAGGGCTGCTGATGAATCAGAAAGTGATTGCGGGGTTCGGCAACATCTACACGGACGAGGTCCTCTTTCAGGCCGGGCTGCACCCGAAAAGAAGCGCGGGCGAACTCAGCGACCCGCAGCGCCGCAGCCTCGCCGCAACCGGCCGGCATGTTCTCGAGACAGCCATCGAGCACCGCGTCGGCGAGAAGGGCTGGCCCGGGAACTGGCTGCTGCCGAAGCGCCGCAAGGGGCAGAAATGCCCGCGCTGCGGCCGCGCCATCGAACGTATCACCGTATCCGGGAGGGCGGGTTATTACTGCCCCGGCCACCAGCGTTAGATTGCCCCATTCACGCCTCGTGAAAGCGCGCGCTGCCGTATCGATTCGTGGTCAGGCGCACTCTTGATCCTATTTGCGCGGGGAATTCACCGCACCAGCCCCAGGATGCCGACGATGATCAGGTATACAGCCACGATGTAGCTCAGCAGGCGCGGAATAATGAGAATGAGAATGCCGGTGATCAGCGCCAGGATCGGTTCCAGTGCAACATTCATAGTCTGCTCCTTTGTGATCGTGTGTTTTAAGAATTTACCATGGGGACATGGACGTGCAAACGCTCGGGCACGTCCGCACTGGTGCTGCGAACTGATGCGGCATATTCATGCAGCCACCGCAGTGAATCCGCTGCGCGCCGGCCAATTCGCCGAGATCGAAGGCCTTTTGCGAAAATCCCCTCATTCCCCGGCTTTTCCCGCAGCTCTCTTAAATCCTTGGTAAATCAATTTTTCACTGGTATTTCCGACGCAATTCCGGTACCTTTCCAGCCTGCATGCGATCACATCCACCTGGCCTGCAGGTCTGGGCGAGTTTTTGCAAAAGAATTTTCTCCTCAGAGCTTTAATCTTCCGTCCTTTTTTCCGAACACATGCATCCGTTCTGTGCTTGCAAGAGGTTTTCCATGATCCGATGCCGTTTTACCGGGTGGCTGATACCCCTTGCCCTTCTGACGCTCTGCGCCTGCGGGGGAGGCGGAAGCAGCAGCGATTCATCGTCTACGTCCGTCGCCACGCAAACCGTCGCCGGGTTTGTCGAAGACGGCCCGATCGCCGGGGCGAGGGTCGAACTTAAATATTTCGATCCGGTCCGCAAGGATTATTTCACCGCTTATTTCTGCGGCGCCAGCGGCAAAGGCGAGTGTCTTTCTCCGCCGACCGGTGAGGATGGCGGTTTCTCCTTTTCGGTCAATGCGTTTGCCAATCTGCCCGAACTGGTCGTCTTCGCGCGGGGCGGCACCGACCAGATGACAGGAGAATCCTTCTCCGAACTGCCGATGCGCAGCGCACTGAAGCTTTTTCCGGGCCAGGACACCTCGGTGACCGTCTCCCCATTCACGACCCTTATGACTGGCGAGCTCGAAAGGGGCACCGCCGCATCTGAAGCGCAGCAGCGCATTCGCGCCTGGCTGAACCTGCCAGCCGAGTTGGACCTTGGCCTGCGTCCGTCGAGCGCACCGCACACGCTGCAGCCCCTGGCCCTGCTTCTGACGCATCTGGCCAAAGAGACCAAAGGGCAGGCGCAATCCGATGACCCCTTCTGCGATCTTAAGACTGTGAGTGGCGGCCCTCTACTGGATGATGAAGGAGAGATCGCCCTCGCCAACCTGCCACATCTCCTCGCCCCCGGGAAAAAGGCGCATATCGCTCAACTCTACCGGCTGCTGCGCCATGCCACTCCCAAGGAGATGGGCAGCGCCTACAGAAAACATGTCCTCAAGCAGGCATTGAACGAGGTTTTTTCTGATCGTTTCGCAGAAGACGTCGACTTTTCGGCACAGGATCCGCGCTATCTCGCAAACCTCGACCTGCTCACTGATAAAATCCTGACTGCGGCACAAGGCGTGAAATTCCCCCTCGACGACATTGTGCCCCTGCGGCTTTCCCGCTATGTCGCCTTCGTCTACCCTCTTTCGGATGATCAGAATCTGCTGCTGGACCCCGCAGCGTTCGAATCTCAACTGGTTCGCACAGACGAGCACGGCGCGGAGGTCGCCCTGCAGGACGATCCCAAAATAAAATTCCTGGCCGATCTGGCCGCGCGCTACAGCATCGAAGTTCCCATCACGTTCAAACAGGTTCGCAAGGATCTGGAAAAAGAAGCGAAAAAGGACGACTTTACACTTCCGGCAGGGTTTCTCGACGAGCCGAAGAATCTGCTCGCCGCCTATTATTACCGCTCCGATCTCTCGCCTTTCCATGAAGCCGAGCAACTGATCGCCGGCCTCAACAACGCCGATGTCAACGATGCGGTCATGCTCGAGGTTGTCCGGGCCAAAGCCCAAGCCGGGCTGCAGGCCGAGGCCGAAACGCTGCTCAGAGGCAATGCCATCGTGCAGAGCGAATATCGCGCCCATGCCTGGCGCGCTGTCGGCGATGCCCTGCGCGGCTTCGGGCAGGATGAAAACGCCCTGAGCGCCCTGCGGGAAGCTGAATCGCTCTACCGGAAAGTCATCGAGGCCAAAGGGGCCGCCAACGTGGATGGCCAGGATGCGGAAAATCTGCGGTATCTGGCGCGCTCCTATGCAAGAGCCGGCGACCTGGAGAGTGCGCAGAGAATCACCGACTATTTCCTCACTCTGCACATCCATCTGGTCTCTCTTTCTGAATACGGCAAGCTCTTCGTCGCGGTTCGCGACCTTGCCGAAAAATTCCTGGAAGAAGATGACCCGGAAGAAGCCCGCGAACTCGCTTCGGTTCTCTACAGCCTGGCTCTGGATACCCCGGCCAATGAAAGTTCCGGCTATTTTCATTACCAATTAAAGGTTTTCCATCTCGTTGAGACGGCGATCCTCTACACCGACCTGGGCGAGTATGACAAAGCCTGGCAGATCTACACGCAGATCGCCCAGATCCGCAGCGATGACGGCTTGGAGAATCTGACACGGAATGAAACCTGGTCGTACGTGGATGACATGGTGCGTTTTCTCTATGAGGGCGACTACGCCGAGGAAGGTTTTGCGCTGGCCGGCTCGATCCCGGACAGCTACGAAAACTCTCAGGGGGACATCCGAAGCGGAAAACGCGAGCAGGAATGGGCCTTCAAGGAAGTGGCCACCTTCATCGCGCTGGACGAGGGGAACGCGGCGGCGTTTTCATTTCTGGATGAAAATTTCCCAGATGACCGCGACAAGATCGAGGTCCTGACCTATTACGCCTTGAACAAGAGGCGGGCCTATATCGCCCAGAGCCATATCGAGCGCCAGCAGCTCGTCGATGCGCGCGCGGCTCTCGACCGGGCCCGAGCCCTGCTCGACGGTCTCGATGAAAAGCTCGAGGTCAATGTCTACCTCTATCTGGTGAATTACGGCTACGCCAAGCTGGCCGATCTCTATCACCGGGCGGACGTCCCTCAGGAGGCCGCCGATCTTCTCGATAAGGCGCTGGAGATCGCCGAGGGGATCGAGGACCTGCGCTGGCGCAGCCTGGCCCTGCAGAGCGTGGCCGAAACGCAGCAGACTCTGGGATATGCGGGCTCTGCCGGCCCGGTGCGCGATCGGATTATGCTTCTGCTGGCGGAAACAGAAGAGTTCAGCAGGGAAAAAGACCGCATGAGCGGCTACCGCAATGCCCTCGATCTGTATAGGTCCCTGCCCGACGAGCAGCTCTGGCAGAGTTTCCTGAGCCGGGTCCGGGCACTCTTTACCGAAGGTTCCAGCTATACCGGGACGGAGCATGACGATCTTGCGGACCTTGAAGCCGAGTACTTGATCCGGGCGGCAGGCTTTCTTTCCGGCCTGGCCGACCAGAGCCTGCCCATCACCGCGGAAATCTTCCGGGCGCAGGCTCTCGAGCTGCTCGATGAAGCGCAGGGGGTGAGCGATCAGATCTATGTCGACGAGACGCGGCATGAGCGCTATTTCGATGACGGCAGCGCATTCGATCTGGTCGGCGGTTATGCCCGCGCCGGTGATTTCGCGGCCGCGAAACGCGTGGCTGATGCCCTACCTTACCGCGAACAGCGCCACGCGGCCCTGCAGGGCCTGGCTGAAACCTACTGTAATCAGGATGCCTTTCCTGCGACCATTGCCGCCCGCATCGATACCGATGGCGACGGCATGCCGGATTTTTTCAGTCCGTCGGCAGGCGCTGAAGAGATCGCCGTCAGCGGCCTCGTCGCGGACGAGGACAGCGATGGTGACGGCATCCCCGACCTG
>JAGXHK010000092.1 GCA_024636255.1 Desulfuromonadales bacterium | reverse complement strand
GGGATCAGGTAGCGAAAAGCAATCTGCTCCTTCTCCTGGTCGCTGTAGCCGTGCAGGCGGATGACCTCCATCCGGTCGCGCAGCGCCGAAGGGATAGGGTCGAGAAGGTTGGCGGTGGTGATGAACATAACCTTCGAGAGATCAAAAGGGACATCGAGGTAGTGATCGGTAAACGTATTGTTCTGCTCGGGGTCGAGGACCTCGAGCAGAGCAGAGGACGGGTCGCCGCGAAAGTCCTGGCCGATCTTGTCGACCTCGTCGAGCATAAAAACCGGATTGTTCGCCTCGACGCGGCAGATCTCCTGGATGATGCGTCCCGGCATGGCGCCGATGTAGGTGCGGCGGTGCCCGCGGATCTCTGCTTCGTCCTTCATCCCGCCAAGGGCGATACGGATAAACCGGCGGCCCATGGCACGGGCGATGGAGCGCCCCAGCGAGGTCTTGCCGACCCCCGGCGGACCGACGAAACAGAGAATCGGCCCCTTGCCGCTACGGCGCAGAGAGCGCACCGACAGATATTCCAGAATGCGCTCCTTGATTTTCTCCAAATCGAAATGGTCCTCATCGAGAACCCGCTGGGCACGATCGATATCCAGCCGATCTTCGGTCCCTTCTTCCCAGGGGACGGCACATAGATACTCGAGGTAACTGCGTGCCACCGTATACTCGGGCGAGGCGGGATTGATGCGTTCGAGACGGGTGAGTTCTTTTTTCGCCACCTTGCGGACATGCTCGGGCATCTTCCCGCTTTCGATCTGCTTGCGAAAATCGTTGAGCTCGACCAGCCGCGGATCGTCGTCCCCGAGTTCCTCCTGAATCTGCTTCATCTGTTCGCGCAGAAGATATTCTTTCTGTGTCCGCCCGATGCGCTTGGTCACTTCGTTCTGCACCTCTCCGCGGACCTGAAGCTTCTGGACTTCGCTTGTCAGCAGAAGATAAACGTCTTTGAGACGCTCGAGCGGGTCGGTCTGCTCAAGAAGGCGCTGCTGGGTGGCCGGATCGTTGCCCAGGTAAACGGCAATGAGGTCGGCAAGGCGCCCCGGATCCTCAAGGCGATCAATCAGCTTGAGCACATCTCCCGGCAGCGGCCGCCCATAGTTCAGAGAGACCTTGAGCAGCGAATTGACGCTCTGCACCAGAGCCTCGGCGACCAGCCCGCGCTCTTCCGGATCGGCAAATGCCTCAACATGCGCCATAACAAACGGAACCAGTTTCACCGGTTTTTGCACCCGGATGCGCGAGAGGCCTTCGACCATGACTTTGGCGCCCCCTTCCGGGAGACGAAAAACCCGGGTGATATGACAGGCGGTACCGATCCGGGAGAAATGATCGAAACTGCAGAACTCTCCGCCGCGCGCGCAGTAAACCAGGCCAAGCACCTGATCGCTCTGCAACGCTTCTTCGACCACATCCATGCCGTCTTCATTGACGAAGAGCGGAAAGGCCATGTAAGGAAAGACTACCTGTTCGCGCAGGGGGAAAATGGGAATAATGCCGGGAACTTTATGATTCACCAGTGCCATGGATGTATTCCTCCTCGAAGAAGCCTCGACCTCTTTCTGGTAAATTTCAGGGCGCGCATCCTCGAATGTGTGTTACTTCTTAAAATTCAACAATTTCAAGCTTTAAAACGATATCAGCGCCCCGTACGGTGTCAAGACTCACGGGGGCGCACTCAAAGCTATTTGCACTTTGACAAAAGCAGATACTAATGTTTTACTCGCGAAGTTCAGCCGAGGGTGACCACATTTATTGGGTATACGAGGAGAAGATTCAGTGAAGCGTATCGCGGTTTTAACAAGCGGCGGCGATTGTTCGGGGATGAACGCAGCGATCCGGGGCGTCGTTCGCTCGGCCCTGTCCGCGGGCATCGAGGTGGTTGGAATTCAGAAAGGCTATCACGGCCTGATCGACAGGCATTATGAGATCATGTCGACGCGGTCGGTAAGCAATACGCTACAGCGCGGCGGCACGTTTCTGCAGAGTGCGCGCTGCAAGGAAATGATGGAAGAGCCGGGACAGCGCCTGGCGGCCGAAAACCTCAAAGGCCTTGGCGTTGAGGGGCTGGTGGTGATCGGCGGAGACGGCTCTCTGCGCGGCGCGATGGCCCTGCACAACCAGGGGATCCGGGTTATCGGGATTCCGGCATCGATCGACAATGACCTCCCCTTCACCGATATGTCCCTCGGTGTCGATACGGCCTTGAACAACATCGGTTATGCCGTCGACTGCCTCAAGGATACAGCCTCGAGCCATGATCGGGCTTTTATCGTCGAGGTGATGGGCCGGCGCTGCGGCTATCTGACTCTGGTGGCCGCCATTGCCTGCGGCGCCGAACACGCCCTGATCCCCGAAGTGGAGTACGATATGGACAGGATTTGCGAGAACCTGCGCAAGCGCTATCGCGAGGGACGCGACAATTCCATCATCCTGGTCGCTGAGGGAGTCGGCAGTGCCCAGTCCATTTCCGATCAGATCAAAGACCGGATCGGCTTCGAATCGCGCATCATGGTGCTTGGGCACTACCAGCGCGGCGGCTCGCCGACGACGTTCGATCGCCTGCTTGGCTCGCGCTTCGGCCAGGGCGCGATGGATGCGCTGAAAAAAGGGGAAACAGGGAAGATGATCGGCCTCTCCGGCGCGAAGCTCACCTTGACGGATATGCAAAAGGTTCTCGATTCGGGGCAGCGGCCCATCGACAAAAACATGATCAAGCTGGCCAGAAGCCTCGAGGTCTGAGGCTTTCGAAAACAGCGCACAGCACGGCTGGCAGAAAAGCGGCGAAAACGCGCCGCTTTTCCGGTTCATGTTCAGGAATATTTCAGGATGACTCCAGCAACCCCTTCAGGTAGCTCTTGAGTACGACGGCGTTGTTGTGCTCTTCATCCCTGCTGCCGTACACCAGCGTCACGCGTCTGTTCTCACGAAGCCTCGTCAGCAAAGGGGCGAGCACATCCTGCTTGTCATCAAGTTCCGCAGCATAGCGCCTGCGAAACTCCGGCCACTTCCCTTCTTCGTGGCTGAACCACTTGCGCAACTCATCGCTTGGAGCAACCGCTTTCAACCAGTCGTCAAGTTTCAGATGGTCTTTGCTGATACCGCGCGGCCAGATGCGATCCACCAGAACCCGGAATCCGTCGTTTACCGCGGGATCGTCATAGGCACGCCTGAGCCGGATGTCCATGACCGCCCTCCCCGATGGAGACTGCATTGAGTATACCGTGCGGCATTGATGAGGCAACCCGGATTGCGAGGAGGCGGATCAACCGGCGGGCCGGCGGCCTGCGATCACTGCCTGCCCCAGGGCGAGGCCGCCGTCATTGGGCGGGACGAGAGAATGCGTGAAGACCTGAAATCCGCCCGATTCAAGCAGCTCTAGACAGCGTTCGGTAAGAAAGCGGTTCTGAAAGACCCCACCCGAGAGAGCCACCCTCTGCAGCCCGGTCGTTTGGCGTAACTGATCACAGACCCTGCGCACCATCTGCGCCAGGGTGTTGTGAAAGCAGGCACTGATCACTCCAGCCGGAATCCCGTCGAGAACATCCAGGGCCAGGGCACGGATCAAGGGGGCGTGATCGAATATGAGCATCTCTCCCTCCTGCACCAATGCGAAGGGATAAGTGCGTCTTTGCGCCGGGCCGTCAATAGCCATCTCCAACTCGAGAGCGGCCTGTCCTTCAAAGCTGACCCGATCGCGCAATCCCACCAGCGCGGCGACTCCATCGAAAAGACGTCCGCAGCTGGACGTCAGCGGAGAGTTGATTCCCTGCGCCATCATCTGCAGCAGCAGCCGCCGCTCCCCTTCGGCGATCCTCTTGAGAAACGGAAGTTCGGGAAGCTGCGCGTCAAAAGCATGGCGCAGGTAACTTAAGGCCATGCGGTAGGGCTCTTTGGTGGCGGCATCGCTGCCCGGCATGGGGACATAGGCAAAATGTCCGGCGCGCCGGTAGCCGTCGAAGCCTCCCACCAGAAATTCTCCTCCCCAGATCCGCCCGTCTTCGCCAAAACCGATGCCGTCGAAAATAATGCCGATCGCCTCGTCCTCGACACCGTTTTCGGCCAAGCAGCTTGCAAGATGCGCGTGGTGATGCTGAACGGCCACCCGAGGGATGCCAGAGCGCTCCTCGGCATACCGGGTAGACAGATAATCCGGATGCAGGTCGTGAGCGAGGATCTGCGGCTGCAGTTCGAGAATCTCCTGCAGGTGATCAACCGTTGCAATCAGGGAGCGGTAGACCTCCATGTTCTTCAGATCGCCGATATGCTGACTGAGAAAGGCCCGCTCGTCCTGCGTCAGGCAAACTGCACTTTTGAGCTCCGCGCCCAAAGCAAGAACCGATGGCTGCCCCGCAGGAAGAAAAATTCCGCGCGGCACGTAACCGCGCGAGCGACGCATGACCACCGGGCGTCCGGCCATAACACGGGTGATCGAATCATCGGTACGCATGTAAATGCGCCGGTTGTGAATCAGATAACTGTCGGCGACACCATTGAGCCGCTCGATGGCCTCTTCATCCTGGAAAACGATCGGCTCATCGCAGATATTGGCGCTGGTCATGACCAGCGCCGTGAACCCATTCTCGAGAAGCAGCTCATGCAAGGGGGTACAGGGGAGCATCACACCAAAGTAGCGGTTGCGCGGCGCGACAAGCGCTGAGAGCGGATGCTTCGAACACTGGCGCAGCAATACGATGGGACGCTCGACCGACTCCAGCAGGCTCTGCTCTGCTGTATCGAGCTCGGCATAGGTACGCACCTGCGCGAGGCCGGCGGACATCAGGGCAAATGGTTTCTCGTCGCGCACCTTGCGCCGGCGCAGCTCGGCAACGGCGGCATCATTGCCGGCATCGACGGCCAGATGGTATCCGCCCAGCCCTTTGATGGCGACGATCTGTCCCTCCTGCAGCCGCCGCACCGCTTCGCGGACCGGATCCTCAACCGGCAGAAGATCTCCGCAGGCATCATGCAGACGAACCTGCGGCCCGCAGTACGGGCAGGCGTTCGGCTGCGCATGAAAGCGGCGGTCGCGAGGATCATCGTACTCGCGCCGGCATTGAGCGCACATCGGGAAATCGGCCATCGTTGTCTTCGGCCGGTCGTAGGGAACTCCGGTGACAATGGTAAAGCGCGGCCCGCAGTTTGTGCAGTTGATGAAAGGATAGCGGTAGCGCCGGTCAGTCGGAGCAAAGAGCTCGCGCCGGCAGTCTTCGCAGACATAGGTATCGGGAGCGATCTGCGCTTTTCTGGCAGTCTCGTTCTCGCTGACGCGAATGGTGAACTGAGTGTCGCCCCGCACGGGCCGCTCTTCAAGAGCAAACCGACTGATGGCGGCAAGCGGAGGCGTCTCCCGCTGCAGCGCGCCGAGAAAGACCTGCAGCAGCGCGGGCTCGCCCTCGGCCTCGATTTTCACGCCTTCGCTGTCGTTAAACACCCAGCCGGCGATTCCGAGCCGCTGCGCGAGCTGATAGACAAAGGGACGAAACCCGACCCCCTGGACAATTCCCTCGATATGGATTTTTTTACGCTGTCGCTCGCTTTGCATAGACCCATCAGGGAAAAATTTCTTCCATATGTACCATCGCTCTTCCCGTGAAGCAACTTACGGATCGGATAAAAAAATCCCCGTTTCCGGAGGAGGAGTGGAAACGGGGGGATGAACCCGGAGGGGGCCGGGTTATGAAATATGGATCGTAAAAAGGCCGACCTATTTGGGGATCCCATTGACCCAGGCGGGCAATTCGTTAATGACGATGCCGAACACCGGGATGACCAGGATATAGGTAATCGCAACTGTGATAACGATGCCGAGGATGTTGAGACCGAAGCCGCTGCGCGCCATCTGCGGTATGGTGATATACCCCGAGCCGAAGACGATCGCGTTCGGCGGAGTCGCCACCGGCAGCATAAAGGCGCAGCTTGCGGCGATGGCGGCCGGCACCACCAGCAGCAGCGGGTTCTGACCAAGGCCGATGGCGACCGCCGAAAGAATCGGCATGACCATGGCTGAGGTTGC
>JAGXHK010000091.1 GCA_024636255.1 Desulfuromonadales bacterium | reverse complement strand
GAGCACCGCAAGATCGTAGGGATTCTGGTGAAAAAGTGCGAGCGCATCGCTGCCGTTCGCCGCCAGATCGACCGTGAAGCCTTTTTTGGACAACGCCTTGGAAAGAACCCAGCGGATGCTCTCTTCGTCATCCGCAACGAGAATACGTTTGATGGACATGCTGAGTGACCCTTTTCAGAAACAGGAGGCAGCGGAAAAGCCCGCCTCGCCGATCAACGGTAGAAAGGAAGTGAGATTGTGAAGCAGGTGCCTTTTCCGGGGCTGCTTTTAACCTTGAGAAATCCGCGGTGATCGGTGACGATTTTTTGACAGATAGCCAGTCCGAGACCGCTCCCCCTGTTCTTGGTCGTAAAAAAGGGGGTAAAAATCTGCTCGAGGGACTCGCGGGCGATCCCCTTGCCATTATCTCTGATCTCGATCACGATAAAGGGTACGGGTCGATCGCCCGGCTGGTTCAGGTGGATTTCCGAAGCCACTTTCGTGACGATGTCTACCCGACCAGAATTTTCAATGGCCTCGCACCCATTCATGATCAGGTTGAGAAACAGCCGGGTGAGCAGGTTCTCGTCTCCGCGAATCGGCGGAATGCTCGGATCCAGGCGCAGGATGAAGTCAATGTTCTTTTTGCGTTGCGCCTCTTTCTGAAACAGAATGATGTCCCCGAGAATTCTGGAAAGATTGACTTCGGTCATGACCGGAGGCCTGGGGCTGGCCAGATCCATCAATTCTTCGATGATCGCATTGACTCGCTCCACCTCGCGGATCATGATATCTGTGTACTCATTCAGGGCATCATCCGGTTCGGAGAACTCACGGCCGAGAAGCTGTGCTGCGCCCTTGATGCCTCCCAGTGGGTTTTTGATCTCATGGGCGAGTCCGGCGGCCATAGTCCCGATCATCGACAGGCGATCGGCGCGGCGCACGGCGTCCTCGAGTTCGCGAACCCGCGATATGTCGCGCATGATCACGACAACCCCTTCATGAGTGCCCGCAGGGGTGAAAATCGGAGAGACTGAGACGCTGATCGGCAAAGGGGCCGCCCCGGGGCGATGCAGGAGAATGTCCTCGTAATTGAAAATCGAGCGCCCCTCGCGCAAGGCGGTCTGTACCAGGTGGAGAAGGGTCTCTTGAGTCCTGAACAGATCAATGACCTTGCGTCCCAGGCTTTGACGGCGCGATATCCCGGTACTGTTTTCGGCGGCGGAATTAAAAAGCACGATGCGTCCGTCGGGATCGAGCGCGATGACAGCATCCTCCAGATTTTCAAGGACGCTGACGTATATTTGCAGATCTGTCGAATCTGCGCCTTGGTCGTTCATCGGGCAGACCTAACCTGTTGAAGCGAGGAAGAATTCGTCCACGGCACTCCGCAGATCAGCGATCGTTGGGGAGTTGTTAAGGGCTGCACGAAAGCTTGCGGAGCCGGGCAGACCCTTTGAGTACCAGCAAAGATGCTTTCGCATTTCGCCAAGGGTCCTTTGGGGGCCGAAGCGCTCAAGGTGCAGATGAAGATGCTCACAAGCGACGGCATGGCGGTTCTGCGGTGAGGGTGCCGTAGGGGATTTTTTCGCTTGCAGCCGGAGAATGCTCTCGATCAGCCAGGGATTGCCGTAACTGCCGCGGCCGACCATGACAGCGTCGCAGCCGGTCTGCGCTTTCATGTCGAGAGCGTCCTGTGCGCAGAAGATATCGCCACTGCCGACGACGGGTATGCGTAAACCTTCTTTGAGTTGGCGGATATGCGACCAGTCGGCGCGCCCGCCGAAACCCTGTGCGCGGGTGCGAGGATGGAGGATGATCGCATCGGCCCCTTCCTCCTGGGCGATCCGGCCGATTTCAAGAAAGTTCAACGAGGAACTGTCCCATCCGGAGCGGATTTTTATCGTCAGTGGCCGATCAATAGCACGGCGTACATTGCAAACTATCCCGGCGACCTTGCGAGGCTCGCGCAACAGCGCGCTGCCCGCTCCGGAACGAAGCACCTTTTTCACCGGACAGCCCATATTCAGATCGACAAGATCGGCACTCGGGGCAACCTTCGCAGCGGCCCGAGCCAGAACCTCAGCATCGCCGCCAAATAACTGAATAGCCAGCGGGCGCTCTTCGGGAAGAGAATGAAGAAGCTCATAAGTCTTGTTTCCGCCATGAAAAAGGCCATTAGCGCTGATCATTTCCGTAAAAACAAGACCGGATCCGAAGCGCTTCATGATGCTGCGGTACGGCAGATCGGTCACCCCTGCCATGGGGGCGAGAAAAACATTGTTGTCAAGGGTAAGATTGCGAATTTTCATCATTTTTTCTGTCACGTGCTTAAAATTTACGCATCTTACCACGACCCTCGGGTGAATTCAAATCAAAAAAGAAAACTTGCCGGTTCCTAGTGAATACTGTATACAAAATAAAGCTTGACATGCTCCGGGCAGGATTGTTAAAACGATATTTGGAAATATAATTCAAGGAAGGTATATAAGCTTCTTTTTATTGTTCCTTTTTAAGCTTGATTAGAGCGCTGTTATTGCATGGTTTTCGGATTGCACGCGCCAAGGCGCCTCTGTCGTTTCGCAGTTTATAGGGCTTCGGAGGGGTGAGGCATTCTCGATGGGATTGGGACCCATCGGTCATTTAAATGGAAAAGGAGAGAGAGTATGGCGACACTGAAAGAGACCCTGTACAAGAAGATTCAGGAGCACCGTCCCCGTACCACCCGTCTGGTTAAAGAGCATGGCGACGTTAAGATCAGCGACGTCACCATTGCTCAGGCGATCGGCGGTGCGCGCGGCGTCAAATGCCTCGTGACCGACATCTCCTACCTTGACCCCTTCGAAGGGATTCGCTTTCGTGGCAAAACAATTCCCGAAACCTTTGAGGCTCTGCCCAAGGTTCCTGGCCGCGAGTATCCTTTCGTCGAAGGGTTCTGGTGGATGCTGCTCACCGGCGAAGTGCCCACCGAAGAGCAGACCATGGAGGTCGTGGAAGACTGGAAAATCCGCTCTCAGGTTCCCGAGTACGTTTTCGACCTGCTGCGCACCATGCCGCGTGACACTCACCCCATGACCATGTTCTCTGCCGCTATCGTATCCATGCAGCGCGAGTCGATCTTTGCGCAGAAGTACGAAGAAGGCATGAGCAAGATGGACTACTGGGATCCGATGTACGAGGATTGCAGCAATCTGATGGCCAAACTCCCGACCATCGCCGCTTATATCTATCGCATCAAGTACAAGGGTGATACCCCCATCGCTCCGAACAAGGACCTCGACTGGGGCGGTAACTTTGCCCACATGATGGGTCAGGACAAGCCCTACGACGATGTGGCCCGCATGTACTTCATCCTGCACTCCGACCACGAGTCGGGGAACGTCTCCGCCCATGCCACGCATCTGGTGGCTTCTGCTCTGTCTGATGCCTATTACAGCCTCTCCGCCGGCATCAACGGCCTGGCCGGTCCGCTGCACGGCCTGGCCAACCAGGAAGTGCTGCGCTGGACTCAGGACTTCATGGACAAGATGGGCGGCAAAGTGCCCACCGAAAAAGAGCTTGAGCAGGCACTTTGGGATACACTGAACAGTGGCCAGGTCATTCCCGGGTACGGCCACGCGGTGCTGCGCAAGACCGACCCGCGCTACACTTCGCAGATGGAATTCTGCCAGAGCCACCTGCCTGATTATCCGCTGTTCAAGCTGGTGAATATGATCTACAAGGTTGCCCCCAAGGTGCTCCAGGAGCATGGGAAAGCCAAGAATCCCTGGCCGAACGTCGATGCCCAATCCGGTGTCATCCAGTGGTACTACGGAATCACCGAGTATGACTTCTATACTGTCCTCTTCGGTGTCGGCCGCGCGCTCGGCGTGCTCGCCAACATCACTTGGGACCGCGCCCTTGGTTACGCTATCGAGCGTCCCAAGTCGGTAACGACCGACATGCTCGAAGAGGCCGCAGGCGTCAAGCAAAAGGCTGCCAGCAGCTAATCGTTTTATCGCAAAATCAATGCAGTGCAATAAAATGGGCGCCTTTCGGGGCGCCCTTTTTATGTTGAAAGGTGTTCTTGGAAATGGCGGTTGCCGGTCTTTCTTTTTCAGCTATTTCTTCTCTGGCCGGTGAGCGCAGATGAGCAGCTTTTTGTCGGTATAGCTTTCGACTTCACCTGCAAAGGTTTCAATCTCGAAATGATCATGCGCTTTTGGGGAAGCGTCGATAAAGAATTTGTTCAGTTGCTGCACCCCCTGCCTGTCGAGGCCGGCGCGGCGGGCCCAGGTCGCAAAATCATGCGTCTTGGTGAATTCTTTGGTGTGGATGTTGATGAAACCGGCTTCCTCAATCATGGTGATCCACTCGCTGCGGGTGTAGGCCCGCACATGGGTGGGATCGCGCATCTTCTCCATGGAATGATAAAAATCTGCGATTTCCGGATCATCAGGCAGGAGTGAGTCGATGATCGCCATGCGGCCGCCTCGTCTGAGCACGCGGAAGAATTCCCGCAATGAGCGCTTGACATCTGGGAAGTGATGCGGTGCGATGCGGCAGGTCAGCAGGGTGAATGACCCGGCAGGGAAGGGCAGGTCTTCTGCGTCTGCCTCACGGAAGGTGACATTTTCGATTCCCCCCTCTTCGCTGATGAATTCCTGGGCCTTTTTCAGAATCTGCATGGTCAGGTCCGAGGCCACAACGTTGCGCACCAGGGGCGCGAAGTATAAGGCGGTATGGCCGCCGCCGGTCGCGACGTCGAGCAGGATGTCGTCCTGGGTCGGATTGAGGCATCGAGCTGCTGCGCTCAGATCTTCGCCGCGGGCGAAGCCTTCATCGCGCACGTAATATTCTGCAGTCCGGCTGAACTGCTCTCTGACTCTTTCCTTGAAACCTTTATCCATGAACCTCTCCCTGGTATTCCGTAGTGCTTTCCGGAAACGGCTCTTTCCCAAATCATCCGCCTGAGCATCTAGTATAACAGGCAGAAACAGGTTATCTTTCTTTCTTCCATCAACAAAAAGAGGCGGGAGAATAGCATGAAAAAGGTAGCGTTGGGAAGAACTGGCTTGAGGATCTCTCCACTCGTTTATGGGACCTTGCCCCTCGGTCCCCTGCAAGCCAATTTGAGCCCTGCGGCCGGCGGATATCTGATCCGCCAGGCGCTCGAAAGCGGGGTGAACATGCTCGATACGGCCGAGCTTTACGAAACCTATCCGCATGTTCGCGAAGGGCTAAAGGGGTACGCCGGCCGGGTTGTGCTGGCCACAAAGACCCATGCGCCAAATGCGGCCCAGGCCCGCTCCCACGTCGAGAGGGCGCTGCGCGAACTCGGTGTCGGGCAGCTCGATATCGTACATCTGCACGGGGCGCGCCTTGCCGACCCCTTCGTGGAGCGGGCGGCGGTGTTCGAAGAGCTGTTAAGGATGAAGGATGAAGGGAAAATCGCGCACCTTGGACTTTCTTCCCACTATATTACGGCGATTCGCAAGGCTGCGGATCATCCGGCTGTCGATGTCCTGCATCCGCTGGTCAATCGCTCGGGGATGGGGATTCTCGATGGCGATGCCGCCGAGATGGCCGCGGCTATCTCGGCCGCCGCGGCCGCGGGCAAAGGCGTTTACGCCATGAAGGCGCTGGCTGGCGGAAATCTGATCGGGAGCGCACGGGAGAGTTTGCGTTTCGTGCTGGGAATCGAAGGCGTGCATGCGGTTGCGGTCGGCATGCTTTCCGAGGCTGAGATTCAGGCAAACCTGAAGCTTTTCGACGGTCAGGATGTCGAAGAAACGGTCTGGGCTCGGCTCGAGAGTCAGAAGCGGCGCCTGCGCATCATGGAGCGTTTCTGCACTGGGTGCGGCGCCTGTGTCGAGGCCTGCACCAACCACGCGCTGACCGTTGAGCAGAAGAGGGTGCGGCTGGACAACTCGGCGTGTATCCTGTGCGGATATTGCGCTGCCGCGTGTCCGCAATTTATAATCCGCGTCATCTGAGGATCGGATACGAATCTTCGGCCGATTGTGGAACATACTTTGCTACTGGTTCGGAAGCCTCTTCGTAGTCGATAAACTCTGTGCGGTACTTTCTCTGGTTTTGTTGCGGGCGGGCCGAACAGGCTGCCGCTCTGAATTGTCGGAAATCCACCTGGGCCGGCTGCGGCCAAGGCGAAAAATCAACATAGAAGGATAGACGCCATAATGGAAAGTTTTTTCTCCGGTGCCCTTAACCTCATGCATAAATTGTGGGGAGAGTTCCTCTACATTCTACCTTATCTGGCCTTCGGCGTTTTTCTCGAAGCGATTATCCGTACCTTTAAATGGCACGTCAAGATTCGCAAGGCCCTGACCCGTTTCGGGCCGCTTTCCATTCTCTTCGCCACACTGCTCGGCACCGTCAGCCCTTTGTGCGCCTGCGCCACGCTGCCTCTGGTCATTTCACTGCTTCTTGCCGGGATACCGCTGGCACCGGCGATCGCACTGCTGGTGACCTCGCCGCTGATGAGTCCGGCCGCCTTCAGCATGGTTTCGGGAATGTTGGGCCTTAGCTGGGCCTACACCGTTCTTTTCTGCGCGGTATTCCTGGGGTTGTTCGCCGGATATCTGACGCATTTTCTGCACCGCTACGGCTTTTCAGAAGATCTGATCTTTCGCCAGAAGCTGCCCGCAGGCGATTTTCACGACCCCGACTACCCTGTCGAAGAGCTGCGCTGCGAGTGTGGCAAGCAGCTCTCCCACAAAGTGGCGCGCTGCACGCATAATAAATTTCTGGTCTTCTGCGCCAAATTCTGGGAGGGCTCGATCAAGATCGGCAAGTTTGCCCTGATCGGTCTGGTGATTGAGGTGGTTGTGACTGCATTCGTGCCGAACGGCTGGATTATCAATCTGCTCTCCGGCGAGGGGATCTGGCCCATTCTTACCCTGACCTTCGCCACCATCCCTTTGCACCTGCCGCAGGTGACCGCTGCGTCTATGGTTTTCGGATTTTTCCTGCCAGATCCCGGTCAGGCGATTCCGCTTGCCAAAGGGCCGGGCATTGCCATGCTGATCGGCGGTCCGGTGACTGCCCTGCCGGTGATGGGGGTCTTTTACTCCATGTTCCACAAGCGCGTGGTTCTGCTCTATCTGGCGCTGTGTGTGTGCGGCACCTTGCTGCTGGCTTTTACCTTCCGGTTTCTTCCCATCGCTCTTTAGAAAAGGCGACTCTCAGGGAGGAACTCTATTCGGGCTTCGGTCACTCGTCCTGCAAGGCGGCGAGGCGCTCCTCGAGAAAGCCGACCAGCCTGGCGACCTCCTCCTGCGAACCTTCCGGGAGATCCTCCAGCGAGCGCAGCGCAATTTCCAGGCGCCGAGCGGTATTCAGGCAGGCCCGATAGTGCAGGGTCGGG
>JAGXHK010000090.1 GCA_024636255.1 Desulfuromonadales bacterium | reverse complement strand
GGAAAGTCGCGGCATTCGCCTCTCGGATGCGCAGATAAGCCGGCTTGAAACCGCCGTCGATTCGGTGCAGGCCAAGGGCGGACGCGATTCCCTGGTGATGCTCGACAGCAACGCCCTGGTAGTGAGCGTCAAAAACAGCACCGTTGTGACCGTGGTCGATCAGGACAGCCTCAACGGCAATGTTTTCACCAACATCGACAGCGCCGTGATCGCTTGAAAGGCAACCACGAAAGGCAACACCGAAAAGCAACCACGAATTTCACGAATGGCACGAATAAAAACTCAGGACCAAGGACAGATGACCAAGGACAAATGACCAAGGACAAATGACCAAGGACAAATGACCAGGGACAATTAACTGCCATCAACTAACCGAACCGGTCCTCTTGGAGGAGGTTCGCGGGCTGCCGACCGATTGACGCGGCCCTACACGGAGGATAAAAAAATGGGTATTTCCAGCGCACTCTACACCGGCGTCTCGGGCCTGAACACCAACGGCAACGCCATGAGCGTCATCGGCAACAACATCGCAAACACCAACACCGTCGGCTTCAAGTCGAGCCGCACCGTTTTTGCCGACCTGCTCTCGGCCAACATCTCCGGCTCGGGCGGCAGCAGCCAGGTCGGCCGCGGCACGCAGCTCTCCATCGTCGACAACATCTTCAGCCAGGGAACCTTCGAGAATACCGAATCGAATACCGACCTGGCGGTCGAGGGCGACGGCTTTTTCATCGTCAAGCCCGGGGGAGGGCAGGAAACCTTTTATACCCGCGCCGGTGCGTTTCGCTTCAACGAGGACGGCTATCTGGTCAACCCCGAAGGCCTTCGCGTGCAGGGCAAGGCTTTCCAGGATGACGGGACGTTGTCGGCCGGGGATCCCTCCGATATCCAGGTCGATATCGGGACTTTGATCCCGGCTCAGGAAACCGACAACATCAACATGACCACCAATCTCGACTCCAACGCCCAGGAAATCGTCGGCGGTTTCGATGTGCTCGATCCGGTGACCACCTCGAACTATGCGACCTCGTCGCGGGTCTTCGACACCCTCGGCAACACCCACCTGTTGACCACCTATTTCACCAAAACCGCGGCGAACGCCTGGGAGTACAACACCGTGGTCGATGACGGAGAGATCGGCGGTGTGGCCGGCGATCTGTCCATCGTCGGCAACGGCACCCTCGATTTCAACATAGACGGTTCGCTGGCCAACATCGACGGCAACCCGGTCACCAACATTCCCCGGCCGCAGGGGCAGATCGCCGCAGGCAGCGTCCCCTGGGCGAATGGCTCGGATACGAACCAGGCAATCGACCTGGACTTCTTCACCACTCAATACAGCAGCGACTCGATAGTCATCTCTCAGGGCCAGAATGGCTACGGCGCCGGCTCCCTGGTGAAGATTGCCATTGATGGCGATGGCATCGTTACCGCCAACTACTCCAATGGCGAGCGCATCAATGTCAGCCAGCTCGCACTGGCCAAGTTCCCGAATGCGGGTGGGCTATCGAAAGCGGGCAGCAACCTGTACGAGGCGACCGATGCCTCCGGGAATATCCGCACCGGCATCCCCGGCTCGGAACTGGGCAAGATCTTCACCAACGCCCTCGAGCAGTCGAACGTCGACCTGGCGCAGGAGTTCGTCAAGATGATCACCACTCAGCGCGGTTTTCAGGCCAACTCGAAGATCATCACCACCACCGATGAGCTGCTCGCCGAGCTGATCAATCTCAAGCGTTAACGGCCGCGGGGTCAAAATCCCGTCCTGACCGGGCCGCCCTTCCGGGGGCGGCCTTTTTTTTGACTTGGCCTTAGAAGGCGCACGACAGGATGCGAGGGGCGAACCGCCGGGTCGTCCGGGCGAAGCATCGCCTGACATTCCGGTCTCAGTCGTGGCACGAGAATTGCCTGTATGTAGAAGCGATTAATGGTTTACGGCTAAGGGTCGCGGCACTGGTTTCAACTTTCCTACCGAGGTAGCAGATTCATGGATCTCTCAACCATTATCGGCATCATCGCCGCCTTCGGGCTGATGGTCATGGCGATCATGACCGGCAGCGGGATGACCCTGTTCATCAACTTTCCCTCGCTGCTCATCGTGGTCGGCGGGACGCTTGGCGCGACCCTGGTGCATTACCCCTTCGCCGAGGTGTTCCGGGCATTCGGTGTGGCCAAAAAGGCCTTCTTCCACAAAGACGAGACCCCCAGCGCAGCCATCGAGGCGCTGATCCGTTACTCGAACAAGGCGCGCAAGGAAGGAATCCTCTCTCTGCAGTCGGTGATTTCGGAGATCCGCGACCCCTTCTTCGTCAAAGGTGTGCAGATGGCGGTCGACGGGCAGGAGCCCGAGGCGATGAAAGAGATGCTCGACCGCGAGATCGAATATATCCAGGAGCGACACGACGGCGGCGCCGAGATATTTGTCGCCATGGGCGCCTATGCCCCGGCCATGGGGATGATCGGCACCCTGATCGGCCTGGTGCAGATGCTGCAGACCATGAACGATCCCTCCACCATCGGCCCGGCCATGGCGATGGCGCTGCTGACCACCTTCTACGGGGCGGTTTTCGCCAACGTTCTGTTCATTCCCCTCTCGGGCAAGCTTAAGAACCGCTCCCAGTCGGAAATCCTGAAAAAGACCCTGATTTCCGAGGGAATGAAGTCGATTCTGGCCGGCGAGAACCCGCGCATCATGGAGCAGAAGCTGCACGCCTTCGTCGCGCCCAAGTATCGCGAGAGCTTCTTCAACAAGAAGAAAGGCTAGGGATCACCCATGAACGAGGACGGCAACAAAAACGGGCCGAGAAAAAAGCCGAAAAAAGGACAGGCCGGCGCACCGCTGTGGATGGTCACCTACAGCGACCTGGTGACCCTGCTGCTGACCTTTTTCGTGCTGCTGCTCTCGATGGCCCAGCTCGACAAAATGAAGTTCAAGGAAGCGGTTGGTTCGCTCAAGGGCGCTTTCGGCGTGCTTGACAGCGCCGACAAGACCGAGGTCACCCGGCCGCGCATCGTCGAATTTCTGCCGATCGCCGACGATTACGTGGCGCGGCTCTACCGGCGCATGATCACCATGCTGCAGCGGCTCAAGATCGACCGCGAAATTACTCTTGTCAAGGATCGCGGCGCAGTGGTTCTGCGGGTCAACGACTCGATCCTGTTCGCTTCGGGACAGACTGAAGTGCGCGCCGAGGCCTATGAGATTCTGCGCAAGATCGCCGAACTCGTGCGCCCCCTGCCTCTCAATCTGCGCATCGAGGGGCACACCGACGATACGCCGGTGGCACGCAGCGACGCCAGCAACTGGGATCTCTCCGTGCAACGGGCCGTATCGGTGCTCAAGTTTTATGCCCGCGAGGATCTGCTTCCCCTCGACAAGCTGTCCGCGGTTGGCTACGGCGCCCAGCGGCCGGTGACGAGCAACGCCACCGAAGAGGGCCGCGCCCTGAACCGGCGGGTCGATTTCGTGCTTGAAAGTACCAGCAAAACCCGGGAAGAGCTGCCGTACCTGATCGACGCCCGGGAGCAGCTTCCTTTCTAAATCCAAGACGGAGTGCAGTAGACATGGCGGAGAAGAAAAAGGCTGAAGAGCCGCAAGCCGATTCAAAAGGCAAGAAAAAGATGTGGATGATCATTGCTGCCGCGGCCATTCTGGCGGCCGGCGTCGGCGCCGGCGCCTATATGATCGGCAGCAGTCAGCAGAGCCTTGGCCCGGTCGGCGGGCAGGTGGCGCCGAGCGGCGGCGCGGCACCGGGGGTTGTTGTCGGTCCGATGGTCGAGATCGAGCCGTTTATCGTCAACATTCTCGACGATGAAGGCACCCGCTATCTCAAGGCGGCACTGACCTTTGAGGCCGAAACCACGGCTGGTTTGCAGGAAGTCGGGGAGCGCATGCCCCAGATTCGCGATGCGGTGCTGCTGGTTGCGGGCAACAAGACGTTCAACGAGCTGCGCGATCTGCAGGGCAAACTGCAGCTGCGCGCCGAGCTGCTCGGGCGGGTCAACGAGATTCTCAAGCGCGGTAAGATCCGCCGGATCTATTTCACCGAATTCGTGGTCCAGTAGGAGCGCCCCTTGGAACGGATTCTTTCCAAAGACGAGATCTCCGAGCTGCTCGCTGCGGTTCGCGAAGGAGAGATCGAGACCGAGCCGGAGTTCGATGCCATCGACGAGCCGGAAGTCGAGACCTCCCGACTCGATCTGGTGCGGGCGCAAAGCGCCGGCCGCGGCCGCTTTCAGAATATCGATATCGTCTTCGATACCTTCGCCCGCAACTACGGCATGTCGTTGACCAACCGTATGCAGACCTCGGTCTCGGTCAAGCGCGAAGAGATGGAGACCCAGGAGTACGAATCCTTTCTGAACAAGCTGCCGAAAAACGGCCTGATCGGTGTCGCCCGGCTCGACCCGCTCAAGGCCGGCGGGTTGATGATCTTCGATGCCGAGCTCTCGTTTTCGCTTCTCGAGATGGTACTCGGCGGCACCAGCGGCGGAAAGTTCACGATTTTCGAGCGGGCGATGACGGCCATCGAGATGAGCGTCGTGCGCGGCGTCATCGCCGATGTCTGCCCCGATCTGCGCAAAGCGCTGGCGCCTCTCGAGAAGGTCGATGTATCGCTGATCAAGGTGGAAACCAATCCGCGCCTGGTCAATATTGTGACTCCGGATGCCCCGATTCTGGTGACCCGCTTTACGGTGGCCATCGATAACTTCTCCGGGACGATGACCCTGGCCATCCCGCACGCCACTCTTGAGCCTTTGCGCGAGAAACTCAAAGAGAGCATGCTCGGTGGCGGCGGGCAGCGTGACGGCCTGTGGGCCTCGCGCATGCATCAGGAGCTCGGGGAGACGGAAATGGAAGTCAGCGCCTGTCTTGGCAATATCAACCTGCTGGTGCGCGATATTCTCAACTTTGAAGTCGGCGATGTGATCGACCTGGGGTGTGATCCGAATACACCGCTCAGTGTCCATGTGGAGTCGAAACCGAAATTCTACGCCCTGCCGGGGCTCAAGAACGGCAAAAAGGCAGTGCGCCTGACCAGCAGGTACTAAGGAGAAAGCCTCAGGGAGATAAAGAATGATGACCGAGAACACGAAAAACGAGAACGGCAACGGCGTGGCGACCGCCTCGGCGGGTCAGCAGACGGCCAGGACGGAGGGCACAGACACCGGGGAGATGCACAACATCGATTTTCTGCTCGATGTGCCCCTGCAGGTCTCCGTCGAGGTGGGACGCACCCGCATTCTGATTAAGGACCTGCTGCAGATGCGCGAAGGCTATGTCATCGAACTGGACAAGCTGGCCGGCGAAACCCTCGATGTCTATGTCAATCAGCGACTGATTGCGCGCGGCGAAGCGGTGCTGGTCAATGACAAATTCGGCCTGCGCCTCACCGATGTCATCAGCCCCGCCGAGAGACTGGAGAAGCTCGCCTGAGCAGCCCGCCCATGCGCACTCTTTTATCCTCAATCCTGATCCTGGTCGCCACCCCGGCGCTGGCGGCCGAGAACGCCGCTCCCGGCTTGCTCGAATCGGTACTCAAGCTGATCGCCGGACTGGTCGCCGTTCTGGGTATCATGCTGCTGCTCTATGCGCTGAGTAAAAAGGGACTTCCTTTTCTCCCCCGCCCCGGCGGCGGCGCCGGCCGGCGGATCAAGATCGTGGAAATGCGCAGCCTCGGCCCCAAGAAGGCGCTTTATCTGGTCGAGGTCGGCGGGCAGCAGCTGCTGCTCGGGGCCGGCGCCGAGCGCATTGAGCTGATCACCCGGCTTGAGGCCAGGGAGCCTGCGGATTTCGATCGGACCCTGCAGGATCAGATCGGCCGGCCGTCATGAAGAAACTGATCTTTTTGCTGCTGGCGGTGGTCTGGGCCGTGCCGGCCTTCGGGCAGGAGATGCCAAGCCTGACCTTTGGCATCGGGCAGGCCAACACCCCGGACGAGGTCAGCACCACCCTGCAGATCCTGTTCGTCTTCACCGTCCTCTCGGT
>JAGXHK010000089.1 GCA_024636255.1 Desulfuromonadales bacterium | reverse complement strand
TGGACCGGGTGGCCTGATAAATACTTTTAATCGCGCTGCACAGCTCGTCCGTGTCGACACGGACGAGCTGTGCAGCGCGATTAAAAGTATTTATCAGGCCACCCGGTCCATTGTCGAGCCGGCAGGCGCGCTGGGTCTCGCCGGGCTCAAGAAGTACGTACGCCAGCGCAACATCTCGGGCCAGTCCCTGGTGGCCATCAACTCGGGCGCCAACATGAATTTCGACCGGCTGCGTTATGTGGCCGAGCGCACTCTGATCGGCGAAAAGAAAGAAGCTCTTTTCGCCGTGACCATCCCTGAAGAGCCCGGCTCGCTTAAACGGTTCTGCGCCAGGGTTGTGGGCGGGCGCAACATTACCGAATTCAATTATCGCCTCTCGTCGCGCGATCGCGCCCACATCTTCGTCGGCATATCGGTGCGCGATGAGCAGGAGCGCTTCGCATTCGCTGCCTGCCTGTCCGAAAACGGCTTCGAAAACGTTGATCTGACAGACGACGAACTGGCCAAGACCCATATTCGCTACATGGTCGGCGGGCGTTCTGAGCAGGCCCGCCGCGAAATTCTCTACCGCTTCTGGTTTCCCGAGCGTCCAGGAGCTCTGGCCCGCTTTCTCGAGGCGATGGGGACGAACTGGAATATTTCCCTGTTCCACTACCGGACGCAGGGGGGCGATTTCGGCCGGATCCTGATCGGGTTGGAAATACCCGAAGGAGAGGAGGCCAGGTTGCGCTCTTTTCTATCCGATCTCGGCTACCGTTATTCTGAGGAGACGACAAACCCGGCCTACCAGCTTTTTTTGTAGTCGCGACGCTTGCATCTGAACCTGTTGTGGTAAGCTGGAAGCAGAAATTCGCAAGAGGAGGTTGTGTTATGGTCCGTTTCTACGATCCCGCCAGCCGGGAAGATCAGGAGAGAGTGGAAGCCATTCTGCAGTCCGCGGGAATCGAGTATTTTCTCGCCGAAGAGCCCGCAGCCGAACTGGGCCCTTCCCAGATCAAGGTGGCCGAGGAAGACATCCCCTATGCCGAAAAAGCTCTGCAGGAGGCGCGTGCCGGCAATCAGTCCTCCTGAGCATGCATCGAGCCGCTTTGCAGAAACGTTCATGAAAAACTCCGCCATTGCGCGAACAGGACGCGTTATTTTGCGAAAAACGGATTCTCTCGCAAAAAGGGCACCGTCTTTTCGGCGGCGAATATTCTAAGACATTTTCCGCCTTCGCTTTGCTCCATGATGATTTTTCCCTTTCATTAAGCCCAATTGGAAGATCCTGCCGTAGGCATGTCCGGTCATCGGCCGAAAGGATTTTTGCTGGCATACCCTCTGCACCTTGATCCCTCCAGCTTCATCATTTCGGTCAGACAGGATCGAGGGGGAGGGAATATGGCGGCCACCATCCTTGTGGCGGATGGAGATCCCCTGGCGGGCGCCAGGCTCGAAGACGCCCTGGCCGGCGAGGATTTCCGCGTGCGGCAGGTCTCATCGTTTGAGGACGCTCTGCATCTGGGCGATAAACTCATCCCCGACATCATCTTCTATGATCTGAGTCTCCCCGGAGTTACCGGGGAGGAGGCCTGCCGTCGCTTTCGCGCCCTTCCTCTTCTTTTTCGCACCGTACTGATCATCACCGGAGCGCGAGAAAATTGGGATTCCGGCTTTGACCCGTTCGCCGCGCCAGCTGACGATTTTATTCTCAAGCCGTATTCTCAAACCGGATTGGCTGCGCGTTTGCGCGGCAACCTGCTGCGTCGCGGGGAGATGGCCAAAGTCTCGGATTCCGCGGAGGTTTTTACCCGCGAGTACCCGACCAGACTGCACAGCGACATGATTGCATCCGTGGAGCAGGTTCTGTGCGATCTTTCCCGATTTAAGCAACTGCAGCGTTGTTCGGTGGCTTTGGTTCGTCCTGACGAGCCGAGCGCCTATGTCCTGGCATCCAGCGACGCCTCGCGGATCAGCGGACTCCGTCTCGATCTCGATCACTATCCCGAGTTGCAGGAGGTGATCCGTACAGGCCAACCTCTTTTGGTTGCGGATATCGCTCGTTCGCAGCTGATGGCCGGGGTGCGTGGCCGGTTGGCCGGACAGCCGTTCAAGGCGATTCTGGTCATGCCTCTGGTCGCCAACCAAGAGGTTCTCGGTGCGATGGTCTTTCGCTCAGAGTCTGAGGCCGCCTTCGCAGCCGAAGAGATCTTTTTCTGCCACATGGTGGCCCTGATGCTCACCCGGGCCCTCCAGAATGCGCAGTCTTTCGATAAATTCTCTTCTGATTACGAGCAGTTGCGCAGAGCCAAAGAAACTCTCGCAATACGGCTGCAACACCAGCAGCAACAAAAAAATACCGGGACGGCGGGGCAACTGCATTTTCTCCAGGTGGCCGCGCAGAAACTAAGAGCGCCCGTGACCGCCATTCACGGTTTCTGCAACCTGGCCCTCGAAGGGGAAGCGGAGCATCGCCTCTCGGCGGAGCAGAAGGATTATCTGGACAAGGCGGTAGACTGCAGTGAACGGCTGGTGCGCATGATGACCGATATCATCGATCTTTTCCGCCTGCAGACCGGCGATATCGCGCTCGATCTGCAGCCCCGCGATCTCGGCCTGGTGTTGCGCACTGTCAGCGATGATTTTGTCGCGGCATATCGGGCGCGCGGGGTCTCTCTTCGCCTGGAGTTTGCGCAGGGCGTTACGCGGGTCCATTTCGATGCCGAACAGATCCGTCGGGTCCTTTCGAATCTGCTGAGCAATGCACTGCAGTTCTGTGAACCCGGGGATGAAGTTCGGGTGCGGCTGCAAAAGACAGAAACCACAATCCAGGGGCATGTTCAGGATACCGCATGCGGTATCGACCCCGGGCGAATCGAGGAAATGTTCGAGGAATTCGATCGACCTGAAGATCCGTGCGGTATCGATCGTGGCAGCGGTCTCGGACTTGCCCTCTGCCAGACCATTATCCAGGCGCACGGCGGCCGGATGCGGGTTGTTCGTGAACGGCGCGGCAGCAACTTTTTCTTCTCTCTGCCGACCTGATCGGGTACCTGCCCAAGCGACAATTATCCTCCTCTGGGGCTCCTTCTTTCTTCCCCCCTGCCGCCTTCCTGTGCCTTCCTGAATATGCCGGACAAATAATTGACAGTTTTGATCAGGTATGCTATCCGTTTGAACAACGCCATGGATGAATTGCCAAATTATTCGAAAAGGAGTCTGCGGAGATGTTCGAAAGTCTGAAGGGCGACATTAAGGCCGTTTATGACCGGGATCCGGCAGTGCGCAGCACGATGGAGATTATTTTCTGCTATCCCGGCTTCCATGCCATGCTCTTCTACCGGATGTCCCACGCGCTTTGGCGGCGTAAATTTTATTTTTTCGGCCGGTTCCTTTCACATATCGGCCGGTTTCTGACCGGCATCGAGATCCATCCGGGGGCCAAAATCGGCCATGGGTTTTTTATCGATCACGGCATGGGCGTCGTGATCGGAGAAACCGCTGAGATCGGCGAGAACTGCACTCTGTACCACGGAGTGACCCTCGGGGGTACATCCTGGGCCAAGGAAAAGCGCCATCCGACGCTGGGAAACAACGTCATTATCGGTTCCGGAGCCAAAGTGCTCGGCCCTTTCAAGGTCGGCGACGACAGCAAGATCGGTTCGAACTCCGTTGTGGTCAAGGAGGTTCCCGACAACAGCACGGTCGTCGGGGTGCCCGGGCGCGTGGTGATGTCGGCCGGCAAGAAGATCGAGGAAAGAGTCGAGAGGGTCGATCTGGGCCATGACCGCCTGCCCGATCCTGAGGCCAACGCCATCAAATGCCTTTTCGACCAGGTGCGTGCTCTTGAGCGCAGGGTCGCGGAGTTGAACGAGCGGCTGGAACATTCAGCGGACAAAAAAACCAGCCCTGAAGAGAATGCAGAATCAGCCGCAGAGAAAGAGGCGGCAGGATAATCCTGATGCGTTTATCAACCAAAGCCCAATACGCCGTCCGTGCCATGGTCAGCCTCAATCTCTACAGCGAGGGGACTCCTGTAACCACCAGGGACATTTCGGCCCGCGAAAATATCTCTCTGGCCTACCTGGAGCAGTTGTTCTCCAAACTGCGCCGCGGACAGATCTTGAGCAGCGTGCGCGGACCCGGAGGGGGGTATGTACTGGCCAGGCCGGCCGAGCAGATCAAAGTCGACCAGATCATCGACAGCGTCGAGGAGACGCTGGTCCCGGTGTCCTGCATGGAAGAGGATGGCCGCTGCGCCTGTACTGACCAATGCGTCACACATACGGTCTGGCAGGGGCTTGGCGAGAGAATCCGGACCTTTCTCTCGTCGATTTCCCTCGACGACCTCACACGGGAGGCCAGAGACCGCTTGCCCGGTAGTTCACAGAACGTGCAGTAGCAGCTCAGTGATATAGGAATTGGAGGATAATGTGAAACAGGTTTATATGGACTATAATGCAACCACTCCGGTGCGCCCCGAGGTGCTCGAAGAGATGCTGCCGTTCTTCCGCGAGCACTTCGGCAATCCGTCCAGTGTCCACTGGGCCGGCCGCCAGGTGAGCGGAGCCGTGGAAAATGCCCGCGAACAGGTGGCCCGCCTGATCAACTGCTCCCCGGCAGAAATCGTTTTCACCTCCTGCGGCAGCGAGGGCGACAATATGTCCCTCAAGGGGACCGTCGATGCGCTGCGCGACAAAGGGAATCACATCGTGACCACGACCGTTGAGCATCCCGCCGTGCTCAGCACCTGCCAGTATCTTGAAAAAAACGGCTGCGAGGTCACCTATCTGCCGGTCGACGAGCACGGCATGATCGATAGCGCGCAGCTCGAGAAAGCGATTACAGAAAAAACGATTCTCATCTCGATCATGTGGGGAAACAACGAGACCGGAACCCTCTTCCCCGTCGAAGAGATCGGTGCGATCGCCCAAAAATACAAGGTGCGGTTTCATACCGACGCCGTGCAGGCGATCGGCAAGATCCCCGTGGATGTGCAGAAAGCCAATGTCGACCTGCTTGTCCTCTCCGGCCACAAGGTCGGCGGTCCCAAAGGGGTCGGGGCTGTGTATGTGCGCCGCGGCACCCGGATGACGCCGCTGATTCACGGCGGCCACCAGGAGCGCAACCGGCGTGCCGGCACGCATAACGTCGCCGCGATCGCGGGGCTCGGCAAGGCCTGCGAACTGGCCGGCGAGCGCATCGAAGGCGATTACCAGAGGGTGCGCGATCTTCGCGACCGCCTTGAGCGCGGCATCATGGAGCGCATCCCCGAGGTTAAACTCAACGGCCACCCCGAAAAACGCCTGCCCAATACGCTCAATGTGAGTTTTGCGTATATTGAAGGAGAATCCCTTCTGCTCAATTTCGACATGAAAGGGATTGCGGCTTCATCCGGCTCCGCCTGCACCTCCGGTTCCCTCGAGCCGTCGCACGTGATGGGTGCTATGGGCGTCGAAATCGCCCTGGCGCATTCGAGTACCCGCTTCAGCCTCGGTCCGGACAACACCGAGGAGGATGTCGACTACGTGCTGGAAGTCCTCCCGCCCATCGTCGAGCGTCTGCGGGAGATGAGCCCGCTGTACAAGAAAAAAGCCTGAAACTTGTCCACGAATAGCACGAATGACACGAAGTCAAAACGCCTCCATGGATACAAAAAGAAGACCGTGATGTCTTGATTTTAATATTCGTGGCATTCGTGCTATTCGTGGTTAAAAAAGTTTTCAATTTTTATAAATATCGAAGGAGAACCGCGCTATGTATTCCGAAAAAGTCATGGACCACTTCAGCAATCCGCGCAACGTGGGAGAGATTGAAAATGCCGACGGTGTGGGCGAGGTGGGAAACGCCTCCTGTGGAGATATAATGAAAATATCCCTCAAGATTGAAGGCGATGTCATCAAAGACATCAAATTCAAGACCTTCGGCTGCGGGGCGGCCATCGCCACATCGTCGATGGTCACCGAAATGGCGATGGACAAAACGCTCGATGAAGCACTGCAGCTGACCAACGCCGCAGTGGCCGATGCCCTCGACGGCCTGCCAGGCAACAAGATGCACTGCTCGAACCTGGCCGCTGACGCCCTGCACGAAGCGATCAAGAATTATCGGGAGAAGCAGGGGTAGGGATGCCGCAGCTCAACCTGTAGTGAAAAAAAGCGGAGGGCTGGCGAATAGGCCGGCCCTCCTTTTTGTCATTTGTCAATTGTTTTAGATCCTTTGTGAAGCAACCATGCTGCCCCGTAAAAGACGGTGCCGCTCAGAGAAAAAGAATGATCCAATGACAAGTGACAAAGGACCAATGACAGCTTCCAAAAAACGCATTGTCGTCGCCATGAGCGGCGGAGTCGACTCTTCCGTGGCCGCCGCCCTGCTCAAAGAGCAGGGGCACGAGGTGATCGGCATGACGATGCAGATCTGGGATTATTCCTCCTTCACCGCAAAAAACGGCGAGACCTTCGGCACCTGCTGCTCTCTCGACGACGTCCATGATGCGCGTCGGGTGGCTGAGCAGATCGGAATTCCTTTCTATGTCGTCAACTTCGAAAAACAGTTCCAGCGGGCGGTAATCGACCGCTTCTGCGACGACTATTTTGCAGGCCGCACGCCGAATCCGTGCGTGCTGTGCAACCAGGTGCTCAAGTTTGAGTTGTTGTTGCGCCGCGCCCGCGAACTCGAAGCCGATCTGCTCGCGACCGGACATTATGCGCGTATCGCGGAAGAAGGGGCGGGGTATGCGCTGCGCAAAGGGCACGACCGGGATAAGGACCAGAGCTACTTTCTCTTCACTCTGACCGCAGAGCAAATGACACGGGTGCGGTTTCCCCTCGGCGGCATGACCAAGGAGGATGTGCGCGGACACGCTGTGCGCCTTGGCTTGAAGGTGGCCGAGAAGGCCGAGAGTCAGGACATCTGTTTCGTCCCCGATGGCGATTACGTGCGGTTTCTCGAAGAGGAGCGCGGCTCCGGACAGATGGACGGCGAAATCGTTCATGCTTATGGGCAGGTACTCGGCCGTCACCGCGGTATCTACCGCTACACCATCGGTCAGCGGCGCGGTCTGGGCCTGAGCTGGCCGGAGCCGCTCTTCGTGGTCGGCCTCGATGCAGACAAAAAGCGGGTCATCGTTGGCGAGCGGGAACTTCTCGAGCGCGACCGGCTGACCGTGCGCGAGACGAACTGGCTTGTGCCGGTTCCCGGGGAGCCGATCGAGGCGCGCTGCCGGATCCGCTATCGGCATGGCGAAGTGCCTGCGGTGATTATCCCTCTTGCAGGCCAAAGGGCGGAAGTGCGCTTCGCGGAGCCGCAAAAAGGGATCACCCCGGGGCAGGCGGCCGTCTTCTATGAGGACGACCGGGTTCTCGGGGGAGGGTGGATCGAATGAGTCGCACCGTCGCCGTCACGACCCTGGGTTGCAAGACCAACCAGTACGAATCGGCCGCTATGGTGGAGCACCTCGCCGAGGCGGGTTTCCGCACCGTCCCTTTCGAGTCCGGCGCAGATCTGGTGATCGTCAATACCTGCACAGTTACAGCCGCCACGGATTCCCAATCACGAAATCTGGTGCGCCGCGCCCGCCGTCTCAACCCTGTCGCCCGCGTCGTGGTGACCGGCTGTTACGCCCAGATTGATCCTGAAGCTTTGCGCGCCATACCGGGGGTCTCCCTGGTCCTTGGGAACGATGAGAAGAAGGACTTTATCGCCCACCTGGCCGAAGAAGGGGATGGGGGGCGGGTACTCGTCTCCGATATCCGCCAGGCCAAAGAGGCCGTCCCCCTTGCTGTCTCTTATACACATCTGACGCTGCCGACGA
>JAGXHK010000088.1 GCA_024636255.1 Desulfuromonadales bacterium | reverse complement strand
GGCCGGAGCCGCGCCCGCAGTGCAAGACCGGATAAACACGATTCCCGGCAAGGAGAGTCCGATTCGCCATGACCGCCCCCAATCCCGGAAATATACCCCCGCCGGCTGCGGCGCCAAGCCTGAGGCTGCCGGTAAAGACGGCCGCGGGCAAGGCCATCTTGCTGGTCGAGGACGATCCGATCAACCAGAAGGTTGTCTGCAAAGTGCTCGAGAAGCATGGCTATCTGGTGATTTCGGCCGATAACGGCCGCCAAGCCCTTGCGATACTCGAAAAAAGGTCGTTTGACCTGATCCTGATGGACATGCAGATGCCGGAGCTGAACGGTGTAGAGACCACCCGGGTGATCCGGGCGGGAGGCGTTGGCCGCTGCAGGCCGGGCGTGCCGATCATCGCCCTCACCGCCCACTCGGGCATGGTCGATCGTGAGCGGTTTTTCGCCGCGGGAGTCAACGATTACATTGCCAAACCGTTTCAGATCAACGATCTGCTGGACAAAGTCGGCCGCTACTGCGCCAAGCGGCCGGGGAAAGAAGACGACGGACCGGACCAGCTGCCGGTCCTGCATCTCCCCGAGGTGCTTGAGCGCTTCGCGGCAGATCGCGAGCTGATCACCGAATGCTGGGAGGCCTTCAGGAATACCGCCCCCGCCCAGGTTGCCAGCGCCATGCGGGCCCTGGGACGCGGAGACCTTGAGCGCGCCGCAGGCGAGGCCCACGCGCTCAAGGGAGCCGCCGGCAACATCGGGGCGATTTGTTTCGAGAATATGGCGCACGGCCTGCAACTGGCCGCCGCCGACAACGACAATGACCGGGCGCGGCGCTGCGGCGCACGCCTCAAGGACGAACTCTGCCGCCTGCTGGCGGAGATCGATCTGCATCTGGCCAGCGATTCGTTCAGAACAGGAGTGAAGTGATGAGAATTCTGATTGTCGAAGATGATTTCACCAGCCGTCGATTGCTGCAAAAGATGCTGAGCGAATTCGGAGACTGCGATGTCGCCGTGAATGGTAAGGAGGCGGTGGAAGCGTTCTCTCTGGCTCACCGGGATCGCCGGCCCTACACTCTGGTCTGCCTCGATATCATGATGCCCGAGATGGATGGACAGCAGGTGCTCAAGACCATGCGGCAGATGGAGAAGGAGCTTGGCCTCTCCTGCAAAGATGAGGTCAGGGTGATTATGACCACCGCTCTCGATTCGCCGCGGGATGTCGTCGAAGCGTATTACCGCGGCGGATGCAGCGAGTATCTGGTCAAACCGATCGAGAAGAAAAAGCTGGTGGAAAAACTCTATGAATGCAAGGTATTGCCCTGAAGCAAAGCCCGGGCAGTCGGTGATGGAGGGTTGAGATGGCGGAAAAAATCAAAGTCATGATCGTCGACGATTCGGCGGTGGTTCGCCAGACGCTGATGGACATCCTCTCCTCCGACCCGCAGATCGAGGTGATCGCCACAGCGTCAGACCCATTCGTGGCGGCGGCCCGCCTCAAAGAGCAGATCCCCGATGTGATCACTCTCGATGTCGAAATGCCGCGCATGGATGGGCTTACCTTTCTGCAGAAACTCATGAGTCAGCACCCCATTCCGGTGGTGATGTGCTCGAGTCTGGCCGGCGGCGGCACCGATACGGCCCTCAAAGCCCTCGAATACGGCGCGGTCGAGATCATCACCAAGCCGCGATTAGGCACCAAGCAGTTTCTTGAAGAAGCCCGCGTGGTTATCTGCGACAAAGTCAAGGCCGCCGCCAGGGCACGCCTGCGCAAGTTGTCACAGCGCTCCATCGCCGCCGGCCCCAAACTGACCGCCGATGCCGTGCTGCCGAAAGCCAGATCGAAAGCGATGCTCGAAACCACCGGAAAAGTGGTGGTGGTCGGCGCCTCGACCGGCGGCACGGAAGCTCTGCGCGTCTTTCTCGAGATGCTGCCCGAAGACGTGCCCGGAATCGTCATCGTGCAGCACATGCCCGAGCATTTCACCGCATCCTTCGCCGGGCGCCTCGACAGCCTGTGCCGCATTTCGGTCAAGGCAGCGGCCGACGGCGACAGCGTGCTGCGCGGCCGGGCCCTGATCGCTCCGGGAAACCGGCACTGCCTGCTCAAGCGCAGCGGTGCGCGCTATTTCGTCGAGATCAAGGACGGTCCGCTGGTCAGTCGTCATCGGCCGTCGGTCGATGTCCTGTTTCGCTCCACGGCGCGCTACGCCGGCCCCAATGCCGTCGGCGTCATCATGACCGGGATGGGCGATGACGGAGCGAAAGGGATGCTCGAGATGAAAGAAGCCGGCGCGCGTACCTGCGCCCAGGACGAGGCGAGCTGCGTGGTCTTCGGCATGCCTAATGAAGCCATCAAGCTCGGAGCTGCAGAATCGGTTGTTCCGCTTGATCGCATTGCCCGCGAGGTGCTGCGACTGGCTCACTGAATCCCCCCCCTAAAGTACGGGAAACAGCCGCGGTTTCCTCTTTCTGCTTGTACATGCCATGGGACGTTATACTGAAGGCGCCATCCTGCACGCCATGGATTCCCGGACCCTGACCGAGGAGGGGACAGCATGGGCGAGGATTCCGGCAGGTCGAAGACGGCCGCCGCCCGCCGCAAGCAGACCGACCCGCAGGACGCCTTTCACCTGGAAGCGCCCGTCTCTTCTCTCGTCTTCGTCGCCACCTCCGTTCTCAGCCTGACTCTGATTTTCATGCCGCGCAACAGCTCGATCGGCGTGCTCACGACCTTCGGCTGGGGAGACGGCCAGCTCTTCTGGCAGGGCGAGCTGTGGCGGGTGTGGGTCAACAGTCTGCTGCACAATAATGTCTTTCACTTCCTGTGCAATATCTATTGGTTTCTGCGCTTCAGCCCGGTACTCGAGGCGCTGATCGGTTCGCGCCGCTATCTGATCTATCTGCTGGTCTGCGGGTGGGTTGTCGGGCTGGCCGGCAACCTGACCTGGGAAGAGGGGGGGATCGGTCTCTCCGGGCTGATTTATTTCATTTTTGCCTTCCTGGTCCGCCTGCGCGGGGAACGTCGGGCCGCAGCGCGGGTCTGCGACAGGATGACCTGCTACCTGCTCGGGTCGTGGCTGGTGATCGGTCCTCTGCTCACCTTGTTCTGGGATGTTCCCATCGGCAACATCGTCCATCTCGCCGGGTTCGGGTATGGTCTGGCCGCAGCCGAAATCCATCGCAGGCTGCGCTGCGCGAAGCACCCTTGGGCTGCGCGTCTGATGCCGGCCGGCGCTCATCTTGCCATACTGCTTCCATTGAGCCTCTATCTCTATGCGCCGATCTACAATCCGCAATGGCACTATTACAAAGCGTATAGCGCGGATACACTGGATAAACAGGTCGAACACTATGATCGGCTGCTCGCACTTGCGCCCGAGAACAACAAGGCCCGCTACAATCTCGGGCTGGCCTATTACGAACACGGCAAACTGGAGCTGGCTGAAAAGACCTGGCTTGAATGCGCCGCGCACAGCCCGCAGGATCCTCAGATCTGCCGGGCCCTCTTCGCCATGTATGCGCAGAGGGGCGATCCTGCGGGAATGGAACTCTGGGCGCGGCGTCAGCAGGAACTCGTCTCAGCCCGAGAGCCTCCTTGACTCCGCCGCGATCGATCGCTTACACTTGGGCCTGTAACCCTTCGATCTGGAATAAGAAAAGGCTGTAATGAACAAGGCTCTGACCGATCCCGAGGGGCTGCAGCCGGTCGAGTCCGCCAAGTGGCGCGCCATGAGCCGGTCCGAAATCGACCAATTCGTGCGTGGCCTGCTTGCTGCCTTCGAAGTTACGGGCGTGCGGGAGAAAAACGGCCGGTTGACTCTCGATCGTCTTGAAGACCCTGCGGAACTCAGACTCGAGTTTCCCCCGCATGTCCATTCTCCGAAGAAGTATCTGTTTCCCAACTGGGAGAAGCTGTTTCGCTTCAGACTCGGCGGCAAGGTGCTGCTTGAGGCCGAGAAGGCGGCGACTCCGCGGGTCATCTTCGGGATGCACCCGTGCGATCTGCATGCCGTGGGGGTACTCGACAACTGCCTGTTCGAAGGCGAGGCGGACAGCGCCTACCGGGCCAAGCGCGAGGCGACGATTTTTTTCGGCGTCGACTGTGTTCCCGACGAACACTGCTTCTGTACCAGCATGGGAACCGATCGCATCGCCGAGGGATTCGACCTTTTTTTTCATCGCATCGATTCCGGCTATCTTGTTCAGACCGGCAGCCGCCGCGGCGAGCGATTGCTGCAGCAGTACGCCCCGGCAATCGCGGCCCGGCAGAGCGAGCCTCCGCTGCCGCTGCAGATCAAACAGTGCCGGGCCCGCCTCGATTTTCCTTTCGAGTCGCTGGCGCCGCTTCTCGACAAAGCCTACGATCATAAGGTATGGGAAGAGATCGGCCAGCGCTGCCTGGGCTGCGGCGCCTGCACCATGCTATGCCCGAGCTGCTACTGTTTCAATGTGCAGGATCAACTCGATCTCGATCTTGCTGGCGGCGAGCGGGTGCGTACCTGGGATTCCTGCCAACTCGACCAGTTCGCCAAGGTGGCGGGCGGCGCTGATTTTCGCGGGAACCAGTCCGACCGCCAGCGCCACCGCTTCTTCCGCAAATACAAATATCTCTGGGAAAAACATAAACGGACCGCGTGTGTCGGCTGCGGTCGCTGCAGCCGCGAATGTCTGAGTCGCATCGATCCGCTGTCCGTGCTCAACCGCCTCTACCGCGAAGAGGCCTTGCCCGCACTGCAAAAAGCACCCGGCTCCGAGTACCAGCCGCAGCTTGCCGAAATCCTTTATGTGACCGAACTGACGAGCACTGAGAAGCTTTTCCGTCTGCGGGTGTCTGCGCCGGTCAGCTTTGAACCCGGCGCTTTTCTGCAGATCTCGGTCTTTGGGCTCGGCGAGGCGCCGTTCACCATCGCCTCCGCTCCCGATGGCGGAGCCGAGATCGACATCGTGGTGCGCGCCGCCGGCAGCCTGACTCAGGCCATGCACCGCCTCACCCCAGGCGATACCGTCGGTGTCCGCGGGCCGTTCGGCAGCGGCTTTCCCGTGGAGGATTTTCGCGGCCGGAGCGTGCTGTTGGTGGCCGGGGGCATGGGGCTGATCACCTTGCGCTCGCTGCTCCTCACGATCCTTTCCGCCCGGCAGGAATTCGGACGCGTGCTGCTTCTCTACGGCGCGCGTTCCCTTGATCATTTCCTGTTTCGCGATGAACTGATGGCCTGGCACCGCGGCGGGGAAATCGATTGTCGCTTTGCCCTTGCCGAGGGAGAGAATCCCTGGGCGGTGAGCCGGGGCGACGTTTCCCACCTGCTCAAGGATATGGATCTGAAGCCCCGCAACACCGTTGCGGCGGCCTCGGGGCCCGCACGCATGTACCGCTCGATCAATCCCCTGCTCTTCCGGCTGGGTGTCCTCGAAGACCAGCTCTTTCTTAACCTCGAGAGACACATGAAATGCGGCCTGGGGAAATGCGGCAAGTGTCGCATCAACGATATCTGCGTCTGTGAATGCGGACCGATTTTTCCCTACACCCGGATCCGGCATTTAAAAGAGGCGATCGAGCGATGAAGCTGCGAGTCGGGTTCTTCGATTTCACCAGCTGCGAAGGCTGCCAGTTGAGCGTCCTCAACCTTGAAGAGGAATTTCTCGAGCTTCTTGAACTGGTGGATATCGTCGAGTTTCGCGAAGTGATGTCAGGACGCGGTGATGATCTCGATATCGCCTTTGTCGAGGGGAGCGTTGCGGGCGAGGCCGAAGCGGCACGGCTGCAGCGTATCCGCGAGCGCTCCCGCACTCTGGTGGCGCTGGGCGCCTGTGCAGATACGGCAGGAATCAATGCCCTCAGCCATTTCTGCGACCCGGACGAACTCGGCCTCAGCGCTTTTGGCGCGGCGCGCGCAGGGATCGAAAATCACCTGCCCCGGCCGCTCTCCTGTTTTGTCGAAGTCGACGCGCGCGTGCCTGGCTGTCCCATCGACGGGCGGGAGTTCCTGATGGTGCTCCAGGCGCTGCTCGTCGATCGCATGCCCCAACTGCCCACCTACGCGGTCTGCGTCGAGTGCAAGCTGGCCGAATGGCCCTGCACCTTCGAGAAGGGCACGATCTGCCTCGGCCCCGTGACGCGCGCCGGTTGCAGCGCCTTATGCATCGCCGGCGGCGATCGCTGCCGCGGTTGCCGGGGACTGGTCGATAATCCACGCAGCCAGCCCTACCGGCAGATCCTCGAGGAGCACGGCCTGACG
>JAGXHK010000087.1 GCA_024636255.1 Desulfuromonadales bacterium | reverse complement strand
GGCTTGAACCGGGTCAGAACCCAGACCAGGGCCATGAGCAGACCGGAGGCGACCAGCGTCGTCCCGGCAGCAGCCCAACTCAGGCTCAGGGGCGAAGGCCAGTAATCGCCAGTCAGGACACGGCTGAGAAGCAGCGTGACCAGCGCCATGCCCGCATAAAAAAGGGTGGTGAGTTGAAGAAACCGGGTTTTGGACATGGGCCTGGACAATGACGAGTCTCAGCTTTCGGTGGCGTCTGAGGCGATCTCCTGGCCTTCGAGCACCTCAACCTCGGCGATGATGAATGTCCTGTTCTCCTTCCGGACGTTCTCTATATAGGTCTTCCCCTCGGCCCCGGCTTTCCCTTTTTTCGGCCCCCGCGGTGAATCCCGGAGCCGCTCAAGCCTTCGCTGGTGCTGCTTGATGCCGAAGATCGGGGGGATGAAGGCGACCACCAGGCAGGTGGCGCCGATCGCGAGGCGAGCGATCAGGTTCAGTTCGAACGGCAGCGGAACCCAGACCAGAACGTTAAAAACGATAATGGCCGCCCAGAACGTCGCTTTATAGGCCGTAATCGCACGCCGGTTTTTTTCCCGCAGCCCCAGAATCTCTTTTCGGCTCAGGGCGCGTCCCTGAGACAGGGCGTCCTGCACGGTTCGATGAATTGAATTGAATTTAAACGACATGGTCAATCATACCGAGGAGCAATTCGAAAAAAAGGGCTCAGCAGCCGCAGCCGCAATTGTGACAGACGACCTTGTCGCTGCCTTCGGGCTCGATGGTCTCGGGCGCAAAGGCAACCCGGCTGACGCCGCGGCGGATGTCTTCGAACAGGTTGCTGTTGGCGCTCTGCCCGATGACGTGGCCGAGACAGAGATTGCTCAGGCCGTCTTGGGGAGAGCGGATACGCACGCTGTTGAGCAGGTCGCCGTAGCCGCGGATATCCATGGTGACGGCCGGCTCGTCGATACGTTCGATACGCACCCCGAGCGGACCCAGCTCAGCGCGCAGTTCGGCGAAAAATTCTTCTATTTCCGTCTCGGAGACATCTTTTCGCCAGTCATCGCGCAGATAATTGCGCGTATAGAAGGCGACGGTGATCTGTTTATCCATAGGGCGTCCTTTCCTTTACGAACAGGAAATTATTCGGCTGCCGGGGGAACGATCAGACGTACCCCGGGCGGTGCATTGTCGAGGGCCCCGGCCGGCAGAGGCGCGCGTTGAATCTTGACAATCCGCTTTCCTCGTTGTCCGGGGCGCATGAAAACGAGCCTGACCTCCGTCCCGGGCGCCCCCCACAGATAATTCTTGATGACATCTTCAAACGCGCTGCCCTCCAGGGCGTAATCATCCACCTGAACGATCAGATCGCCCGGTTCGAGTCCCACGTTTTCGGCGGGCAGCCCGGGCACGATCCCCAGCACGACGAGATGACCGCGCTCGGTCGGGACGACCTTGAGCCCGACGGTACCGAAGGCGTCCTCGGCCCGGGCATCGCAGCCGGTCAGGATGATCGACAAAACGAAAAGGATCGCGGGAAATAGCGTGCGTTTCGTGAGTTTCATGATCTGGATCTCTAAAGCTGATGAATCCAGGAGAGCTCACCGCTGCCTTCGCGCAGAACCTCGAGCTTATCCCCCACCAGCGAGACCACCGATGAGGGGTCGCCGCGCAGGATGCCGCCGTCCGCCACATAATCGAGCTGACGTCCCAGGGTGTCTTCGATTTCGCTCGCGTCGTGGTAGGTTTCCGCGCCGGAGACGTTGGCGCTTGTCGTCACCAGCGGGTGCCCGAGTTCGCGCACGATTTCAAGCGCGATCGGACACTCGGGAATCCGGATGCCCACGGTCTTCTGCTTGGTCACCAGGGACTCGGGGACGATGCGGCTCGCCTCCAGGACAAAGGTGTAGGGTCCCGGCAGGTGCCGCTTCATGATGCGGAAGGCAAAGTTGCTGACCTGGGCGTAATTTGCGGCATCCGAGAGATCGGCGCAGATGAACGAGAAGGGCTTGCGAAGATCGCGCTGTTTGATCTGATAGATTTTCTTGACGGCTCTTTTGTTGAAGATATCGCAGCCGATTCCGTAGGTCGTATCGGTGGGGTAAGCGATCACGCCCCCTTCGCGCAGCCTTTCGACAACACGTTGGATAAGGCGCTTTTGAGGAGTTTCCGGATTGATCGTGATGAGCATGGCGATCTCCGCAGGCAAAGGTTTGATGCTCTCGCAAAAAGACATCGGATGGCTAAGCAAAAACCAATGGTTTGACTGAACAGGGTGGAGCAGACAGTCAGAGCGTAAAACGGATCCCCTCGATCTCGCGAAGATCCGCATAGATTTTCTTGACCTGCTCGAAATTGTGCAGCCGGACCACCACCGACACGGACGCCCATTTGCCGGTGCGGCTGACCCGGGTCTTCATGGCATCGAGCGAAACCGGAACGGTCTTTTCGACGGCGCTGCGCACGGCGCTGAAAAAGACCGGATCATTCGGCCCCATGGCTTTGAACATGTAGTCGCAGGGAAAATCGATCAGCTCTTCGGGTGCGGGCTGTTTCTTCATGACCTGCCTGACCCGGTATGGCCGAAGCCGCCTTCGCCGCGCTCGGTCGCATCGAGGGTGTCGACCTGGCGCAGGACCGCGCGCTGCACCCGGCTGAAGATCAACTGGGCGATGCGGCTGTCGGGCTCGATGGTCACCGGCTCGGAACCGTGATTGATGAGAATAATGCCGATTTCACCGCGATAATCGGCGTCGATCGTTCCGGGGGCATTCACCATGCTCAACCCGTGACGCAGCGCCAGCCCCGAGCGGGGCCGGATCTGCCCTTCATAACCGGGCGGGATAGCCAGAGCGATCCCGGTCGGAATCAGACTGCGCTCCCCGGGGGCAAGCACCAACGGAGCATCGAGGGCCGCAAACAGATCCATGCCGGCGGCAAACGCGGTCATGTAACACGGCAGTGAGGCCCCGGGACGGACAACCTGTACGGGTACTGAAATCTCTTCCATACGAATAACCTTGAGGGGAAACGAAAAGCAGCCGCTTCCGTTCGCGCGAATTCAGCGGATGCCGAAGCTGAGATCGAGAGACGACAGATCAAGCTTACCGAGGCGGCCGATCATCTCGATGGTGAGATATTCGTCGCGAAAGAGAGTGCGCGCCAGATCCTGCAATTCATCGACGCTCACTTTCTGGACTTCGGCAATGATTTCATCGATCGGAATATTGCGCTGCAGATAGATTTCGTTTTTGGCCAGCCTGTTCATGCGGTTGTCGGTGCTCTCCAGAGAAATCAGCAGATTCCCCTTGAGTTGCTCCTGAGCCGAGCGCAGCTCTTCGGGAGAGATATTCTCTTCGCCCAACCGCCGCAATTCCCCCAGGATCAGGGTAATGACTTCGCCGAGATCCTCGGGCGAAACGCCGGCGTAAACGGCGAGCGCGCCGGCATCGCTGTGGGTGTTCAGATAACTGAATATGGAATAGGCCAGGCCGCGCTCCTCGCGGATCGACTGGAACAGACGCGAGCTCATGCTGCCGCCGAGCACCGTATTGAGCAGATGGGCCTGAAAGCGGCGCGGATGGTTCTGAGGAAGACCGACCGTTCCGAGGCAGAGGTGGACCTGCTCGAGATCCTTTTCGCGGCGATGAACCGCACCGCAGGGCAGCGGAGGAGAGCCCGACGTGATGCCTTCTCCGGCAGAGACGCCGGAGAAGGCCTGTGTCAACTGATCAACCACCGGACCGTGTTCCAGATTGCCGGCCGCGGCGATGACGATATTCCGCCCGCAGTAGCGCGCTTCAAGAAAAGAAAGGACAGCCTCTCTGCTGAAACCGGCGACGGTCTCCGGAGTTCCGAGTACGGGGCGTCCCAGAGAGTGATCCCGCCAGAAATGCTGGCAGAACAGGTCGTGAATCTGCTCGTCGGGAGCATCCTCGACCATGTGGATCTCTTGCAGGATAACCCGGCGCTCTTTCTCCAGCTCGTCAGGATCGAACGCGGAATTCAGAAGAATATCGGCGAGCAGATCAATGGCCAGAGGCAGACTGTCCCCCAGGACCTTGGCATAGTAGCAGCTGAATTCGCGAGCCGTAAAGGCGTTGAGAATTCCGCCGATCGAATCGATCTCCTTGGCGATATCGAGTGCGCTGCGCTGGGCGGTTCCCTTGAAGAGCATGTGTTCGGCGAAATGGGAAATGCCGCCCTGCGAAGCGTCCTCGTGCCTGGAGCCGTTCTCGACCCAGACCCCGATCGTGACCGAATGCGTCGCCGGAATGCTTTCGGTAATGACCCTGATGCCGTTATCCAGAGTCGCTTTACGAATCATTCCGCAACCTTGTTCAGCCTTCTTCGGGTGAAGTCTGTCCCAGCGCTTCCTTACGAGAGAGTTTGATTTTACCCTGTTTGTCAATGCCAATACACTTGACCAGAACCTGGTCACCTTCTTTAACGATATCGCCGACGTTACGCACGCGCTCCGTATCGAGTTCAGAGATGTGCACAAGGCCATCGGTCCCCGGGAAAATTTCGACGAAAGCGCCGAATTCCATGATCTTCTTCACGGTTCCCATGTAGAGTTTGCCGACTTCGGCTTCCTGAGTCAGGTCGCGGATCATTTTGATGGCACGCTTGGCCGCCTCGCCATCCGCCGAGGCGATGTTGATGCGTCCATCATCCTCGATATCGATGGCGCAGCCGGTTGCCTCAATAATACCACGCACGTTCTTGCCACCGGAACCGATGACGGTGCGCACCTGATCGGGCTTGACCTGAATGGTTGTGATGCGCGGCGCGTAGGGCGAGAGTTCACCACGGGGAGCGGTAATCGACTTACTCATCTCACCGATGATATGCAGCCGGCCTTCGCGGGCCTGCTCCAGCGCCTGCTTCATAATCGCGCGGTCGACGCCGCCGATCTTGATATCCATCTGCAGGGCGGTAACCCCGGCCTCGGTCCCCGTGACCTTGAAGTCCATATCCCCGAGGTGGTCTTCGTCACCGAGAATATCGCTGAGAACGGCGACCTTGTCCCCTTCCTTGATGAGGCCCATGGCAATACCGGCGACCGCGCTT
>JAGXHK010000086.1 GCA_024636255.1 Desulfuromonadales bacterium | reverse complement strand
GAGAGTCCGTTTCGATACGCCTGGCGACCTTTTTCGTATGCCGGGTGTTGATTGAGGGCCATCGCGGCGCCTTTAGGGACCAGCGGGTGCTTGGCCATGGCTGTGTCTCCAGCTATTCGAGAAGGCTTTGCGTACAGCCAACGTACTCGCCATTCAAATGATTGTGATTAACAACAGAAAAGTGAATTTTACTTGAGAAAACGAACTTTTGCATGCGATATGAAAGGAGCGCAGGCTGGCGACCACACTTAGATGGCCCTTTTGTATCTCCTTTGACACCGCTGAATCGCATGTTATGAATTGAGCCGGCTGCAAATCCGGCTGTTTGGCCCCATAGTCAGACTGCTAGTGCCCCGTGCGGCTAGTTCCATTTTCTAATTCTGGCCCTTTTGCCCGCTCTCGGCGTTGCGCCTCCTCGGCTTAGCTCTGGCTATGCCTGCGTCGGCGCGCCTTGACAGCGGCCAAAATGACTCAGAATTAATTGATGCTACTAACCGCACGGGACACTAGGTCGAGCTCAAGTACTTGAAAATTCGACCGAACCAAAAGGCCAGCGAAAAGCCTGGATTTTTTAAGAGCCTGCGCCAAATCGCGGGGGACTCGCGCGCCGGCATTTCGGAATCTTTTCAAGCGATACGGCCGGAAAACAGAATGTTGCTGATAAAATAAAAATAATACGTTCCACTCTCTTCGAGAATTTTTCGAATCCTTTGTTATAAAGAGAATTTGCGCGGACTGGTGAAATTTTCGTATTTCAAGGATATCGCGTTTATTGTGGTCAAAGAATGCCGATCTTTATCCTGGTATTCAAGTTGCAATCTTAATGAAGAATGCCATTGGGCCCCACAGCCTCGAATCGAAATGATGACGGTTCGGGTTTTTTCATGCATGTTGAAAATCAGGCGGGATCGCAGCCGTTTTTTTACCACATCTACAGGGAGGCTTTGTGGTGGAGAAGAACCCGATCCTTGTTATCAGTGAATCCGCAACGCCAGAGAGTTATCAGAACCTGCCCCTCGATGAAGAGATTGTCCTCGTGCCGCCGTCCAAGGCGTTGTGTGCGCTGCTCGGACTCAAAGCCGACCTGATCCTTCTTGATTGCGACATCAACAATGATCTCGGGATCAGGCTTCTCAGAGAAATCAAGCCCCGGTTCCCGGACCTGCCGATTATTTTCATCACCGCAAAGAGTTCTGAAGAACTGGTGATCGAAGCTTTTCGCTGCGGCGCCCGCGATTATCACCGCAAACCCCTGAACCTCGACAATTTCGGAGAAATCGCATCGAATCTGCTGCGGGTCAAACGCAGCGTCCACGAAAAAAGATTTTTCATGTCACTTGGGACACGATTTTCCCATGGGCTGGCCGGGAGTGAAGAGCGGGAAGATATTCCCGAGTATATCCAGCGTGCGGTACGTTACATGGAAGACAATCTCGAGAAAGTGATCCACCTGGATACCCTTGCCGATCGCGCCAATATGAGCAAGTATCATTTCAGCCGCGCCTTCAAGAGTTTTACCGGCATGAGCCCGGTGCGCTTCGTCAAGTACATGAAAGTTCAAAGAGCCAAGTCGATGCTGCGCGAAGCTGACAGAAAGATCGGCAGCACAGCAGCAGAAATGGGTTTTTCAGACGTAGGGAGTTTTATTCGCTGCTTCAAGGCCTTCGAGGGCATAACGCCCTCGGCCTACCGTTCGCTTCAAAACGGCAGGTGAACTTTCCCCTGCCCCTCACCCACTATGTTCATTCCAGTAGACTGAAAATCAATTGTTTTCCTGCGAGCCTGCGCGTTCTGCTCGCTGTCAGCCCAACTGGATTCACCTCTTCTTCCGGCCCGCGATGACACCGGCTCCATTCGGAAGCTCGAGATCAAGGCGATGTACATCTTGAATGCCGCCGGTGCTGAGCATGCTGACAACCTCCTGTTGGCTGTACGCCTGCCCGGAGGTGGTGCCAAGCAGCATGTTCAGGGAAAAGAGCGCCGGAAAAAGCGGAGCGTCCCGTGTGTCATCAAGGATGAATTCATGCACCAGAATCAGCCCATCGGGCTCAAGTGCTGAGACCGCCTTTTCGATGATCGTTGCGCAGCCCGCGGGATCTTCGCTGTGCAGGATGTGCGACAACCAGGCCACGTCGTAGGAGCCGGAAATCCCCTCCGCGATAAAATCACCGTCTTCGAAAGAAATGCGGTCATCGAGCCCGAAGCGGGCGATGGTCTTCTCGGCAAACGGACGTGTGGCCGGCAGATCGTAAACCGTCGCCTGCAGCCCTGGATTGTGGCGGCAGAAGTTGATCGCGTAAGTCCCCGGCCCCCCGCCGAGATCAAGCAGACGGCGACGCCCATTCAGGTCGATATGGGGGACGAGCTTGGGTGCCATGGCCATGGCAAGATCGAACATTCCCATCAGAAAATTCTCGCGGTATTCCTCCTCGCTCTGTGCGGCGCTCTCGCGCACCTGCTCGCCGCTGACGACGGCTTCGGGCAGCCGCGTCCAGGAGGCCATCAGGTGGTAATGGTGCTGGATGATGTGCCCCAGATACTCCGTTCCGTCTTTTGCCAGATGCCGGTTTGAAAAAGGCGTGCCGGTGAAGTGCGCGCCATCTTTGCGCAACAGGCCGAGGGCGACCAGCGCATTCAGCAGCATGTCAAGAGCGCGGGCGTCGGCACCAATTTTCTGCGCCAGCTGCGCTGCGGTCGAGCCCTGCTCTGAGACAGGCGTAAACACGTCCAGCTTAACCCCGGTATGCAGCGCGCAGGCTCCCCAGTATCCTCCCGAGAGCTGCAGAAGATCCGCAGCACTCCAGTCTGTTGCGCTCATCGAAAAACCTCCCTTGCAAAAGGATTGGATAATTTACGTTTGAAAAGATAGTCTTTGCCGCTAAACTTTTTGCAATATATTTTTTCCCGCGAAGGAGGAGTGTACATGATGAAAAAAATGTTCGCACTACTTATGATGCTTGCTCTGTTGATGCCGGCTGGGATCCTGTTGGCTCATCACGGCCCGAAAGACGTCGTCTTTTCCGTCCGGATGGGGGATGTGACCTTCCCCCATGGCGCCCATCAGGATGAGCAGAAGATCGACTGCGCCACCTGTCACCACACCGGGCTCGAGACGCCGAAGTGCAGAGACTGCCATGGCGTCAAGGAGGGCGCGCCCAAACCCAAAGACGCCTTCCATAAGCTGTGCAGGAGCTGCCATCAGGACCAGAGTGGACCGACAGGCTGTGCGGACTGCCATAAGAAGTAGGAGGGTTGAAGACGCGCATGCGCCGATATCGGCGCATGCGCGTCTTCCATCCCCGGTTTCGAAAATGTTGCCCCGCTCCCGATTTTACTCCCGGGGGTTTTTGTCTTCATACCGCTTGGGGCGCCCCATGCGATAGACCAGGTCCGGATTCACTATTCCCGGCTGGGCCTCTCCGGGAAGATGAGCTGAAATCATCAGCCATCCCTCTTCCTTCAATTTAAGTGCCTGTTCAAGCCCCACCACTTCCCGTTCTTCTTCCATCTGAGGAAAACCCATCACGAACTCCCTTTTATCCCGCGGTGCACCTTGAGCCAAGTTGTCGGCTTCTTCTAAAACCAGTTATCAGAGGTCCAAAGGATGCGCAACCCCATGACATGCCAAATCATCGCGTTTTGCCTGAAATTCATCTGTGTATCTGTTAAAAGTATAAGATGTGCATTGATTCTATTCTGAAAAGGGGGGAAGAATTCGCGCATGGATGATTCCCGGCAAAAGAAAAACAGATTCACCGGGCTGATTATCGTGATCATCATTCTCGGTTTTCTTGCGATCTTTACCGAAAAGAGGTTCCTGCTGACTCCCCGCTTCACGGTAACGAAAGAAAAGCTCGAAAATGGCCGACAGATCTATCTCGAGAACTGCGCCTCCTGCCACGCAGAGGGACGAGGCGCAGCGCCGCGGGTCGGGGACACCGGGTACTGGCAGGAGAGACTTGAAAAAGGCGTGGATACCCTGATCAGACACAGCGTTCAAGGATACGAGGGAGACCTCGGTTACATGCCGCCCAAAGGCGGAAATCCACACCTGACCTATGACGAAATCGAAGCTGCCGTTGCTTATATTCTCTCGCAGAGCACCGAATGAACCCACGATGGTGGCTCCGTAAACGACGATCTCCTCCTGGATCCGACCTTCCGGCGTTGACGCAGTCCGGCGAGGAGAGGAAAAGAGTATGCTCGGCTGGCAGGTTAACTGCAAAGTCACGGCTTTGGAAAGAAAACCTATGATCGTTGAAATGCATGCACATACCTCTGAACACTCAACCTGCAGTCACGTTTCGGCCGTCGAGCTGGTGCAGCGGGCCCTGGCAAAAGAACTGCAGGGCATCGTTCTGACCGACCATCACTTTCTCTGGAGCAACGCCGAAATCTCCGAGCTGCGCACACGGGCCGGGCTTCCCGATTATTTTCTCATTTTCCCCGCCCAGGAAGTCAAGACGTCCGATTTCGGAGATGTTCTGGTCTATGCAGCGGATGAAACGATTCCCGCCGGGACGCCCCTTTCTGAGATCCGTCATCGTTTTCCGGATGCGGCGCTGGTCTGGGCCCACCCCTACCGCAAGCAGAAACGACCGGGGGCGGATGCTCTGCTCGACCCTCTTCTCGATGCCGTCGAGATCTTCAATGCCAACCACAGCGTGGCCGAGAACACCCGCGGACTGCGTGACTGGCATCACCTTAAATTCACGGCAATCGGCGGCACCGATACGCACGCATTAAGCTATACCGGGACCTACCCCACCATCTTCGACCACCCCGTGCAGAACGTCCGCGAACTCGCCGAAGAGATCCGCAACGGTCGCTGCCGTCCGTTCTTTAAGGAGATTCCACGCGCCGGGAGCCAGATCCAGGTCACCGAACTGACCATCGGCACCAAGGGGTTCGATGATCGCCGCGAAAAAATCATTGTCAAATCACACCATCACGACTCGAAATGGAAGTCGGCGGAGCGTTCCTATCGTATTATTGAACAGATTGCCCGAAACGGCTTCTCCGAAGGCCGCTTCCGGGTTCCCAGGCCCCTCGGCAGCGACCCGGAGAGCCGCACGCTGATCGAAGAAGGGGTGCGCGGCAAATCGCTGCATGACCGGCTTGTTCGGGCCGATGCCGAGAGTGCAAAATACGCCCTGCGCCTGGCGGCACAGTGGCTTGCGAAACTGCATAAGTGTGCCCTGCAGGTCACCCCGCCGCACGAATTTTTCGAGCGTGAAACGGGCCGGGTTCAGCATTACCTGGAGAGCTTCACCGATATCGGCCATCCGCAGACCCGTCGTGCCACCGAGATCATGGATCGTGTCCTCAAAATCGAAAACCGGTTGTATGCAGACCAGGAGCATAGGCTGGTGCAGGGGCACGGCGATTTTCATCTGAAGAACATTTTCATCGGGCAGGATAATCCCGATGATCGCGGCACGACATTTGTGGCGGTCATCGATTTCGATAGTTCCTACTGCCTGCCACCGGCTTTTGACGTGGGGACGTTTCTGGCCCAATACCGCAATCAACTTTTCCACCGCGAGCAGGTGCGGCAAAAGGCCCCCGAAAAAATTTTCCTTGATACCTATCTCGCCTTCACCGGCTGGAACAATCGCAGCTTTCTCTCCGAGGTCGAGTTGTTCAAGGCCCGCACCTGCCTGAGTATCGCCTCCTATCTGATCAAGGTCGGCATGGGGGACAGCGAGGATCTCTGGCGCGTGCTCGTCGATGGCGAGCAGGCCCTGGTCAACGTCGCCATGCGCGATGCCGAGCGCGTGCAGACGGCGAAGAAAGCCGAACGGGCCGGATGATGCGCGGCAGCGATCGGCCCATCAGTGTGAAGCTTACCGTACTGTGCGAAAATTCGGTTGGTCGACCGACACCATTGATCGGCGAGCACGGTTTCGCCTGTTTGCTGGAAACCGATCACGGCAGCTTCCTTTTCGATACCGGACAGGGGCTCGGTCTTATCAGAAATGCCCGCCTCCTGGACAAGAATCTTGGTGCGCTGCGCGCCGTGATCCTCAGTCACGGGCATTACGATCACACAGGCGGCCTGCCGGACCTGCTGCGCACCACTGGCGTTGTGGACGTCTTCGCTCATCCGGATATCTTCACCGAGCGCTGGCGGATAACGGAACATGCGCACCGATTCATCGGCCTGCCCTATCGGCGCGCCTATCTGGAGAGTCTCGGCGCCCGTTTCTGCCTGCAGGAGAATTTTGCGCCGATTGCGCCGGGAATCTGGCTGACCGGCGAGGTCCCGCAGCGGACCGGTTTTGAGAAAGGCGATGCATCGATGAAGATCGTGCAGGAGGATGAAACCGAGGCTCAGGACCCCATTCGAGACGATAACAGCCTTATCATCAATACACGCAAGGGATTGGTTCTGATTCTCGGCTGCGCGCATGCCGGGCTGGTCAACATCATGGAGCACGCCCTGGAAAAAACGGCCAGAAATCGGATTCATGCCATTATCGGAGGCACCCACCTGGTTGCCGCGGATGACGCGCAGTTCGACCAGACGGTGGATGCTCTCAAGAAATTTCGTGTCGAGCGGATCTGCGCTGCGCACTGCACTGGACAGCAAAGGGCGGCCGAGTTGCAGAATCTTTTCGGCGGGAAGTTTCTGTTCGCGGCGGTCGGCTTTGTTCTGGAAGCCTGACGTTCTGCTGGAGATCTAAAGAGGAACCCCATGCGAATCGTTGTCATCGGTGGTGGTTACGCCGGGCTGCCCTGCCTTATCGAGCTGCATCGACGCAAAACAGGCGCGGAGCTCCACCTGATCGATCCGCGCAGCGAACACTGCAAGCTGACGCGCCTGCACGAAACACTGCAGACCCCCCTGCAACGGTTCTGCGAGCCTTTTTCTGCCCTGGGATCAAAATACGGCTTTATTCATCATCGCGAAGCCATTGACGTCACGGAAGAAAAGCTGAATCTCTGGAGCGCTGCCGGCCGTCTGCCGCTCGCCCATGAAGACCTTTCCTTCGACGCCCTGGTTGTGGCCACGGGCTCCCGCCCCCGCAAACTCCCCTCAGGCGAGGGCGTTTACACCCAGGAAGACTTTCGCAAGGACCTCGGTCGCGAGGTGATCGAGTCCATCGCTGCCGCAAATAACAGATCCAAATACGTCACCGTGGTCGGAGCCGGCGCCACCGGCGTGCAGTTTCTGTTCGAGCTCTCAAATGTGCTGAGAAAGAAAAAGACGGCCGTTTCGCTTCGCCTGATCTCTCTGGAAGAGCGCACCCTTGCGGAGCTGCCTGCGGGTCTGCACCGCGTCGTGCTCAAACGCCTTGCCGAGGCGGGGATTGACTTTGTGCCCTGCACCCGATACATGAAGCAGGCCCGGGACCGTATCATCGTCGAAGATCTGTCCCGTCATGAAACATTCGATCTGCCATCGCGCCACACCTTGCTTTTTCCGGGCGTTGCCCCCTTTCCCCTGACCCTGAATACCGACCGCTTCGGGCGCGTTCTGGCCGGTGACACTCTGGAGAATGTTTTTGCGGCCGGTGACTGCAGCATTTATCAGGGACACGGGCTGAACAGACTCAGCGCTCAGGCGGCTATGCGCAAGGGGAAGCTGGTGGCGGCAAATATCCGGGCCCAGGCTGAGAGGAAAACGATGTCAGCCTACACGTATCGAGAAAGCGGCTACATGGTGAGTCTCGGCCGCCATGACGCTGTTGGCTGGCTCGGCCTGCGCACCAACATCGTCAAGGGGCTGCCGGCACTTGCCTGCAAGGAAGCTCTCGAATCGCAATACAACCTTTATCTCGGCGGCGTCGATACCTATCTTCCCTTCTTTTCGATTATTTGACGGCTCGCGGCCAGATTCGTGCCGCATATCCCGGCCGGAAGTCTGCTTCGGTCAGCCCGCCATTTTTTTCATTTCGCCCTGCAGATAGCGGCTCATGGCCTCGGCTGTCAGAGCCCGGCTGTAGAGAAAACCCTGAACCTTGTCGCAATCCTTCTCTATCAGATAATCCCTCTGCGCACGATTCTCGACACCTTCGGCGATCACGCTCAGCTCAAGAGCGTGGGCCATGGCGATAATCGTTGCGGCAATTGTACATGCACCCTTTTGCTGCGGAATGTCATGAATAAAAGACTGATCGATTTTGAGCCCGTGCAGCGGAAAGTTTTTCAGGTAGCTCAGTGAAGAATACCCGGTGCCGAAATCATCGATCGTGACCTGGACCCCGAGGTCTGCAAGACTTCTGAGGGTTTTGATCGTTTTCTGGACATCCTGAATCAGAAGGCTTTCAGTGATCTCCAGCCCGAGCCACTGCGGTTCAAGGCCGGTTTCGCGAAGGATGCGGGCCACCATATCGACAAGGTCCCTGGCATAGAACTGCCGCGCCGAGACATTGACCGATACGCGTTGCGGTATCAGCCCGAGCTGCTGCCATTTTCTGTTCTGGCGGCAAGCCTCGGCCATGATCCACTCTCCGAGCGGATCGATCAATCCGGTCTCTTCCGCCAAGGGAATAAAATCGGAAGGCGAAACCGGCTTCTGATCCGCCTGTTTCCACGATACCAGCGCCTCCATGCCGTTTATAAAGCCGGTGTGCAGATCAATCTGCGGCTGATACAGAACCAGAAACTCGTCTCGCTCCAGTGCGCCGTGCAGGCGGTTTTCAAGAACCAGCGACTGGAAAGAGCTGTGAAACATCTCGGATGAATAGAACTGCAGATTGTTGCGTCCCAGAATCTTGGCCCGACTCATCGCTGCATCGGCGTTTTTCAGCAGTGTTTCGCTATCTTCTCCGTCCTGCGGATAAAGGGCGATACCAATGCTCGCAGTCACGTGAAGCTGGTGGTCGCCAAATGAAAACGGCGCCTTGAGTGCCTCGAACAGGTCCCGTGCTCGATTCCTGACATCCTGAGTGCTGCAAATCTCGGTCAGAACGACCACGAATTCGTCGGCACCCAGATGGGCAAGAATATCCTGCGATCGGCAGCTCTGTTTGAGCCGCTCGGCGGTTCCGCGCAGAACCCGTGAGCCGAGGCGGTGCCCCAGGGTGCGCTCGATCATTTTGAAACGATCGAAGTCGAGATAAAGAACGGCCAGCTGACTTTGCTTCTTATGCGCATCGCCAAGTGCCTGGCCGAGCATCTGGTGAAGCCGTCGGGCGTTGGGAAGATCAGTGAGATGATTGTAAAACGCCATGTGCTCAATGGTTTTCTCGCTGCGCCGGCGCTCGAGTTCGGCCGCAGCCCGCATGGCAAAGATTTTCAGCATCGACTCGGCCATCGTTTTCTGACGCAGATGGCGCCGGGATAGAATCACCAGCGCGCCGAGATGGCGCTGGCGCGCATCGCACATGGGAACCGAGAGACAACTTTCAACGCCGATACGACGAAACGGGTGCTCCTCGCCGAGTCGGGCGCTGACATCCCGGGCACACCAGCAGGTCTCGCTTTGCTGCATCTTCATGCACGGAGTTCCCGCCAGTTCGAAAGAGAAATTCTCCTGCAGCCGACCATCAAGATAAACAGCGACAGTGCGCGCGACGCCCGGTTGTTTTTCGTCGAATTCCGCGAGAACAGCACAGTCGACGTCGAAAGCTTCGGTCAGGCTCCGGACCAGAGATGAAAAAAATGCTTCACCGACTTCACCGGTGACACCGCGCGATATCATGTAGAATCGTTCTTCGCGCCGTGATATCAGCCCTAGGTAGTGACTGATCAGCAAAAAAAGCAGAAGACCGGTCATGGCGACGAAAAACCATCCCGTGTACATTTGGAAAACCGCCAGAAGGTCGGGATCGGGGACGAGCACGGCAAGGAGGCGGTCGGAGTAAACGACCCAGAGAAAGCCGAAAACAAGGTACGCGAGCGTTGTTTTCAGAGCGAATGTATAACCTTTTTCGAGGGGACTTTTGGGCGTTTTCCAGGGTTTCATGCCTGTTTCCAGAAATTGCAGGAGAGCACAGACCGCCCGATCAGGCGAAGAAACGGCGGGGCTTCAAAAAAAGACTATCGAAACTACCGGGAAAGGTCAATGATACCCGGGGCTTCCCGCCGTAAATATTTGAGTTGAGTGGCCAGGGAGAGGTGTGTAAGATACCCCTTTTTCGGAAAATCCAGAAAGGACTTTTTTGATGCGCAAACTGACAGGAAAACAGGCCCGCTATATCAGGGGGCTGGGACATCACATCGAACCCACGATCATGGTCGGCAAGGATGGAGTGACCGAAAACCTCCTTCAATCGCTCGATGACAACCTCAGCGCTCACGAACTGGTCAAAGTCAAAATCCAGCGCACCTGTCTGCTGGAGCGAAAAGAGGCCGCTGAAGTTCTCGCTGAAAAGTCCGACGCCGCCGTGGCTCAGGTGCTGGGCAACACGATTCTTCTCTATCGTCCGAGCGAAGAGCAGCGCATCGAACTGCCGCGCTGATTATCTCTGATTGATTTTTTTGACGAGGTTGTCTTCCGGTATCGGGTTTGAGTTTTCTTTTTGCAAGCGATGGGGGCGGCTCAGGAAGCGCGCCAGCCGGTCGACCGGTTGCGGCTTGCTGAGCAGAAATCCCTGCACTCTGTCGCAGTCTTTGATCCGCAGAAGATTCATCTGCTCATCCGTTTCCACGCCTTCCGCCACGACTTTGAGCTTCAGAGAATGGGCCAGCGCGATGACCGCATCGACTATCGCGCTGCCATCGACACTGCCCGTCAGATCCCTGACGAAAGATCGGTCGATCTTAAGGGTGTCGACAGGAAATCTCTGCAGATAACTCAGCGACGAATAGCCGGTCCCGAAATCGTCTATGGCGATCTGCACACCGATCTCCCGAATCTTTGTCAGCTTGTGGATGGCCTCTTCTACGTCCTGCATAATGAGGCTTTCGGTGATCTCGAGTTCAAGCCAGCAAGGCTCAAGCCCCGTTTCGCTCAATATCTGCTTGACCAGTCCGACCATGTCCTGCCGATAGAACTGACGCGCCGAGATATTCACGGCCATCCGCTTCGGCTCAAAGCCGGCATTCTGCCAGGCTTTATTCTGATGGCAGGCCGTACGCAGCACCCACTCGCCGATGGGGCCGATCAGTCCTGTCTCTTCCGCCAAGGGAATAAATTCTCCCGGCGAGATCATCCCCTTTTCGGGATGTTGCCAGCGCACCAGCGCTTCGAATCCGATCACCTTCTGGTCATAAAGGGTGTACTGGGGTTGAAAGTGCAGCAGGAACTCGCCGCGCTCAAGCGCTTTGCGCAGCATGCTCTCCATGCCGAGGCGGTGCAGCGATCTCTCGTTCATTTCTGACAGATAGAACTGATAATTATTGCGACCCAGCTCCTTGGCCCGATTCAGGGCCGTGTCAGCGTTTTTCAGGAGACTGTCCGGACAGTCCCCGTCAAAGGGAAAAATCGCGATGCCGATGCTCAGAGCCACATGCAACTCGATCCCGTTGATGGAAAAGCTCGGCTTCATGGCGTCGATCAGCTTGGCAGCAATGCTGGCTCCATCCTCAGCCACGCGAATGTCGGGAAGCAGGACGAGAAATTCGTCGCCCCCCAGGCGCGCAACGGTATCCTCTTTCCGTAGTACAGAGGCCAGGCGCTCCGCCACCGCCTTGAGAAGCTCATCTCCCGCGACGTGACCGAGGGTGTCGTTGATGTTTTTAAAGCGGTCGAGATCGATGAACATGACTGCTGGAAAGCGTTTCGTTCGCTCGGCATTCGCCAGGATCTGACTGAGCCGGTCATTGAACAGGCGCCCGTTGGGCAGACCGGTGAGAGGGTCGTAAAAGGCCATGTACTGAATCGTTTTCTCAGAACGGGCGCGCTCCAGTTCCGCGGCGGCGCGCACGGCGAAAACCAAGAGCATTTTTTCCGCCAGCACGATGTTCTCAAGGGGTTTTCGCCCCATTACCGCCATCGGCCCGATGACCCGGCCGCTCGCATCGAAAAGCGGCACGCCGACATAACTCTCCACCCCCATCTCGGCTGCGATATGATCGAGAGGAAACTTCTGACGCACGCCCTCTTCGAAACTGCACAAACCTTCGGCGATAACTCTCTCGCAGGGCGTTCCGGCCAGCGGGAAAGAGAGGTTTTCCATATCGCGACCGCGGGCGTACACTGCGACCGTGCGCACGGACTCGCGCTCCTCGCCAAAAAGTTCGCCGATCAGAACATAGTCGGCGTTGAGCGCATCGCCAAGACTCTGAACCAGGAGATTGAAGAAGGTGTCGCCGGTGGCGGAAGAGACCCCGCGCACCATTTCGTTGAAATACTCTTCGTTGCGATAAAGAATCTTTCGATAATAGCGGATGATGAAGAAGAGAAGAAACGAGGAGATGAGAACAAACACCCAGCCCTTGCCGGTCTGGATTGTGCGCAGGCGCAGAGGATCGCTCACCAGCGTCGAGATCATCCCGTCGCTCAGTAGAATCCACAGGCCTCCCGCCAGAGAATAGGCAAGCGATATCTTGAGAGCGAACCGGTTTCCTGCGCCGGCTGCAGACCTCTCCTGTCGTGGTCTGCAGCGCTGGCCGCGCAGCAGACTCTTGGGTCGGTCCATCCGTGAACCCTGTGGCAGAGAAGGCGCGAATTTTCGACCTCCGGTCCACCGGGCCTCCCTGCCCTGACGAACCCTTTTCGCACCCTCGGAAAAAGTACTAGAAAACTCTCATGTTTTGTATACCATAGCTTCTAAGCGAAGCACAATGAGTTTTTGCAAATACCTTTTAGACCGGCTCATACGGCTCGAACAGACGCCTGTATTCATCGAAAGCATAGCGATCGGTCATGCCGGCAATATAGTCGCAGATCACCCGCTGCATGCCATGCCTGGAGAATTTTTCCTGAACGGGGCGCGCCAGCAGGTTGGGGTTGCGCTCGAAAGCCTCAAACAGAAAAACGAGAATGCGCTCGGCTTTGACCCGCATGCGCTCGACCTTATAGTGGCGGTAGAGACGGCTGCGCAGAAAGTTTTTGAGTTCCTGGTTTTGGTTCTGGATGCGGGATGAAAAGGAGACGAGGCTGCAATCCATGCGGCGCACATCTTCGATGGTCCTGATCCCGCATTGAGAAATCGTGCTGCCGGTCGTCTCGACCAGATCGCCGATCAGAAGACCGATGAGATGGCTGATCGTCTGATAGATATGCCGGCTTTCGCTCAGGCGGGGGAATTTATCCGCAACGATCTCCCAGGCTTCGCGCCAGAGGGCGATCTCAGAAAGCTCACCGAGAGAGATGTATCCCGCCTGCAAACCGTCATCAATATCATGATTGTTGTAGGCGATTTCGTCAGCCAGATCGATCAGCTGCGCTTCGATGCACGGCGCCTCGCCCGGGTGATATTCTACCAGGGACGGCTCGCCCGAGAGTTGATAATTCGAGGAATGCTTGATGATTCCTTCCCGGGTCTCCCAGCTCAGGTTCAATCCGTCGAAATCCGGATAACGTTCTTCGAGAACCTCGACAATTCGCAGCGACTGCCGGTTGTGCTCGAAGCCGCCGTGGTTTTTCATCAGACGGCCGAGCACCTCTTCGCCGGTATGGCCGAAGGGGGTATGCCCGAGGTCATGGGCCAGCGCAAGGGCTTCAACCAGGTCTTCATTGAGATTCAGACGACGGGCAATGCCGCGGCCGATCTGGGCGACCTCGAGGGAATGCGTCAGGCGGGTGCGATAGTAATCGCCTTCGTGGTTGACGAAAACCTGGGTCTTGTATTCGAGCCGGCGGAAGGCGGCGCAGTGAATGATGCGGTCGCGATCACGCTCAAAGGCGGGACGATCGTCTTTGCGCTGCTCCGGGTACAGACGGCCGCGGCTTTGCGAGCTGCGCGCCGCGTAAGGGGCCAAATCTGGGCGTTCCATTGAATGCGGTATCCTGTGCTTCGGGGTTGAAGAAAAATGATCAGCCGCCATTAAACGTTCCAGCTCCCGCGATGTCAAGCGCGCCCCGGGGGTGCTTTAACCTTGACCGGAACCTTATAACATGCTATTTTCCTGACAGTTTTCAAACACTTAAGCCAACTTATCCGGGCGGGGGAAGAACAAGGTGCGAATCATCGGCGGCATGGCCAGGGGGCGCAAACTGGCAGGATTGACCGGAAAGGATATTCGGCCCACGTCCGATCGCACCCGCGAGGCGATTTTCAGCATGCTGGTCAGCCGCCTGGGTTCTCTGGAGGGGCTTCAGGTTCTCGACCTCTTCGCCGGCACCGGGGCGATGTCGCTGGAAGCGCTCAGCCGCGGCGCTCAGCGAGCCGTACTGGTCGATAAGGGGACCCAGGCAGGTCGGTTGATTCCCGCAAATTCAAAGGCCTGCGGATTTGAGGACCGGATCGATTTTCTTCGCAGCGATGTCCTCACCGCCCTCCCCCGTCTGCGTGTTCGCGGTCCCTTCGGGTTGATCTTTCTTGATCCGCCCTATGCACAGGAGTTGGCCGGGACCTGCATCCAGGCAATCGCCGAGGCGGGGCTGCTTGCCGAAAGAGGGTTTCTTTGCGTCGAGGCCGGCGTCAGGTCCGACTTCGCTGAGCGCTATGGAGATCTGGTGCGGGTTCTGCACCGTAGGTATGGAAGCGCCGCAATTCATCTTTTCACGCATTTCGATGACGAGGACAGCCGGCCATGAACAGGCACATTGCGGTCTACCCCGGATCATTCGACCCCATCACCTACGGCCATCTCGATATTATCAAGCGCAGTCTCGAAGTCTTCGACGAATTGATCATTGCCGTGGCGCGCAATTCCGAAAAACGCTCCCTGTTTTCCATCCAGGAGCGCCTCGATCTGGTTGCCGAAGTCATCGGTGATGACGCGCGGGTCTCGCTCGATACGTTCGACGGTCTTCTTGTCGACTACGTTTTGAATCGAGGGTCCCGGATCATCATTCGGGGTCTGCGGGCCGTCTCCGATTTCGAATACGAATTTCAGCTGGCCCAGACCAACCGCGCAGTGCACAAAGAGGTGGAAACTCTCTTCATGATGACCTCAGTTTCCTACGGATATCTGAGTTCTTCGATCGTCAAGGAAATCGCCTCGATGGGCGGTCCGGTCGACACGTTCGTCCCACCGGAAGTGCGCATCGCCCTGGAAAACAAATTCCGCGCAGATAAAGGAGATTAACGATGGTCACCAAAGATATGATTATTGCCGATGTGATCCGCAGGCACCCGCAGACCATCGAGGTGTTCAGGAAATTCGGGCTCTCCTGCATGGAATGCCAGATCGCAGACCTTGAACAGGTGGAACACGGCGCCGGCGTTCACCGGGCCGATCTTGAGAAACTTCTCGAGGAACTTAATCGGGTGGTGCGGGAGGAATAGATTCGGTCCGCAACGCCTCGAGCTCTTCCACAACCCGCTCTAACGCATCGACGACGGCCTCTTCGATGTGCGCCCCTTTCTGCGCAGTGGCTTTCGTCGGATCTCCCCAGACCCCGCCCGGCCAGTAACGGCGCTTGTCCCGCACCAGGATCCCGTTTGGGAAATCCGGATACTCTTCCAGGGCACTCCCTTTCACCAGATCGGGATGCATGTGCAGAATGCGCGAGGTTTCAATTTCGCCGGCATGCGAATCGTCAGGCGTTTCGATGATGGCGCGGCCCTGCTGCGCAGCGAGCTGGTATTCCGTCAGCACGGCAATATTCAGATCGGCGAAACGCGCCAGAAGAACCTCTCCGGCGTCGATCAGCGCGGCGCCGTGAGTCCCGCCGGCGTGTCCCGTCAGAAGGATAAAATTGCGCAGGCCCTGCCGATAGAGGGCCGTTACGATATCAAGGGTCAGGGCCTTCAGGGTTTCTGTGGTGATCGAGAGGGTTCCGGGGTGGGCGGAGGTCGAACGGCAGACGCCATAGGGAACCGCCGGCGCAACAAAAACCGGCTTTCGCTGAGCCAGTTTCTTTCCTACCGCTTCGGCCTGCATCGTGTCGGTTGAAAGGGGAAGATGCGGGCCATGCTCCTCCACGGCACCGAAGGGGATGAACACGGTGCGCGTGCGGCGCAGACCGGCAGCGAACTCCGTCATGGTCATTTCGGCAATGATCATCGTCTCAAAACCTCCGCGGGATGCGAGACCGGATTCTGGCACGTCCATTCAACGTCTACAAAACTCCGATGAAGCGGTGAGTCTGTGGGATAATCCGCACCTGTGAATGAATCCCTGCGATCAGTGATTGCATCCGCAGCAGCCGTTCCGGAGTCAGCCCGGCAGGGGCGCGCCTCGTGACCGGCTGCAGAATCAGTAGAATATCCGGTGCTGTCTCATGCACCAGGTGGGCCGCTTTTTCAATCTCTTCATCCCTCGTCTCGTCGCCGACCACCACCTTGACATAGGTATTTTTCTTGCGCGCCTGCTTCAGAAAATCGCGATGCAGACCCCAGGGCGTCGGCGCACCGGAGAGGGATTCGAGTTTGAGATCCATCGATATCCAGTCGATGTGATCGAGCAGAGGCGCGAGCTTCTCCGGCAATGTGCCATTGGTTTCGAGGTAGATGGGGAAGAGCCGGCGCAGCAGCGGGAGCCATTCTTCAAGCACGTCCGCCTGCACCAGCGGTTCGCCGCCGGTCAGGCTGAGCGAGTGATGCAGCCCCGGCGCGGCGTCATGCCAGCGATGCAGAACGTTGAAAAGCGTCTCGAGCCCGACCGGGTTGGGCAGGTTCGTGAAGACGCCCGAGCCCGGGGCATCTTCGATTCTGCAATTGGACGGGGCATCAAAGGGGGTATCGCAGTACGCGCACGCCAGATTGCAGCCGGCCAGGCGCACGAATATCTGTCGGGCGCCCACCAGCAATCCCTCTCCCTGAATCGAGGAGAAGATCTCAATCAGGGTCCCTTCATTCCTCACTGTAGCTTGCACAGGCATTATCCGACTCCCACACGGTAATCCGCTCGACTGTGACGTTGCTGTCGTTCAGAACGGCGCCGAGCTGCTCGTAGATAAAGCGCGAGAGATTTTCGGACGATGGGCTGATCCGGTCGAAGGGTTCGACCTCGTTCAGGTACTTGTGGTCAAGCAGATCGAGAATTTTGTTGGTCTCTTTCTTGAGGACCTTGAAGTCGATGGCCAGCCCTGCCCGGTCGAGTTCGTGAGCCTTGACCGTCACCTCAATCTTCCAGTTGTGGCCGTGCAGGTTCTCGCAGTCCCCCTGGTAATTGATCAGGTTGTGGGCCGCGGCGAAATGGGTATGTATGGTCAGATGGTACATAAAGCCAATCCTTTCGGTAGGATGATTCAGGATTCGTTCTCTTCCTCTTCGCCCGGTGCCGGTTGGCCCGGGATGGAGTATTCTCCTTCAGCCCATTTGCCGAGATCGATTAGCTTGCAGCGCTCCGAACAAAAGGGCCGAAAAGGATTGCCATGCCACGCCACCTTCTTTCTGCACTGAGGACAGCTGACCTCGATTTCTCTTTTGGACGTATCCGTCTTATTCATTCTTACTGACTCCGCGGGAAAAAGAAAAGCCCCCCTCCCGGCTGGGGAAGGAGGGCCTGTTTTTTCTTTTGGAGCGGGAAACGGGATTCGAACCCGCGACCTTCAGCTTGGGAAGCTGACACTCTACCACTGAGTTATTCCCGCGTGAAACGAAGGCTGATTATAGGAACCCGCCTATCCTTTGTCAACGCCTTTTTGCTGTTGGGAAATCAAGACCTTGCGCGCTTCCTGAACGGATTGGACGCGTCCTTCGATCTCGGCTTTCCGAACGGTCGCCAGCGCCCTGCCGACGGCAGGTCCCTCGAGGTTCAGACAGTTTCGAACCCAGTCACCGTGCACCAGGTCGGGGATTCGGCCGTCGCGGGATATCTCACGATAATTCCTGCAGATTTTCTCGGCCTGATCGCTGCAGACTGCGTTATCGTCAGCAGAAACTACCGTCAACCAGATCAGATTCAGGCCGGGCACAGGGCCCAGGGATGCGACCCAGAGGGCCTGCCCTCGAATGGTCGGCGGAGGCGTTTGCAGCCGCATGCCCTCTTCTGGCTTCAGCTCAAGCAGCGAGCGAAGAACGGAGGCCGTTCGCTTTGCGAAGCGAAGCTGGCTCTGCAAAGTCCGCTCAGGAAATGCAGGATTCCAGCGGCGCAGAAACGTGGCCAGGCGCAGCGCCGTCATCCCCTGTACCCCATCCTCCAGCGGCTCACGACAGTTCCCGGCAAGGCAGCCACCCGAGCAAAGCAGCCGGAAGATCTTTCGATCGATCCTCTCAAGATCTGCGCAGCAGGCCTGCCTGTCGAAACCGGGTTCTGCCTTGCCGAAAACCGCTTCGGCCAAAGAGCTCTCGAGCAGGATCCGCACGCCGGGCACGGATTCAGAAAGCGAAAAAACAGCGCTAATCTCCGTGCGGACCCGCTCGGCGGCAACCTGAGACAACGCGGGAACCGCCTCGATGAGCCACCGGGCCGTACCGGCTTCGATCTGCAGGTTCAGCGAAGAGGCGAACCGGACCGCGCGCAGGGTGCGCAGGGGATCGTCGCGAAAGGTGGCGGGAAAGCAGGCACGCAGAATGCCCGCATCGAGATCAGCGCGTCCGCCTGCAGGATCGAACAGGGCCTCAGCCGTCAACGGCCCGCAGACCGGGAGCGCCAGCGCGTTGATGGTGAAATCGCGCCGGCTCAGATCGGCGGCCAGATCCGGCCCCCGGTAGGGGGCGAAGTCACAGGTCGCCTCCCCCTCTTCTGCCGCCGCCTTCAGAACGACCCGGCTCTGCCGGCGTTCGGCATCGAGTGAAAACCAGGTGCCGCCGGAATGCAGGGCGAAGCGCCGGGCCAGTTCCGTGGGATCGCAGGGCGTGGCAAAATCAAGATCTTTCGAGGGGACTCCGCGCAGGGCATCGCGCAGGGCGCCCCCCACCAGATGGCAGGATTCGCCGGGGCGCAGCAGTCCGGCCAATTGCTCCAGGACCCGGCAGGCCGTTTTACCAAGGGCAAGAGACATGCGCGCTCAGGTTCCCCTCAAAAGCAAAGAGGCCCGCCGAAGCGGACCTCTTTGATCGCCAGAAACAGGGTCAGGAAAGATCCTGAACCCCCTGGTGGATGAGGTCGAACAGCTCGGCCACATCCTGCTCCTCGATACAGGAGAAAGCGATGCGCAGGTCGGTCTTGCCGATGGAGATGGCACCCACTCCATATTTGTCGAGCAGATGGACACGCAGGCGCTCGGCATCGACGGTCTTGAGCTTCAGGCACATGAAGTAGCCCGAATTGAACGGATAGTACGAGAACGACTTGTCGTACTTGCCGCTGTCGAGCACCTCCTTGACCTTGAGGGAGCGTCCCTTCATGGTTTCGAATTTTTCCCGCTTCTGCTTTTTGAAATCAGGGCTTTTCAACGCCTCGATGACAAACGTCTGCGAGGGATGCGGGCAATTCGAGATCGTGGCGCGGATTATGCCAAGAGTCTTCTTCTCAAGCGCGGTCATCACCGGCGGATTCTCGTAATTCTGACCGTCGGCAAAGGTGATGAAGCCGGTGCGGAAACCCCAGACGTAGTCCTCTTTGGTGGCGCCGTCGAGCTTGACCGCAAGAACCCGCGGATCGATATTGGCCAGCTTGCCGAAGAGCGACTCTTTCATCGAATCTTCGTAGAACAGCCCGAAGTAGGCATCATCCGTGATAGCGACCACGTTGCATCCGCCTTCGGCGACCTCTTTGATGGCGGCGACGATGGCATCGCCTTCGGCAACGGTGGGGGTGTAGCCGCTGGGATTGTTCGGGAAGTTCAGCAGGACGACGGCTTTGCCTTTTTCTTCGGCGCTGTTGCGCAGCACGGCCTTGAACGCGTCGACATCGAAGCCGCCGGCCACCGTAAACGTGGGATATTTCTTGACGATCGCGCCGCGGCGGGTCGCAAAGGTCAGATTGTAGTTCCCCCAGAGCATCTCGGGCAGAATCAGGTGGTCGCCGGGATCCATGAACAGGTCGGCGACAATGGAGAGACCGTGCGTCAGGGCGCTGGTGACGATCGGCAGGCTGAAATGCTTGCCCTCGAGGCTCGGGTTCTCCTCGATCATCTTTTCGCGCCAGAGTTTGCGCAGCTCGGGTTTGCCGGCAGGCGGCGCGTAGGGATAAATATCTTTCGGATCAAAGGCGGAGAGCTTGTCCTGAATGCACTGCAGGTACATGGGACCGCCCTTCTCCGTGGCGATGCCGATCGTCGCATTGAACTTGTGGGCCTTCTCCTTGGCCTCGGCCGACTGGGTCAGAATCCCCTTGGGAAAGAAAAGGTTCTTTCCCAGATCGGAGAGCGATTCCAGAACATGCACATTGTGTTGTGAAAGCATTTCATTGAGTTCGGCAGCCAGCGGATTCATTCCTTATCCTCCCGAAGCAGGTTCGAAGATGGCCGTCGTGACGACGGCGACGCTCAAAGTCGGTATTTAACCAACTTCGCGCCGAGGTTGTCAATGTATACCACGCCGAGAGATGAAATTGGTTTGACCATCGGTGTTCAGGGATGTTCCTGATGCTGCAGGACCAGGGTTTGCTGGCCGGAAGCTGCCCGGCCGAGACGATCGGTGACCTGCCAGGCGACCTGTACACGCTTCCCGGCAGTAAAACGGTCTGGATTCTCCGGATGCAGGACCACGGCCATATCGAAGACGGAGGTGTAGTATTCGCCCGAGATTTCCTCTCCGCTGGCATCCGCGAGGGTGAATTCGCCGACCTCGACCGGGCGGTCGAAGAAAAACAGAATCTCGTGCGCACCCTGCGCGCCTGCATGCTCTTCGACCACCGCCTGCAGCAGCCGCGGTTTCTGCGGGGCGATCACGCTGGCGCGCAGAGGCACGTAGTTCAGGCCAGGCATCCAAGGAAGCGGAGTTCCCGCCGCGGTGACAACCAGATTCTCGACCGGCTCGAACTGAACTACCGAATGTCCAATCGAGGCCAGCAGCCCTTTCTGCAGGATCGGATCGGTCTGCTCAAGCACCTCGGGGGACAGATCGACGTTCATGGTGGCGCCATTCACGGTCAGGGAAAGCAGCGTCGTCCCCGGCGGGAATGGATTGACAAAAACATTTTCAAGCCCGGGGACCGCTCCGCCTTTGATCAGCTGTTCGACGAGCAGCTGCTGCTGATTTTCTTCCGTGATCACAAAATGCGGAATCGGGGTGACCTTGGCAGGATTATCCGCGCGCGGATAAAATCCGACCAGCGCATAGCACTGTCCCCCGGTCACCTTCGGCGGCGCTCCGAAATAGGTTTCATAGGCGTTGCTCGCCGTGACGGCGACTTTCGCGGGGCGAGCCTCCTGTTCATTTTCCTGGCAGCCTGCCAGCGGCGCCAGAGCCAGAAACCATAAAATAAAAACTGCACAATGTCTCATAAATCCGGTCTCCTCAGACATGTTTCCAAGAATTCACTTTACCACCAGAACAGGGATGTGCGAATGCTCGATCACCCGCTCGGTCACGCTGCCGATCAGCACCCGGCGCGCTCCCTTGCGACCGACCGTCCCCATGACGATGAGGTCGATTTCCCGCTCTCTTGCCGCCGATAAGATGATCCGGCTCGGGATTCCCACAGCGACGACCGTCTCGATCCCGAGCTTCTGATCGTCGGCTTTTTTCTGAATGTCGTTGATATATTCGCGGCCGCTGCTCTTCATCTTCTCCAGAACCGCTTCACGGGACCGGTCCGAGAAGCTGGCCATGTCGTCGGCGACATCCTCATCGACCACATGCAGCACCAGAACGTCGCACTGCTCACAGGCCGCAAGGCGCAGGGCATATTCGGCCGCCTTCAACGAAGCATCCGATCCGTCAACGGGAAGGAGCATCTTTTTAAAGAAGGATTTTTCCGGAGTCATGACTGCAGCTTCTCCTTGATATGCTTTTTCTGATAGAGCTCTTCACGCTCTTTTTCTTCCAGCGTTTCCTCGAGAAACCGGATCGTGCTCTGAAACTGGGGGATGAAGAGATTTTCGAGAGCACGCTCGCGACGCAGCGTTTTGCGCGTCTCCATGGCGAGGCGATAAATCGCCGTTTCGATTTCCGCGACGGCGAGAAGTTTCCGGGAGACCTCGATAAACAGGGCGATGGTCTGATCGCTTGCAGAAGAGCCTGGCATCACGCTATGAGAGAGCTGCCATTGCAGAGTTTCGCTTTCAACCGTGGGCAGGACGACCCCCATGACATGGCGCTCGCGAAAATCGAGGTGCGGCACATCCGGAACGGACAGGGCGAGACGCTCCATCGCCGCAAAACCTTCGCGCATCGCCGAAACCGAGAAGGAATCATAGGCGCGGGCCAGCAGTTCATCCAGCTCCGAGCGCACCCGTTCACTGTCTTCGCGAAGCCGCATCAGTTCCATGACCAGGACCTCTCGTTTCTGCGAGAGCAGCTCTTTGCCCTGGTAGGCAAACTCAAGCTCGTCCCTGAGTTGCATCAGGTTGCTGCGGGTCGGGGAGACAGCGAGCCGTTCCATGGCAGTCCTTTTTCTTTGCGAATTACCTTTTATTCAGATATTTCTCGATCTCCGCCTCCGAAACCCGGGTCAGCTCGCTTCGGGGAAGAACCGCGAGGCGCTCCCAGCCTCGATCGAGAGTCTCCTCCATGGTCCGGTTTTCGTCCGGTCTCTGCGCAATGAACTCTTTCTCGAACTCCTGCCCGAACGAAAGATAACTGCGGTCCACCTCGGAGAGCTCTTCTTCGCCGATAATCGAGGCCAGCCTCTCCACCTGCCTGACCTGGGAGTAGGCGGCGTAAAGCTGAGAGGAGAGGTGCTCGTGGTCTTCCCGGGTCTTGCCGGACCCGATCCCCGCATCCATCAGGCGCGACAGCGACGGCAGAGGATTGATCGGCGGATAGATGCCTTTTTTGTGCAGGTCCCGATCGAGCACGATCTGACCTTCGGTAATGTAGCCGGTGAGATCGGGGATGGGATGGGTAATATCGTCATTCGGCATGGTCAGCATCGGCAGCTGGGTGATCGAGCCCTTTTTATCGCGGATTCTTCCGGCCCGCTCGTAAATCGATGCCAGATCGGAGTACAGGTAGCCGGGAAATCCCTTGCGGCTGGGAATCTCTCCTTTCGCAGTCGCGACCTCGCGCAGCGCTTCGCCGTAATTGTTCATATCCGTCATCACCACCAGAACGTGCAGCCCCCTGTCGAAAGCCAGATACTCGGCTAGGGTCAGGGCCGTGCGGGGGGTGAGAATCCGCTCGATCGAGGGGTCATCCGCCAGGTTCAGAAACATCACCACTTTTTCGGTCACGCCGCCTTCTTCAAAGACATCCTGGAACATGCGGGCCACGTCGTGCTTGACGCCGATCGCGGCAAATACCAGGGCAAAATCTTCGCCGCCGCCGATGTTTGCCTGGCGGATAATCTGGGAAGCAAGTTCGTTATGCGGCAGGCCGGAGCCGGAGAAGATCGGCAGTTTCTGTCCCCGGATCAAGGTATTCATGCCGTCGATGGTCGAAATGCCCGTTTGGATGAAATTCCGGGGATAAGCGCGGGCGACCGGATTCAGGGGTTGTCCGCCCACATCGCGCATCGTTTTCGATACCGGCGCAGGCCCCCCGTCGAGAGGTTCGCAGAGGCCGTTGAAGACGCGCCCCAGCATCTGGTCGTGGACCGGGATCTGAAACGGCCGGCCCGCGAACCTGAGGCGCACACTGGAGAGATCAAGGCCTCCGGTGCCGGCAAAAACCTCGACGACAGCCAGCTCGGTGCTGATTTCCAGAACTCTTCCCTGAAGCAGGCGGCCATCGGGCAGCGTCATCTCGACCCGCTCGTTGAAGCCGACGTCGCGTATTCCTTCGACAAAGGCCAGAGGACCTTTGGCCCGCGATATTCCGATATACTCGCGCTGCCCCATGTTCATGATTTTTCGCGGTCCTCTTCGCGTTCTCTGGCAAGACTCTCTGCGAGTTCTTCTTTGGTCATGGAACTGCGCCCCTTGATGTCGTGCTGTTTCGCTTCTTGATAAAGGTCGGCCTTAGTGTGCTCTTCCATCATCTGGTCGGCACGCTCTTCGAGACCTTTTTCCGCTTCGCCGCCCTCTTCCTTTCCGCCGGTCTCCTGTGACCTTATTTCCGTTCCGAGCTCTTCTTCGGAGATCTGCGCTTCCCGGGCCAGGCGATGCATTTCTTCTTCGACCTGGCCCTGCAGTTTCAAAATCTCTTCGGTCTTTTCGTTTTCAATGCTGGCCTTCATGCGCATCAACGAACCGAAGGAAGACAGCTCGCGCACCCGGTAGACCGGAACGCCTTTTTTTACTAGAACGCGGCCCATGTCGCAGAAACGCAGAATCGCCCTCAGCATGCGGGCCTGCTTCAGCGGAAACGCGAACATGTCGACCGGGTCGAAAGCGCTTTGCTGAAGAAATCCTTCGCGGATCAAGCGGGCGGAGAGCAGGGTCATTTTCTGTTCATCCGGCAGAGCGTCTTCGCCGATCAGCCGCACGATCTGCTGCAGTTTCTGATACGCGCGTAGAATAGCCCGGGCCTGCTCAAGGTATCTGCCCACGGCCTCACCGGTTTCATCCTGCCACCAGGGCAGAACGGCATCGACATATTCACTGTACGAGGTCTGCGGATTAATGGCCGGAAAAAACCTGGCCGAGGCCAGCTCTTTATCCAGGGCCCAGAACGCGCGGACGAATCTCTTTGTGTGCTGCGTGACGGGTTCGGAGAAATCGCCCCCCGGCGGCGACACCGACCCGATGATCGAGACGGATCCCTCGTTGTTGCAAAGCGATCTGACGTGACCGCCGCGTTCATAAAATTCCGCCAGTTGGCTCGCCAGATAGGCCGGGAAGCCCTCTTCAGCCGGCATCTCTTCGAGGCGCCCGGAAATCTCCCGCAGCGCCTCGGCCCAGCGGGAGGTGGAATCGGCCATCACGGCCACATGGTATCCCATGTCCCGAAAGTATTCGGCCAGGGTCACGCCGGTATAGATGCTGGCTTCGCGCGCCGCGACCGGCATGTTGGAGGTATTGGCGATGAGGATGGTGCGATCCATCAGCGAATTGCCGGAGCGCGGGTCGCGCAGTTCGGGAAATTCGTTCAGCACATCTGTCATTTCGTTGCCGCGCTCGCCGCAGCCGATGTAAATGATGATATGGGCATCGCACCATTTGGCCAGATTGTGCTGTATGACCGTCTTTCCGGTCCCGAACCCGCCGGGAATGGCGGCAACGCCCCCTTTGACCAGAGGAAAGAACACATCGATGACGCGTTGTCCCGTCACCAGCGGCGCCGCGGTGCGCAGCCGCTCCCGGACCGGCCGCGGGCGACGGACCTCCCAATTATGGTACATGTGTAATGTCGTCTCGCCTTTTTCATGGGTAACCGTCGCGATCGCGTCCTCGACCGTGTAGCTGCCGGCCGCAGCGATTGAGGTCAGTCTCCCTCTGGTGCCCGGGGGGACGAGGATCCGATGCTCGACCATGGGGGTTTCCTGCACGACCCCGAGAATCTCCCCGCCCGCGACGTCCGTGTTTTCTTCAAGGCGGGGCTCAAAATCCCATCTCTGCTCTCTGTCCAGTCGCGGGACCTGCGTGCCCCGGCGGATGAAATCCCCGGTCTGTTCCCTGAGCCGTTCCAGAGGGCGCTGAATGCCATCGAAGGTTCGCCCAATGAGTCCCGGCCCAAGTTCGACGGAAAGCGGGTTGCCGGTTCCTTTCACCGGCTCTCCGGGGCGCATCCCTGAGGTGTCTTCGTAAATCTGGATGGTACCCACATCCCCGTCGAGCTCGATGAGCTCGCCCACCAGCCGGTCTTTGCCGGCGAAAACGAGCTCAAGCATCCGGAAGTGCCGCATTCCCCTGGCCTTGACCACCGGTCCGCTCACCCAGATGACCTCGCCTGTCGAATTCTCTCCGTCTTTATTTTTAGCGCTCATTCCTTATTCTCGAAGAGGAGTTCGCGGATTTCCGCTTCCCGGGTTGCCCGCAGGGAGCGCAGCAACGACCGGACCGTATAATCGCAGCGGATTTTTCCATCCACTGTTTCCAGAATCACTCCGTAATAGCCCTCCTCCTGTCGGACCTCAACTTCCCGTTGTTCACGCGCGCGCCTGAGAAAAGCTTCGGCCCCTTCTCCCACGTACAAATGGAATTTTTCTGCGGAGAGAAGTTTGCGGGCACTGGAAAAAAAGGTCCAGAGCAGTTCATTGAAACGCTCCGGCTCTTTGCCGGCCATATCGGCGAGGCGCTGCTGAACGTTCTCGAACAGATTGTCGATGAT